>JBKJTJ010000240.1:0-7175 GCA_046590855.1 Actinomycetota bacterium
GAGGACCCGGTGGCGGTGGCGGGACGCAGACCGGCTGGCGTCGGCACGGGGTGAGGCTACCGGCCGTCCGTGGTCAGCCGGATGCTGGGCGACGCGGCGCCGGTCGGCGGGATCTGCTGCTGCTGCAGGGCGTAGGTCATGATGTCGCGGAACACCGGGGCTGCCACCTTGCCGCCGAAGTAGCCCTTGACGGGGCGCTGCAGGGTGACCGCGACCACCAGCCGCGGAGCGTCGGCCGGGGCGAACCCGATGAACGAGCCGGTGTAGCCGCGGTAGCAGCCGCAGGTGTCGTCGAAGCGCTGAGCCGTACCCGTCTTCCCCGCTACCCGGTACCCCGGGATCTTCGCCTCGGGCGCCGTGCCCTCGTCGCTCACGACCCCCTCGAGCATGGCGACGACGGTCCTGGCCGTGGCCGCACTGACCACGCGGGTGCCGGTGGCTGTCGGCGTGGTCTGCACCGAGCCGTCGGCGCGCTGGACGCCCTCGACCAGCCGCGGTGGCATGCGCACCCCACCGTTGGCGATGGCCTGGTAGACCCCCGCCGCCTGCACCGCGTTCACCGACAGGCCCTGGCCGAACAGGACGGTGTAGCGCTGCGACCCGCTCCACTGCTCGACCGGGGCCAGGATCCCTCGGCTCTCGCCCGGGAACCCCAGCCCGGTGGGCTGCCCCACGCCGAACTTGCTGAGGTAACCCCGCATGGTGACCGGCGGCACCTTCTCCCCGACCATGATCGTGCCCACGTTGCTCGACTTGGCCAGGACCCCCGCGAAGGTGAGGCGCTCAGGCGGGTGCACCTCGGCGTCGTGGAAGGTCTTGCCGGCCCGGCGCAGCGTGTCGGTGACGGTCACGGGGGTGGACGCCTTGACGACGCCCTCCTCGATCGCGGCCGCGGCAGTCATCACCTTGCCGGTCGAGCCGGGTTCGTAGATGTCACCCAGGGCCCGGTTGCGCAGGTTGGCGCCCAGGTCCTTGCCGGTGGCGCTCGGGTCGAAGGTCGGGGCGTTCGCGAGGGCCAGGATCGCGCCGTCGCTCACCCGCATGACCACGGCGGTGCCCGACAGGGCGCCGGTCGCCTGGACCTGTGCGGCCAGGGCCTTCTCGGCCTTCCACTGCAGGTCGCGGTCGATGGTCAGCCGGACGTCGGCGCCGGGCACGGCGTCGAACCCCGCGATCTCGCCGGTGGCGATCTGCCGGCCGCTCGGGTCGCGCTCGAAGGTGGTCTTGCCGTCCTTGCCGGTGAGCTGGGCGTCCAGGCGCGTCTCCATCCCGCCCAGCGGCTTGTGGTCCGCCGAGTACCAGCCGGTGATGGGGGCGGCCAGGCCGCCCGAGGGGTGCACCCGCTGGCTGGTGCGGGTGCCCGAGACACCGCCGATGCCGAGGGCGTCGACCGCGCGCCAGACCTGCGGGGTCACCGACCGGGCCAGCACGACGTAGCCGCGGGTCCCGGTCAGGCGGGCGGTCAGGGCGTCGACGTCCTGGCCGAGCACGGGCCCGAGCAGCAGCGCGGCGTCGCGGGGGCCGAGCGCGAGCTTGATGGTCTTGCCGGGGCGGGCCGGGTCGGGCACGAACCGCTGCCACTGCGCCACCACCCGCTGGCTGGCCACGACGTCCCAGCGCTCGACGCTGGCGGCCAGGGTCGCGCCGTGGGCGTCGAGCACCGCGCCGCGCAGGGCGGGCACTGCCACCGTCGTCAGGCGACCACCGAGCGCCTCCTGGGCCATGGCCGAGGCGTCCAGTGCCTGCAGCCGCAGCAGCTGGACCGCGAACAGGCTGATGACCACGCAGACGCCGAGGAACATCGCGCGCACCCGGCGCTGGGGGTGGGCCGCCTCCCGCGCCCGCGGCGCCCCCGCGACCCGACCCGGCGCGCGGCCGGCTGGGCGACCAGGGGCGGGACGCCCCGCTCCGCGAGGGGCGGGCGCCGACCGAGGGCGGGCCGCCGGACGGGCCGCCGAACGGGGCCGGGGGTGGTCCACGTTCACCTCGTCGTCGTGGGCTTGGACTTGGTCTTGGGCTTGCTGGTCGGTGCGGGACGGGCCTGGTTGCTCACGGTCGGTGCGGCGGTCGTTACCGTAGGTGCCTTCGGTGCCGCTGCGGGCTGCGCCACGCCGAGCACCCGGCCGTCGGACAGCCGCAGGAAGGCGACCGACCCCGAGGGCACCATGCCGAGGGCCGCCGCCGTGCTCGACAGCCGCTGCGGCGAGGCCTGCAGGGCGATGTCCTCGCGCAGCGCCTGCGACTGGTCGGCGAGCTCACCGGACCTGGCGCGCAGGTCGTGCATCCGGAACGAGCCCTGCGCGAGGGCGGTGTTGACCATCAGCAGGGTGACCAGACCGGCGACGAGCAGGGCCAGGGCCCCGAGGACGAAGGCGGTGCGGCCGCGCTCGGCGACCGGGGCCGCCACCACCCGAAGCGTCGGGCGCGGGGGTCGGGCCGGGCCGCGTGCGGGCAGCCGGGCCGGGCCGCGACCCACCCGCGCCCCGCTGCTGGCCGCGAGGGTCTGGCTCATGCGACACGTCCTCTCGAGGGCTGGGGTGCGGGGGGCGTGCGACGCAGGCGCTCGGCCGCGCGCAGGCGCGCCGAGGCCGCCCGCGGGTTCTGCTCGATCTCGGCCGGGCTCGGCGGCTCGCTGCCGCGGACGAGCAGCCGCAGGTACGGCGCGTGCTCGGGCAGCTCGACCGGCAGGCCCTGCGGTGCGCTGCTGCGGGCCCCGGCGGCCAGCGCCTGCTTGACCAGGCGGTCCTCGAGGGAATGGTAGGCGAGCACGGCGATCCGGCCGCCCACGGCCAGCGCGTCCACGGCGGCCGGCAACGCCGTCCGCAGCGCCTCCAGCTCGTCGTTGACCTCGATTCGCAGCGCCTGGAACGTGCGCTTGGCCGGGTTGCCGCCCTGGGTGCGGGTGGCCGCCGGCACGCTGGACCGGACGATCTCGACCAGGCGGGCGGACGTCGTGAACGGCGTGCGCTCACGCTCGCGCACGACGTTCGCCGCGATCCGGCGGGCGAAGCGCTCCTCGCCGTAGTCGCGCAGCACGCGCACCAGGTCAGCGACGTCGTAGGTGTTGAGCACCTCGGCCGCCGTCACCCCGTGCGACTGGTCCATCCGCATGTCCAGCGGCGCGTCGACGCGGTAGGCGAACCCGCGGTCGTCCTCGTCCAGCTGCAGGGACGAGACACCGAGGTCCAGCAGGACGCCCCGGACCTCGGCCAGGCCCAGGTCGGCGAGCAGCTGCGGCAGGTCGTCGTACACGGCGTGCACCAGACGCACGCGGTCACCGAACTCGGCCAGCCGCTCGCCGGCCAGCGCCAGGGCCTCGTGGTCGCGGTCGACGCCCACCAGCACCGCGGCCGGGCACGCCGTGAGCAGGGCGTGCGCGTGGCCCCCCATGCCGAGCGTCGCGTCGACCACCACGGCGCCCTGCTCACGCAGCGCCGGCTCGAGCAGGGCGACGACGCGGTCGCGCAGGACCGGCACGTGCCGGTCGGCCGCGTCGCCGGTGCGCGTCATGGTCGTCCTTCCTGCGGTGCCGGTCGTGCGCTACGCGTGCGGTCGTCGGGCTGGTGCTCCGTCCGGCCAGGTCCCCAACCGCTCCGGTCCGGCCTGGCACCGGGGAAGTGCGCCAGGACGGCGGGAGCGGGTGGAGACCTCGACGGACGGGTCGTGCGGTCGGCATGGTCAGCGGGGCCCTCAGATCAGGCCGGGGACGACCTCCTCGTCCTGGTCGGAGTAGTCCTGCTCGCTGGCCTCGACGTACTGGGCCCAGCGGGCAGCGTCCCAGATCTCGACCCGCGACAGCGCGCCGATCACCGCGCAGTCGCGGTCCAGGCCGGCGTACTCGCGCAGCTGCTGTGGCACCGTGATCCGGCCCTGGCGGTCGGGCACCTCGTCGCTCGCGCTCGAGCTGAGCATCCGCACGTGCTTGCGGGCCTCGCCCATGGTCGTGGGCGCGGCCCGGGCCGCCTCGGCGAGTCGGGCGAACTCCGCCATCGGGTAGACGAACAGGCAGCGGTCCTGGCCGCGGGTGATGACCAGCCCGGCAGCGAGCTCGGCGCGGAACTTGGCGGGCAGGAACAGCCGGCCCTTCTCGTCCAGGCGTGGGGAGTGCGTGCCGAGGAACACCGGCCCACCTCCCCGCCCGGGGCCGCTGACGCGGCACCACTCGTTCGTCGACCCCCAGCGACGCACCCCGCCGCTCCGGTGTCCTCCACATTACCCCACTGCGCTCCCCGGTCAACCACTTTCGCCACGTCCGACACCTCTTTCCTCGCGTGGGCGGGTGCATCACCGCAGGTCAGCCATGCCGCCAGCGACGTGGAGCGGGGTGGAGCGGATCCGCCGGCGCAGTGCCGCCCGGCCGCCGAGAGGCGGCCGCCTGCCCCCCACCCGTGCCCCCGGCGTCCTCCCCGGTCGTGCTCCCGGCCCGCGACCTGCGGTCATGGCGGGCGGAGGGTGGGGAGAAGTGGGGGTGGGCGGCTGTCGGACGTGAGAACGGGGGCAGGGAGCGATCCGGGCACCTGGCGCGTTGCCTGCGGGGCGAGGTGCCCCCGTTCGCCCCGGTCCGGGGCCGACCGCGGCTGACAAAGCCCGCCCAGCGGCGCAGGATGTACCCGGTCGGTGCACGCCAGTTCGATGACGACACCTGGAGGTTCCGTGAGCGCCCTGAGCGCACCGCGCCCGAGCTCGGCGAGCTCAGCGAGCGCGACCGACACCGTGACCCACCTGCCGGGGACCCACCTGCCCGGCACCGGCGAGGGGTCGGGGCTGGACGAGCTCACCCGGGTGGCGGGCCTGATCGCCGCGGCGATCGAGACGGTCGTTGAGGGCAAGCCGCAGGTCGTGCGCACCGCCCTGACCGTGCTGCTCGCCGAAGGTCACCTGCTCATCGAGGACGTCCCGGGCGTCGGCAAGACCATGCTCGCCAAGGCGATGGCCCGGGCGATCGACTGCAGCGTGCGCCGGATCCAGTTCACGCCCGACCTGCTGCCCAGCGACGTCACCGGCGTCAGCATCTTCAACCAGGAGCAGCGCGACTTCGAGTTCAAGCCGGGGGCGATCTTCGCCAACGTGGTGCTCGGCGACGAGATCAACCGGGCCTCGCCCAAGACCCAGTCCGCGCTGCTGGAGTGCATGGAGGAGCGCCAGGTCACGGTCGACGGCGAGACCTACCTGCTCGAGGCGCCCTTCATCGTGGTCGCCACCCAGAACCCGATCGAGATGGAGGGCACCTACCCGCTGCCCGAGGCCCAGCGCGACCGGTTCATGGCGCGCGTGTCGATGGGCTACCCCTCACCCCGGGCCGAGCTCGACATGCTCAGCAGCCACGGCTCGAGCTCACCGCTGGACGACGTCACCCCCGTCGCGAGCGCCGCCGACATCCGTCGCCTGGTCGCGACCACCCGTGAGGTGTGGGTGAGCGAGGCGGTCAAGCAGTACGTCGTCGACCTCGCCGGCGCTACCCGCTCCTCCAGCGACCTGCGCCTCGGCGCCTCGCCGCGCGCCACCCTGCACCTGCTGCGCGCGGCTCGCGCCCACGCCGCTCTGGAGGGCCGTGACCACGTGCTGCCGGACGACGTGCAGGTGCTCGCCGCCCCCGTCCTCGCCCACCGGCTGCTGCTGACCCCCGACGCGATGCTCGCCCGCCGCTCGGCGGTCGACGTGGTGGGCGCGCTGGTGCAGCGGGTGCCGGTGCCCGCTGCGAGCCCCCGCTAGCCGCACGCCATGAGTCTTCGCGCCACCCGCCGCCGGGCCACCGGAGCCGTCGCCGCCCCGTTCCGGCGGTTGACCACCCGCGGTCGCGCGGTCCTGTCGGCCGGGGTCACCGCGGCGCTGTGCGCCCTGGCCCTCGGCCAGCGCGACCTGCTGCGGGTCGGGGTCCTGCTCGCCGTCGTCCCGGTGCTGACCGTGGTCGTGCTCGGTCGGGCCCGGTACCGCCTGGCCTGCACCCGGACGGTCAGCCCGACCCGGGTCGAGGCCGGCCAGCAGGCGCGCGTCGTGCTGGAGGTGGCCAACGTGTCGGGCACCCGCTGCGGCCTGGTGCTGGCCGAGGAGCACGTGCCGTACGTCCTCGGGTCGCGGCCGCGGTTCGTCCTGCCGGGCCTGGAGCCCGGCGAGCGGCGGGCGATCAGCTACCCGGTGCGGTCCGACGTCCGGGGCCGGTTCACGGTGGGGCCGCTGAGCCTGACCCTCACCGACCCCTTCGGCATGGGCGAGCACCGGCGCTCGTTCAGCGCCCGGGACGAGCTGGTCGTGACCCCGCCCGTCGTGGCGCTGCCCGCCGTCAGCCTCTCGGGTGACTGGACCGGCTCGGGCGACTCCCGACCGCGCGCCGTCGCCGCCTCGGGCGAGGACGACTCCACCACCCGTGAGTACCGCCAGGGCGACGACCTGCGCCGGGTGCACTGGCGCTCGACCGCCCGGCGGGGCGAGCTGATGGTGCGCCGCGAGGAGCAGCCGTGGCAGAGCCGGGCGACGCTGCTGCTGGACCGGCGCCGCACCGCCCACCTCGGCGACGGGCCGGCGTCCAGCTTCGAGTGGTCGGTCAGCGCGCTCGCGTCGGTCGCCGTCCACCTGTCCGGCCGCGGGTACGCGGTGCGCCTGGCCGACGGCGAGCACGCCGACATCGGCACCTGGGCGTCCGGCCCGGCGGGTGACTCGACGGCGTCGACGGTGCTGGACGCGCTGGCCTCGGTCGGCGCGGGTGGCGAGGTCGAGCTCGACCGGGCGGTCTCGGCCGCTGTCAGCGGGTCGACCGGCGGGCTCGTCATCGCCGCCCTGGGCCGGCTGGCCGAAGCGGACGTCGCCGCCCTGGCCCGGTTGCACCAACCGGGCACGTCGTGTGTCGCGCTGGTCGCCGACGCCTCCCCCGAGGTCAGCCCGGCCCGCGGCGGGGCTCATGACAGCGCCCTGGACCTGTTGCGCGCCACCGGTTGGGACGTCGTGCGAGCCGAGCCCGGCGAGGCGCTGGACCGCACGTGGGGCCGCGTCGGTTCGGGCCGCGCGCTGATGACCGGGGGACGGCGATGAGCCGCCCTGTCACGGCCGCCGACCGCTGGGCCCCCGCGGTCGCCGCGACGGCGACCCTGCTGACCCTGTGGTCGATGTCGCCGGTCGTCGACGGCCGCGGCTGGTGGAACCCCAGCCTGCTGATGCTGCTGATCGTGCTCGGCATCGGG
>JBKJTJ010000010.1:0-4279 GCA_046590855.1 Actinomycetota bacterium
AGGTGGTCGTCGACGAACGGGCCCTTCTTGAGACTGCGGGGCATGGTTCCTACCTCCGGCTGCCGCGCGTACGGCGCCGGCGAACGATGAGCTTCTGGGACGGCTTGGTCTTGTCTCGGGTACGGCCTTCGGGCTTGCCCCAGGGCGACACGGGGTGTCGGCCACCGGAGGTCTTGCCCTCACCACCACCGAGGGGGTGGTCGACCGGGTTCATGGCCACGCCACGGGTCTGGGGCTTGACGCCCTTCCACCGGTTGCGCCCGGCCTTGCCGATCTTGATGAGCTCGGCCTCGGAGTTGCCGACCTCGCCGATGGTCGCCCGGCAGTCGATTGACACGCGACGCATCTCGGTGCTCGGCAGCCGCAGGGTGGCGTAGTCGCCCTCCTTGGCCACGAGCTGGGTGGACGAGCCGGCCGAACGGGCCATCTTGGCGCCACCACCGGGCTGCAGCTCGATGTTGTGCACCGTGGTGCCCACGGGGATGTAGCGCAGCGGCAGTGCGTTGCCGGGACGGATCTCGGAGCCCTGGCCCGAGTGCAGCAGATCGCCGACCTTCACGTCCTTCGGAGCGATGATGTAGCGCTTCTCGCCATCGAGGTAGTGGAGGAGCAGGATGCGGCAGTTGCGGTTGGGGTCGTACTCCACCGCGGCGACCTTGGCCGGCACGCCGTCCTTGGTCCGCTTGAAGTCGATCACGCGGTAGCGCTGCTTGTGACCGCCGCCCTTGTGGCGCGCGGTCTTGCGGCCGTAGTTGTTGCGACCACCGGTGTTGTGCTTGGGCGCCAGCAGCGACTTCTCCGGCGTGTCCTTCGTGATCTCCGAGAAGTCGGAGACCGTCTGGAACCGTCGGCCGGGGCTGGTGGGCTTGCGCTTTCGAAGTGCCATGAGGTTGCTGACCTATGCCTGGAAGAGGTCGATCGTCTGGCCCTCGACGAGGGTGACGATGGCCCGCTTGGTGTCGGGCCGCTTGCCGAACGTGCCGGACTTGCGATCGCGCTTGCGCTTGCCGATCCGGTTGAGGGTGTTCACCTTGAGGACCTTCACGTTGAAGATGGCCTCGATGGCGTCGTGGATCTCCGGCTTGGACGCATCGCGGTGCACCTTGAAGGTGTACGCAGCGTTCGCGTGGTCGGCCAGTGCGTAGGACTTCTCGCTCACCACGGGGGCGAGGATGACGTCACGGGGGTCCTTCACGACGTTGCTCCTTGTGCGTCATCAGCGGCCGCGGCATGGACGCCGCCTCGCGTGACTGGCTTGTCCGCGGGGAGGGTGTCGGAGGTGAAGACCACCCAGTCGGAGACAAGGACGTCGTAGGCGTTGAGCTCGGAGACGCCACAGATGTGGACGTTGTCGAGGTTGCGCAGGCTCTTCCAGATCGCGGTGTCCTCGGGGCGCAGCACGGCGAGGACGCGACCCTCGATGCCGTTGGCGGCCAGGGCTGCGATGGCGCCCTTGGTGCTCGGGGCCTCGAGGCCCCAGTCGAGCACGACGATCCGGTCAGAGCTGGCCCGGTCGGACAAGGCCGACTTGAGAGCGAGGCGGATCATCTTCTTGGGGGTGCGCTGGGCGTAGTCGCGGGGCTTGGGGGCGTGCGTGACGCCACCACCGACCCAGTGGGGCGAGCGGCTGGAGCCAGCGCGGGCTCGGCCGGTGCCCTTCTGCTTCCACGGCTTGGCGCCACCGCCTCGCACCTCGGCGCGGGTCTTGGTGGACTGGGTGCCACTGCGCTTGCTGGCGAGCTGTGCGGTGACGACCTGGTGCATGACCGGGATGTTGGGCTCGACGCCGAACATGGCGTCATCGAGCTCGACGGAGCCTGCCTTGGCGCCGGTGGCATCCTTGGTGTCGAGGGTGGGCATCAGGCACCTGCCTTCACGGCGTCGCGGATGAGGACGAGGCCGCCCTTGGGGCCGGGGACCGAGCCACGCACGAGCACGAGGTCGCGCTCGGCGTCGGCCTGGACGACCAGGAGGTTCTGGGTGGTGACCTTCTCGGCGCCCATGCGACCAGCCATCTTCGTGCCGCGGAACACCCGGGACGGGGTGGCGCAGGCGCCGATGGAGCCAGGGGCGCGGTGGGTGCGGTGGGTGCCGTGGGATGCGGGCATGCCGCCGAACCCGTGGCGCTTCATCGCTCCAGCGAAGCCCTTGCCCTTGCTCACGGCCGTGACATCGACGATGTCGCCACCCGCCAGCAGATCGGCCTTGAGCTCTTGGCCCACGACGTAGTCGGAGACATCCTCGAGGCGCAGCTCGACGAGCCGCGGGCCGGGCTCGACGCCCGCCTTCTCGAAGTGCCCGAGCTTGGGCTTGGTGATCTTGGAGGCCTTCTTCGTGCCGAAGGTGACCTGGAGGGCGCTGTAGCCGTCGCGCTCGTCAGTCTTGACCTGCACGACGCGGCAGGGCTTGACCCGAAGGACGGTCACGGGGACGACGCGGTTCTCGTCGTCCCAGACCTGGGTCATCCCTACCTTTTCGCCAACGATTGCCTTTGTCGCCATGACGACTGTGTCTCTCTCTTCGATGCGGAGGAACCGGGATCGGACCCCGGTTCACGCGAACGCTCCGCACGGGGGACCCGGCGGAGCGTGATTGGGTTGTGCCAGGCGGTTCCTGCGAGGTGCGGGCCTACCCGGACTTCGATTCGATGCTTGTGGTGCCAGGCGATAGGCCTGGAAGCACGGACTGAGCACGTTAGCGGGGCGGCCACCGCGCGTCCAAAGCCACCGGTGACCACAGATGCCGACACCCACTCGTTGTCGGGGGCAAGAACCGACGTGAACCCCCGGTCAGCCGACGGCGGCGCGCAGAACAGCCACAGTGCGGGTGACCGCTTCGGGGTCGTGGCCGTTGGCCGGCAGGTTGGCGGTGATGCCATCGAGACCGAGCGCCATCAGCGACTGCACCTGCTCCCCCGCGGCATCGGCGTCGCCCATCACGATGCGGGCGCTGACCATGGCCTTCGTGGCGTCATCGAGCGACTCGAAGTCGAGCCCCCGTGCGAGGAGGAACGCGTTGCGCATCGCGACGGCGTCCTCCATCGACTCGCCGACCACCACCGAGCACAGCGGCGTCTTGTTGATCGTGTCGTAGTCGCGGCCGACATCGGCGCAGTGCTTGCGCAGCACGTCGAGCTTGTGGGGGAGCTCGTCGAAGCCGGAGGTGAAGTTGGCCATCTCGGCGTGCTGGGCCATGAGCCGCAGCGTCTTCTTCTCGCCTTGGCCGCCGATCATGATCGGCGGGCCCCCGGGCGTGATCGGGGCGGGGCTGTTGATTGCGTCCTGCACCGAGAAGTGCTTGCCCTCGATCGTCGGCCGCTCGCCACGGAACATCGCTCGGCAGATGGCCAGCGCTTCCTCCAGCATCTCGAAGCGCACCTTGACGGGTGGGAAGTCGACACCGAGGGCGTCGTGCTCGACGTCGTGCCAGGCGGCGCCGATGCCGAGGAACGCGCGACCGCCGGAGATGACATCAAGCGACGTGACGATCTTGGCGAGGATGGCCGGGTTCCGGTAGGTCACACCGGTCACGAGCGTGCCGAGCTTCACCTTCGAGGTGCGGGCGGCGATCGCTCCCAGCAGCGTGTACGCCTCGAACATCTCGTGCTCCGGCGGCCCCAGGAGCGGCAGCTGGTAGAAGTGGTCCATCACCATCACGGTGTCGGCGCCGGCGTTCTCCGCGGCGACGGCGATCGCCGCGATGCGCTCGAAGAGCTGCTCGGGCTTGGTGTCCGGGTAGGTGAAGTTGGGGATCTGGATGCCGACCTTGATCATCCCGCTGCCCCTACACCTGCTGGATCTTGATCTCGATGTCGACGCCAGCGGGCAGCTCGATGCGCTGCAGCGAGTCGACCGTCTTGGCAGACGGCTCGAGGATGTCGATGAGGCGCTTGTGGATGCGCATCTCGAAGTGCTCGCGGCTGTCCTTGTCCTTGTGCGGCGAGCGGATCACCGTGTAGCGGTGCTTCTCGGTGGGAAGCGGGATCGGACCCCGCACGGTCGCCTGCGTGCGCAGCACCGTCTCGACGATCTTCTTCGTCGACTGGTCGATGACCTCGTGGTCGTACGCCTTCAGGCGGATGCGGATCTTCTGCTTCTCAGCCACTAGCAAGCCTCACTTGTCAAAGAACACGGGACGCCCGAACGGGCGCAGGAACCGTACTACTTGATGATCTTGGTGACGCGGCCGGCGCCAACGGTACGTCCACCCTCACGGATCGCGAACCGGAGGCCCTCGTCCATCGCGATCGGGTGGATCAGCTCGACCTTCATGACCGTGT
>JBKJTJ010000101.1:0-4093 GCA_046590855.1 Actinomycetota bacterium
ACCGTCAACGCCACGGCGCTGGACGCCCACGGGGTGCGCTACCTGGACTGCGGCGTCTCGGGCGGGGTGTGGGGCAAGGACAACGGGTACGGGCTGATGGTCGGTGGCGACGTCGACGACGTCGAGCGCGCGATGCCGGTCTTCGACGCCCTGCGCCCCGAGGGCCCGCGCGAGGAGGGCTTCGTGCACGCCGGCGCGGTCGGGGCCGGGCACTACACCAAGATGGTCCACAACGGCATCGAGTACGGGCTGATGCAGGCGTACGCCGAGGGGTACGAGCTGCTGGCCGCCAAGGACCTGGTCACCGACGTCCACGGCGCGTTCAAGGCCTGGACCCGCGGCACGGTCGTCCGGTCGTGGTTGCTGGACCTGCTGGTCAAGGCGCTGGAGGAGGACCCGGGTCTGGCTGAGATCAGCGGGTACACGCAGGACTCAGGCGAGGGCCGGTGGACCGTCGAGGAGGGCATCGCCAACGCCGTGCCGATGCCGGTGATCTCCAGCGCGCTGTTCGCCCGGTTCGCCTCGCGGCAGACCGAGTCCCCCGCCATGCAGGCCGTCTCGGCGCTGCGCAACCAGTTCGGCGGCCACGCGACCAAGGCCGCCGAGGCGGTCACCGCGGGGCCGTCGTCCGGCACCGGCTCGACCAGCTGAGTCGTGCACGTCGCCCACCTGTCGCTGACCGACTTCCGCAGCTACGCCGGGGTCGAGCTCGCGCTGGGGCCAGGGGTCACGGCCCTGGTCGGGCCCAACGGCCAGGGCAAGACCAACCTGGTCGAGGCCATCGGCTACGTCGCCACCTTGACCAGCCACCGGGTCTCGACCGACGCGCCCCTGGTGCGGTCGGGGGCCGAGCGGGCGATCGTGCGGGCCGCGGTGGTGCGCGACGGCCGCTCGACGCTGGTCGAGATCGAGATCACGGCCGGGCGAGCCAACCGGGCGCGGATCAACCGCGGCCCGGTCCCCCGCGCCCGTGAGGTGGTCGGGCTGTTGCGCACCGTGCTGTTCGCCCCCGAGGACCTCGCCCTGGTCAAGGGCGACCCGGGTGAGCGGCGCCGGTTCCTGGACGACCTGCTCAGCGCCCGCTCGCCCCGCTACGCCGGCGTCCGCGCCGACTACGACCGCGTGCTCAAGCAGCGGACGGCGCTGCTGAAGTCGGCCGGGTCGGCGATCCGGCGGGGCTCGGGTGACGTGCGGACCCTGGACGTGTGGGACACCCACCTGGCGAACGCGGGAGCCGAGCTGCTGGCCGGCCGGCTGCGGCTGGTCGACGACCTGAGCGCGCCGGTGGCCGCGGCGTACGCGCAGGTCAGCGACAAGCAGGGCGACGCGGTCATCGCCTACCGGAGCGCGCTCGGCGACGACCTGGTCGACGCCGTCCGTGACGCGCCCTCGGGCGGCCGCGAGCTGCTGCAGGCGCGGCTGCTCGAGGCGGTCGGGCGGATGCGCCCGCAGGAGCTCGACCGCGGGGTGTGCCTGGTGGGCCCGCACCGCGACGACCTCGTCCTGTCGCTGGGCGACCTGCCGGCCAAGGGCTACGCCAGCCACGGCGAGTCCTGGTCGTACGCGCTGGCGCTGCGGCTGGCGTCGTACGAGCTGTTGCGGCACGAGGGTGGCGGCGACCCGGTGCTCGTGCTGGACGACGTGTTCGCCGAGCTGGACGTCGGACGCCGCGAGCGCCTCGCCGCCCTGGTCAGCGGCGCCGAGCAGGTGCTGGTCACGGCGGCCGTGCCGCAGGACGTCCCCGAGGCGCTCGTCGGGGCGCGGGTGGACGTCATGGGCGGCGAGGTGACCGGTGTCCGATGAGCCGCCGTCGGCCCCGCTCGCGGACGACGAGCCGGCCCGGGCCGAGCTCGCCGCGCGCACCGCGCTGATGCGCGCCCGCGCCGTCGCGCTGGCGCGGGGACTGCGCCCGGGCTCGAAGGTCAAGCGCCGGGTGCCGCTGCCCGCGCCCCAGGTGTCGGGCACGGCCGCCGACGAGCGCGACCCGCAGGGTCTCGCGGTCGGCCTGGCGCGGCTGGTGAGCGACCGCGGCTGGGACGTCGACGTCGCCGTCGGCGGGGTGATCGGACGGTGGCCCAGCGTCGTCGGCGCCGAGGTGGCGCTGCACTGCGAGCCCGAGTCCTTCGAGGACGGCGTCCTGCGCGTGCGCGCCGACTCGACGGCGTGGGCCACCCAGGTGCGCCTGCTGGTGCCGACCCTGCTGCGGCGGCTGGCCGAGGAGCTGGGTGAGGGCGTCGTCGACCAGGTGAGCGTGGCCGGGCCGGCGTCCCCGTCCTGGCGTCGCGGCGGGTACCGGGTGAGCGGCCGCGGGCCGCGCGACACCTACGGCTGAGCCGCCGCGACGAGTCAGGTGTCGAGCTCGAGACCGTCGCCGAACCGGTACAGCGGATCGGGCAGGCCGACGACGTCCTCCCCGTGCGCGCGGACGTCGGCCATCGACCGTGGGATGTCGAAGGGCAGGCGGCCTCGCGGCCCGATCGCGCCGGTCAGCGCGTCGAACAGGGCCCGGTCGCTCGAGCCGTACGTCACGACCAGGGCGCTGACCACCTCGGCCAGCGGGGTGAGCACCGCCGGTCGGTCCACGGTCACGTCGATCACCAGCGGCACCTGCGCAGCGATCCTGGCCATCCGCACCACCAGCCCGGGCGCGAACTCCAGCGAGCCCTGGTGGAACCAGGACTCCAGGAACAGATCCGAGCGTGGTTCGAAAGGCGCCTTCAGCCGGACGACGGCGACGTCGGCCTGGGCCGCGTCGGTGACGACCGTCCCACCCAGGTCGGTCACCACGGCTGGGTCCACGCCCTCGAGGTAGTACCGCTGGGCCCCCGCCAGCGGCAGCACCGGTCCCCGCGCCGTCGAGGCGTTGACCAGGACGGTCACCGAGCGCGCTTGCGCCAGGTGACCTTCGTGCCGGAAGTCGGCACGACCAGCCGTGGCCACGGCGAGGTCCTCGTCGACGTAGGGGTCGTCGAAGAGTCCGAGCTGGAACTTCACGGTGAGCAGGCGGGCGGCCGACTCGTCGATCCGCCGCTCGCTGACCCGGCCCTGCGCCACCAGGTCGAGCAGGACGTCCGTGCACTCCTCGCCGCCGAACTGGTCGGCGCCGGCCCGCAGCAGCAGCTCCATCCGGGCGTGCGCATCGAGGTGCTCGACCCCCCAGGCGCGGGCGGGCAGCACCTGATCCCCGACGTGGTTGTCGTTGATCAGCTCCCAGTCGGTCAGCACGACCCCGGTGTAACCCAGCGTGCCGCGCAGGAGGTCGGTGATGATGGCCGAGCTGAAGGCGAACCCGACCTCGCGCACCGGCTCACCGTCGACGACCAGACCGACGGGCATGCCGTAGTACGGCATCATCGCGCTGGTCCCGGCCTCGATGGCGGCCGGGAACGGAGCCAGGTGGTCGGCGAACCGTCCGCCGGGGTAGACCTGCTCACGGCCGTAGGGGAAGTGCGCGTCCTCGCCGTCCTTCTGCGGACCGCCACCGGGGAAGTGCTTGGTGGTGCACGCGACGCTGCCCGGCCCGAGCCGATCCTGCTGCAGGCCGTCCAGGTAGGCGACGCCCAGCTCGGTGACCAGGGTTGGGTCCTGACCGAAGGTCCCCGCCGCCCGAGCCCACCGGGGCTCGGTCGCCAGGTCGAGCGTCGGGTGCAGAGCAGCGCGCAGACCGACCGACACGTACTCCTGGCGGGCGATGTCGGCGAAGCGCCGGACGGCCTCGACGTCGCGCAGCGCCGCCAGGCCGAGCGGCTCGGGCCACTGCGAGAACATCCCGGCGGCGAACGAGACGCCAACGTTCTCGACGAACCCGTGGCGGGGGTCGGTCGAGATCGTCACCGGGATCCCGTGCGGGTTCTGCTCGGCGAGCGCCTGCAGGGCGTTGTGCCACCGGGCCGCCATCCGCGGGTCCCTCAACGCGTGGACGTTGAAGTGCGTCAGGTGCTTGCCCGTCACCACCTCTGTGGTCGAGGACTTGCTGATGGCTCCGGCCGACTCCACCAGCGACCCATCCGCACCCGCCTCGATGACCGTGTGGAACATCAGCCCGACCTTCTCGGCCAGTGAGAGCCGAGGCAGCAGGGCGGCGACGCGGTCC
>JBKJTJ010000179.1:0-20411 GCA_046590855.1 Actinomycetota bacterium
CCCGGGCGGCCGGCGCGATCCCTGCGCAGCTGACCACGATCCGCAGCGGCGCCGGCCCACCCGCCGCGGTGCGGACGGCGGCCCCGACCTGCTCCTCGCTGGTGACGTCGGCCGCCAGCAGGGTCACCCCGGCGGGCGGGTGCCCGGCCGATGCGATCGCCGCGGGCAGGTCAATCCCGGTGACGACCGCGCCCTGCTCCGCGAGGGCGGCGGCGGTGGCCGCGCCCAGGCCCGAGGCCGCGCCGGTGACGAGCGCGGCGGTTCCGGCGATCTGCATGGGGCTCCTGTCGAGGGGGGTGGGGCGGTTCAGCGGGTGGGGCGGTTCAGCGGGTGGGCGGCGGATCAGCGGGCGAGCTGGCGGCTGATCACCAGGCGCTGGATCTGGTTGGTGCCCTCGAAGATCTGCATGATCTTGGCCTCGCGCATGTACCGCTCGAGCGGGAAGTCGCGGGTGTACCCGTACCCGCCCAGCACCTGCACCGCGTCGGTCGTCACCTTCATCGCCGCGTCGGTCGCGACCAGCTTGGCCACGCTGGCGTGCCGGCTGTACGGCCGGCCGGCGTCGCGCCGGCGGGCGGCGTCCAGGTAGGTGGCGCGGGCCGAGTCGACCGCGGCGGCCATGTCGGCGAGCACGAAGCCCAGACCCTGGTGGTCGATGATCCGCCGGCCGAAGGTCTGCCGCTGCTTGGCGTAGGCGACGGCGTCGTCCAGCGCCCCCTGGGCCAGGCCCACGGCGACGGCCGCGATGCCCAGGCGGCCCGAGTCCAGGGCCGCGAAGGCGATCGGCAGCCCCTGTCCCTCGTCGCCGACCAGCCGGTCGTGCTCGATCACCGCGCCGTCCCAGTGCGCGCTCGCGGTCGGGACGGCCCGCAGACCCATCTTGTCCTCGGGCCTGTCGAAGGACAGGCCCGGCACCTGGCCCGGGGTGAGGAAGCACGAGACCCCGCGGGTCGGGTCGCTGCCCGTGCGGGCGAACAGCGTGTAAAAGTCGGCGACCCCGCCGGCGGTGACCCAGGCCTTGGTGCCGGTGACGCGCCACCCGTCGTCCGCCTTGTCGGCGCGGCAGGTCAGCGCCGCGGCGTCCGACCCCGCCTGCGGCTCGGACAGGCTGTAGGCACCGAGCATCGAGCCGCCGAGCATGTCGGGCAGCCAGCGCTGCTGCTGCTGGGCGGTGCCGAAGGTGGCCAGTGGGAAGCAGGCCAGTCCGTGCACGCTGACGGCGACGGCGACCGCCGCCCACCGCGCGCCGAGCTCCTCGAGCACCTGCAGATAGACCTCGTAGGGCTGGCCGCCGCCGCCGAGCTCCTCGGCGTAGGGCAGGCCGAGCAGGCCGGCGCGGCCCAGCGTGGTGAAGACCTCGGCGGGGAAGTGCTCGGCGGCCTCGTCGGCCACGACCCGCGGCGCGAGCTCGCCGTCGGCGAGGTCACGGGTCAGCTCGATCAGGTCGTGGGCCTCCGGCGTCGGCAGCATCCGGTCGACGGTCATGCGGGACCTGCCACGGGGTTCCTCCTCGAACGACGGGGTGCCCCAGGCCGGACTTGAACCGGCGACCTACCGCTTAGGAGGCGGTTGCTCTATCCGCTGAGCTACCAGGGCGCCGTGTCAGGGTAGGCGACGCGGCTCAAGGTCGGGGCCAGCCGTGCCGTTGATCACGGTGGTCGCGCTTAGGGTGGCGTGGGTCCAGGGGCGGGGGTGCGGCGGTGGCGGTGAGCTGGCGGGTTGCTGCACGCCCCCTCCTGGACGTCGGGCTGGCGACGGCGGCCGCGCTGGTCGTCGCGCTGAGCGTGACGCACCAGATCAGCGAGCGCGGCGGCCTGCACCCCTTCTCGCTCCTGGCGGTCGCCCTGCTGGTGCTGATGGGTCGCTACCCGCTGGTGCTGACCAACCGCGCCGGGGACGCCGTGATCGGCTTCGAGGCCAGCGTCCTGGTGTTCCTGGCCTGCTCGACCCCGCTGACCGAGGCGCTCACGGTGTGGGCGGTGGGCATGCTCATCGAGCACCTGGTCGAGCGCCGTCCGATGCGGGTGCGAGTGTTCAACGCCAGCCTGACGATCACCGGTGGGGCGCTGCTCGTGGGGGTCGCCTCGCTGGTGCCGCACGGCGGGCCGCCACGCGCGCAGGAGCTCGCTGTCGTGCTGGTCGGGTGCGCCGTCTACTTCGCCTACGACATGCTGATGACCGCCACCTGGCTGGCCCTGGACGCGCGGCAGCCGTTCAGCAGCGCCCTGCAGTGGCGCACGGTGCCGCTCGGGCTGGTGTGCTTCGTCGCCGTCGACAGCATCGGCTTCCTGGGGTCGGTGCTCGAGCGAGGTGCCCCGGCGTGGACGCTCGGTCTGCTGCTGGTGCCGATCGTGACGATCCTGCTGGCCGTCGACGCGGTCAGCCGGGCGCGGCTGTCCCAGCAGCGGCTGACCGCGCTGTTCCAGGCTGCGGCGCAGGCGCCGGACTGGAGCGAGGACGCCGAGCTCGAGCGCACCCTGGTCGACCAGGCCACGTCGGTGCTGCGCCACACCACCGCCGAGCTGCGCGTGGCCCCCGCCGGGCCTGGCGAGCTCGGCTGCCCGCTCGTCATCGGCGGGCGCGAGGTGCGCCAGCTCGTGGTGCGCCGGGCCGCTCACGCCCAGCCCTTCGACGACGACGACCGCCGTGCGCTCGAGGCGCTGACGTCGATCGCGGCGGCGTCGCTGGACCGGCACCGGCTCAACGACGAGATGACCCACCTGGCCGGGCACGACTCGCTGACCGGCTTGGCGAACCGTCGCGTGTTCGGCGACCGGCTCGACCAGGCTCTGGCACCGCAGGCCGAGACGGCCGGCGTCTCGGTGCTGTTCTGCGACCTCGACGGCTTCAAGGCGGTGAACGACCGGCTGGGGCACCACGCCGGTGACCACCTGCTGAGCGCCGTCGCCCTGCGTCTGCGCGAGTGCCTGGCCCCCGACGACCTGATCGCGCGCCTGGGTGGCGACGAGTTCGCGGTGCTGATCACCGACGTCGACGCACCGGTTCGCTCGCTGCGCGCGGCCGACGCGATCCAGGCGTGCTTCCTCGACCCCTTCGCCCTCGACGGCGAGCTGGCCCGGGTCGGGGTCAGCATCGGGGTGGCCCATGCCTCGCGCGGCGCCTCGGGCACCGACGTCCTGCGCGGCGCCGACACGGCGATGTACCGCGCCAAGGCGCTGGGCAAGGGACGCACCGAGCAGTTCGTGCCGCGTCGACGGGACGACGCGGCCCCGTTGGTCGTCAGCCAGCAGCAGCGGCGCTGACCCGCTCGCGCGCGGCCCCGGCGCGGCGGGCGCCCGGACGACCGGGTCGGCCCAGATGACCGGGCCGTCCGGGTCGCTGCGCGCTGAACGGCGGCCGCGGGTCGACCAACGACGACACCCGACCCGCGCCGCGCCACAGCCGCGCGACGACGTCGGCGTCGTCCGGAGTCACCAGGTTGCCCATCAGCCGCAGCGCCAGCGTCATCAGCGCCCGCGAGCGCATGCCGACCGGGCCGGCCGCCGGCAGCAGCCCCGGCACGGTGATCAACCCGGCGAGGCGCCGGGCGATCGAGAAGGCCTCGCCGTAGTGCTCGCGCAGCACCGCGGGCCAGGCCGCGCTCAGGTCGTCGGTGCCGGTCAGGAGGTCGACGACCAGCCGCCCGGTCTCGAGGCCGTAGTCGATGCCCTCGCCGTTGAGCGGGTTGACGCACCCGGCGGCGTCACCCACGAACGCCCAGTTGGCTCCCGCGACGCCCGACACGGCCCCGCCCATCGGCAGCAGCGCCGACCAGGGTGCGCGCACCGGTCCGCTCAGCTGCCAGTCCTCGCGCCGCTGCTCGGCGTAGACGCCCAGCAGCGGCCGGAGCGCCACGTCGGCCGGACGCCGCGCGGTCGCGAGGGTGCCGACCCCGATGTTGACCTGACCGCCGCCGAGCGGGAACACCCAGCCGTAGCCCGACAGCAGCTCGCGGTCGGCGCCGCGCAGCTCGAGGTGGCTGCTGATCCAGGGGTCGGTGCTGCGCGCCGAGTCGACGTAGCCGCGCACGGCCACGCCGTACGCGGTGTCGCGGTGCCACTCGCGGCCGAGCACCCGGCCGAGCTGGCTGCGCGCGCCGTCGGCCACCACCAGGCGGCGGCAGCCGACGGTGAAGGTCTGGCCGTCGCGGGTGAAGACCACGCCGGTCACCCGCTCGCCCTCGCGGACCACGTCCACGGCCTGCGCGCCCTGCAGGGCGCCCGCCCCGCTCGCCAGCGCGACGTCGCGGATCGTGGCGTCCAGCTCCGTGCGGGGCACCGCGCTGCCGTGGGCGGGCAGCGAGCCACCGGGCCAGGGCAGGTAGAGCTCCTGGCCGAAGCCGGCGGCGCGCAGGCCCCAGTTGGCGGGTCGACCGGCCAGCCAGGGGCCGAGGCCGAGGCGGCGCAGCTCGGCCACCGCGCGCGGGGTGAGCCCGTCGCCGCACGCCTTGTCGCGCGGGAAGACCGCGCGGTCGGCCAGCAGGACGTCGAGCCCGGCGCGTGCGGCCCACGCCGCAGCCGCCGACCCGGCGGGCCCGGCACCGACGACCAGGACGTCGGTCGAGGCCGGGGGCGGCTCGTGGGTGCTGTCCTCGCGGGTGCTGTCCTCGCGGGCGTCGTCCTCGCGGGCGTTGTCCTCGCGGGCGTTGTCCTCGCGGGCGTTGTCACGGAGCGCGCCGGGGTGTGCCACCCCCCGATTGTGCCTCGGCACCGGACCCGTGTCGCACGCGGACGCGGTCGGGCCGCCGGTGCGTGCGACACGCTCACCTGGCGCGGTTCCGGTCGGACTGCTTGACGTCGCAAGCAGCCTGCCGCCATGATCATCGCGACGGTGCGCACCGCTTGCCCCCCTGCGTGGTGCGCACCGTCAACCAGTGGCAGCCGGTTAGCCTCGGGGAGTGGACGAAGACCTGACCCGCGCCGAGCGGGTCGCGCTGGCGGCGGCGTCCTGGTCCGCCGGGCTGCGAGACCGCGGGGCGCCCGAGTCGGTGCTCCCCTCGTCGTCGCGCACCGACCTCACGCTCGACCTCACCCACGCGCACCCCAGCGGGCTGGCCATGCTGCTCGCCGGCCGCCCCACCCGGCTCTCGGGCCTGGTGCGCGAGGTGGACGCCCTCGCCGACGCCCGCACCGGCGCCCGCGCCATCCGCGCCGCCACCCTCGAGCTCGCGCACGAGCGCGGCCTGGACGTCGGGTGGCTGGGGATCGGGCTGGCGACCTGGGCGTCGAGCACGGGCGCGCCCCTGACCTCTGGATCGGAGCCGACCGGACCCGTGCTGCTCGTGCCGTGCACGCTGCGGCCCCGCGGCGCCGCGGGTGAGGACTTCGACCTCGACCTCGGCACCGAGATCGAGCTCAACCCGGTGCTCGTGCACCAGCTCGCGACCGAGCACGGCGTCCACCTGGACGCCGACCTGGTCGCCGACCTGGTCACCGGGCCGGCGCGCGACAGCGCCCCGGGCGCCGATCGCCTGGACCCCGGCCCGGCGCTGCGCCGGGTGGCGCAGGCCTGCGCCGCCCTGCCGGGCTTCGCGATCGAGCCGCGGCTGGTGCTCGGCACCCTCGACCTCGCCGGCCCGGCGCGCCTCGCCGACCTCGCCGCCCCGGTCACCGCCCTGGCCGCCAGCGACGTCGTCGCCGCCCTCGCCGGCGACCCGGCGGCGCTCGCCGACCTCTGCGGCGCCGGACTCTCGGGCGGCCCACTGGCCACCGGCCGCGCCGACCCGGGGCCGGGTGCCGCCGCCGACGACCTGGTGCTGGACGTCGACGCCGCCCAGGCCGCGGTGGTCGCCGCCGTCCGCGCCGGGTCGCACCTGGTCGTCCAGGCCCCCCCGGGGACGGGATCGACCCAGACCGTCGCGGCCCTGGTCGCCGCGCTCGCCGCGGACGGCCGCAGCACGCTGCTGGTCGCCGACAAGCGCGCGGCGCTGGAGTCGGTGCTGCAGCGGCTGAGCCAGGTCGGCCTGGACGACCTCGTGCTCGACCTGCCCGACGGGGGCGCCGGGCGCCGGCGGATCGCCGACCGGCTGGCTGCCGACCTCGGGCGCGCAGACGTCGTCCGCGCCCACCCCCCGGCGGCTGCCGGAACCGCTGCCGACGCCTCAGCCGATCGGTCGACCGACCAGCTCGCCGCCCAGCTGGCCGCGCACACCCGCGCGCTGCACCGGGTGCGTGAGCCGTGGGGCGTGACGGCGTCCGCGGCCCAGTGCGCGCTCGCCGAGCTGACGGCCCGGCGTCCGGCGCCGCGCTCGCGGGTGCGGGTGCGCGGTGCGGACCTGACCCGGCTGGACCGAGCCGAGCTGGGCCGGCTGCGTAGGAAGCTGAGCGACGCGGCCCGGGTCGGCGTCCTGCGCACCGGGCCGGACGACGACCCGTGGTTCGGCGCCCGGCTGACCACGGTCGAGCAGACCGAGCAGGCGCTGGCGGCCGTGACCGACCTCGTGACGCGCACCCTGCCGGTGGCCCGCGAGCGGATGCGCCTGCTGCTGGACGAGGCCGGCATGCCCCCCGCGCGCACCGTGGCCGACTGGGGGGTGGCCCTGAGCCTGGTCGGTGCGGTGCGGGCCAGCCTGGAGGTCTTCGCGCCGGCGGTGTTCGACACGTCGCTCACCGACCTGGTGGCCGCCACCGCCGGCCCCCGCTGGCGTGCCGAGCACGGGATCGCGCAAGGGTCGTTGCTGCGTGGCCGGTTGCGCCGCCAGGCCCGCGGGCTGCTGCGGCCCGGCGCCCCGCCGGCCGACCTGCACGCGGCGCTGGTGGCGGCCGGTGAGCAGCGCGAGCGGTGGCAGCGGGCCGTCGGGCCCGGCTCGCGACCGGCGCTGCCCAGCGGGCTGGACGAGACCGAACGCGCCTACCTCGACGTCGCCGAGCCGCTCGCCCGGCTCAGCGAGCAGCTCGCCGAGACCGCCGCCGGCGGTGACCTCGCCGACCTCGACGTCGACCTGCTCGTCGGCCGGCTCGCGCTGCTGGGCGAGCGCACGCCGGCGTTGGCGCTGGCACCGCGGACGCTGGCGCTGCGCGAGCAGTTGCGCGCGGCGGGCCTCGAGCCGCTGCTGGGCGACCTGGCCCGCCGGGGCGTCGACGAGCACGAGGTCGGGGCCGAGCTCGACCTGGTGTGGTGGACCTCGCTGCTCGAGCACGTCGCGCTGGACGACCCGGCGTACGGGGCGCACGACGGCGAGCGCCTGCGCCAGGTCGCGGCCGCGTTCGCCGAGGCCGACCGGCGGCGCGGGTCAGACAGCGCCGAGCGCGTGCGGCGGCTCACGACCGGGCGGCTGCGGGCCAGCCTGGCCGGCCACCCCGACCAGAGCGCCGTCCTGCGCGGCGAGGCCGAGCGCAGCCGCCGGCACCGCCCGCTGCGCGACCTGGTCAGCGAGTGCCCGGACGTCCTGCTCGCGGCGAACCCGTGCTGGGCGATGAGCCCGCTGGTGGTCGCGCAGGTGCTGCCGCCCGGGGTCCTGTTCGACGTCGTGGTCGTCCTCGAGGCCTCGTCGGTGCCCGTGGCCGAGGCCGTCGCGGCGATCAGCCGCGCCCGCCAGGTCGTGCTGGTCGGCGACGGCCACCAGCTGCTGCCGGACGGCGGCCTCGCGTCGGTGCTCGAGGCCGGGTCGGCGGTGCTGCCCGTCCTGCACCTGGACCACGACCACCGCTCGCGCGACGAGCGGGTGGTCGCCTTCGCCGACCAGCACGTCTACGGCCGGGCGCTGGTCACCGTCCCCGGCGTGGTCGGCGCCGACGTCCTGAGCCTGGAGCAGGTCGACGGCACCGGGCCGGTACCCGTGGGCGCCGAGGCGGTCGAGAGCACCGAGGTCGAGGTCGACCGAGTCAGCGAGCTGGTCATCGACCACGCGCGCCGCCGCCCCGACGAGTCGCTGGCCGTCATCACCCTGGGCCGGCGGCACGCCGCCCGGATCGAGGACGCGCTGCGCCGCGAGATCGCATCCAGCCCGACCACGCCACCCTGGCCCCGTTCTTCGCCGACGACCGGCCCGAGCCGTTCGTCGTCAAGGACGCAGACCGGGCCCAGGGCGACGCCCGCGACGCCGTGGTGCTCTCGATCGGGTTCGGCCGCACTCCGCACGGGCGGGTGCTGCATCGGTTCGGCGCCCTCACCCAGGACGGCGGTGAGCGTCGGCTGGCCGTCGCGACGACCCGGGCGCGGCGCCGGATGACCGTCGTCACCTCGTTCGGCGCCGAGGACCTGGACCCCGACCGGCTCATCACGGCGGGCGCGCGGATGCTGCGTGACCTGCTGGCGCACGCGGCCACCGGCGGGGCGATGCCGGCGGGTCCAGACGATCCGTCGGCCGACCCGCTGGTGACCGACCCCCTGATGGCCGACCCCCTGATGACGGACCTGGCCGCCCGGTTGCGCGCCCAGGGGCTGGTCGTCCGCGAGGGGTACGGCGCCTCCGGCGGCCGCATCGACCTCGCGGTCGGGGTGGACGACGGCACCGACCGGCTGCTGCTGGCCGTCGAGGGGGACGGGCCGGCGTACGCGGCGATGGCGAGCCCCCGTGAGCGCGACCGGCTGCGGGTCGAGCACCTGCGCCGGCTCGGCTGGGCCCACCTGCGGGTCTGGTCGACCGACGTCTTCCGCGACCCCGCCCGCGAGGTGGCCCGCGTCCGTGCCGCCGCCCACGCCGCCGTGCGGGCCGCCCCGGCGGCGCCGGTCCACGTCCGGCAGCCCGAGTCCGCGTCCGAGCCGCCCGCCGCGCAGCCCGAGCCCACCCCCCTCGAACCTCGCCGAGTTGACGCCCACGACCAGTGGCTGCTCGAGCAGCGCCCCCCGCACTGGGACTGACCGGCGGTTGGGCGCAGGGCGCCTGGGCTTCAGTCGCCACCGGACGTGGCCGATGGTTCACTGGCGCCACGTAGCGGGGCGAGCAGAGGATCGACGTCCCCACGGACACCGACGACGGGAGGCGATGGCGATCAGCTCGCTACCCCTGCCGGGACCCTGGCCGACCCCGTATGACGCCCGCACCGGGGTCGGCGAGGACGACGCCACGGCCGACCGGCCCCTGCGGCGCTTTCTCGAGGCAGTGGCAGCCCTGTGCGAGGTGCCCCTGGTGGTGCTCGAGCTGATCGACCCGTCGGGGCCCGCCAGGCGCATCGTGGTCGCAGTCGACCGCCTCGACGTCGCCGCGCACGACGACCTGGTGCGCCGGGCGTGCCAGCAGGCGGTCGGCACGGCCGCGCCGGCGCTCGCGCAGCCCGCGCGCGAGGGTCACGCCCGGGGTTACCTCGCGCTGCCGGTGCGAGACGACCAGCACCGGGTGCTCGGTGCGTTGTGCCTGGTCGACCCGGCGGCCCGCGTGTGGTCGTCGCGCCAGGTCACCGGCCTGCAGCAGCTCGCCGACTCGGCGGCCGTGCGGCTGGCCTCGATGCAGGCGCGCGACGACAACGTCAGGTCCGAGCTGCGGGCCCAGGCCGTGTTCGACACGTCGATGGACGCGATCGTGCTGATGGACGGCGACGGGCTGCTCGTCGACTGCAACGACGCCGCCCGCGAGCTGTTCGGCTGGGCCGCGGGGGCGGCGGTCGGGCGCCCGCTGGGTGCGCTGCTGATCCCCGCGGACGAGCGGGAGGACCATCGCCGTGGGCTGGCGCGGCACGTGGTCGACGGCGTCACGAGGATGACCGGACGACGGGTGCGCACCACGGCCCTGCACTCCGGTGGTGGGCTGCTGCCGGTCGAGGTGACCGTCACGAACTGCGGCACGCCCAGCCACCCGCTGTTCGCCGGACACCTGCGGGACCTGCGCCCCGAGCTGGCCCTGCGCGAGGAGCGCGACGCGGCGACCGCGCTGTTCCAGACGATGGTCGAGGGCATGCCGGCGGCGACGTACCTCGTCAGCATGGACCGCACCGACACCCGCTACCTGGGTCGGCAGCTGGAGTCCTGGACCGGCCACCCGCTCGAGCAGTGGCTGTCCGACCCGCAGGCGTGGGTGCGGGCGCTGCACCCGGACGACCGGGACGCGGTGCTCGCGCGGGTCGAGCACTCGACCGTGACCGGCGAGCCGCTGCTCAGCGAGCACCGGTTCGTCTGCGCGGACGGCGGGGTGGTGCAGGTCAGCGTCCAGGAGCGCACCGTGCTCGGCGCCGGTGGCGAGGCCACCGGCCGGCTCGGTGTCATCACCGACGTCACCGCCCTGCACGACGCGGCCCGGCTGGTCGAGGGCGCCCACCGACAGGTCAACGCCCTGCTCGCTGCGGCGCCGCTCGCGCTGTTCATCATCGACCCTGCGGGTGTGTACACGCACGTCGAGGGAAGTGCGCTCGCGCTGATCGGGGTCACCCCCGCGTACTTCGTCGGCCGCAGCATCGCCCAGGCTCCGCCCGAGCTCGCCGAGTTCGTCGCCGCGGTGCAGCGCGCCCTGACCGGTGAGGACCTCACCACCGTCATGGCCCACCAGGGCTCGTTCTACGAGCTCAGCCTGAGCCACACCTCGGACGACGACGGGACCCTGACCTCGGTGATCGGCGTTGCGGTTGACGTCACCCACCGCACCCGGGCCGAGCGCGCCCTCGCCCACCAGGCGACCCACGACGGCGTCACGGGGCTGCTGAACCGCACGGGGCTGCTGGCGCAGGTCGACGAGGCGCTCGAGCGCGCCGTCGCCGACGCGGGCCAGGTCGCGGTCGCCGTGCTGGACATCGACCGGTTCCGCTCTGTCAACGACTCCTTCGGCCACGCGGCCGGCGACGAGGTGCTGAGCTCGATCAGCGCCACCCTCACCCAGTCGCTGCTGGCGACGCGGTCGCCCGCGAACACGGTGCTGGGGCGCCAGGGCGCCGACGAGTTCGTCCTGGTGATGGACGGCCCCGGCACCGACCGCGACAGCGCCACCGCACTCGTGGGGTCGTTGCTCGCCGCCCTCGCCGGCACGGCGGCCGCGGTGGGCACCGGGTTTCGCGAGGTCGAGTTCGCCGTCAGTGCGACCGCCGGACTGAGCATCTACCCGGTGGACGCCGCCAGTACCGAGGAGCTGCTCTCCCACGCCGACCTCGCGACGTACGAGACCAAGCGCACCGACCGCGGTGGCATCGGTGACTACGACCCTGTGCTGGACCGCAGCCGGTCGCGGCTGTCGATGACGGCGCGGCTGCGACGCGCGATCGAGGCCAGGCAGGTCACTGCCGCCTTCCAGCCCGTCGTCGACCTGGTCGAGGCGTCCTCGTCCGGTCGGCCGGTCTGCCGGTCGGTCGAGGCCCTCGCTCGATGGACCGACGAGGAGCTCGGGGTGATCAGCCCCCTGGACTTCATCGACCTGGCCGAGGACACCGGCCTGATCGTCCCGCTGGGTCGCCTGATGCTCGAGCGCACCTGCGAGCAGCTGGCCCGGTGGCGGGCGGACGGCCTGCGGCTGGGTGCGGCGGTCAACGTCTCGGTGGCGCAGCTGCGGTCCGCGACGATCCTCGACGACCTGGACGCGGCGCTCGCCGCCCACGGCATCTCGCCGCAGGACCTGTCGATCGAGCTCACCGAGTCGGCGGCCATGCAGGGCCAGGACCGGGTGCTGGCGGCGATCCGCGAGCGCGGCGTGCGGGTCGCGATCGACGACTTCGGCACCGGGCACTCCTCGCTGGCCCGGCTGCTCGACCTGGACGTCGACTTGGTCAAGCTCGACCGCTCGTTCGTCTCGGCGCTGCCGGCCCCCCGCGCGCGCAGCCTGATCTCGGCCTTCGTGGCCGTCGCCGAGGCGCTGGACGTCAGCACCGTCGCGGAGGGCATCGAGACCGCCGAGCAGCGGGACTGGCTGCGGGCGGCCGGGGTGCGGTTCGGGCAGGGCTACCTGTTCGGCCGGCCGATGAGCGGTGAGCAGCTGGCCCGGTGGGCCCGGACGCAGGTCAGCCCCGCTGCTCCCTGAGCAGGTCACGGATCTCCTGCAGCACGAGGACGTCCTCGGCGGGTGCGGCCGGCTCGGGCTCGGCGCCGGCCTTGCGCATCGCCATCAGGCGGTTCATCGGCACCACGACCAGGAAGTAGACGACGGCGGCGACGATCACGAAGTTGATCACCGCGGTGACCACGGCCCCGACGTCCACGAAGGTCTCGGGGCGGCCGGCGCGCAGGGTGGGGCCGAAGCCGTAGCGGCTGCCCCCGCCGAGCGCGGCGATCAGCGG
Organism: Actinomycetota bacterium; assembly: GCA_046590855.1. Classification (GTDB taxonomy): domain Bacteria; phylum Actinomycetota; class Actinomycetes; order Actinomycetales; family Angustibacteraceae; genus JACMOY01. The sequence goes on from JBKJTJ010000179.1 coordinate 12,132, forward strand.
CTTGATGATGCTGCCGGTGAAAGCGCCGACGACGGAGGCGAAGGCGGCTCCGATGACGACGGCGACCGCGAGGTCGACGACGTTGCCGCGCACCAGGAAGTCCTTGAAACCCTTGATCATGGGCCGAACCTATCGCCCAGCGCTCGGGTCGGGCGGGCCCGCGTGCAGCGTGATCGACAGCGGTCCGCGGGCCGCGGCGCCGGCCAGGGCGGCGGCGTCCGGCCCCCCGACGGCCAGCACCAGCAGCGCACCGCCGCCGGTGTCGGCCGGCCCCAGCAGGTCGCCGCGGGACGGCGCGGGGCGGGCGAGCACGATGGCCGAACGCACGACCACCTCGGCGTCCCGCCGGGCCGCGGTGGCCAGCAGCACGTCGACCCGGTCACCGGGTGCGGCCAGGGCGGCGGCGGCCGGGTCGGCCACCCGCACCGGTGCGCCGACCAGGCCGGGGTCCTGCCCGGCCAGCAGCCCGGGCCCGACCAGCCGGACGTCGGTGAGCACCTCGCCGGCCCGGGCGCCCGCCGCCAGCACCCGCCCGCTGGCCGCGGCCAGGGTCAGCGACCCGCGCGGCACCGTGCCGGGCGGGCGCCGCTCGGTGCGCAGGTCGCCGGGGCCGAGCACGGCCCCGCCGGGCCGGTCGTGGGTGAGCACGACCGCCGCCACCGTGGCGGCTGGGCCCGGGGCCAGCACGTGGACCGCTGCGGCCACGGCCGTCGCGGCCAGCCCGGCGCTGAGCAGCCGTCGCAGGCCGGTGCGCTCACGGCGCAGCGGCACCCGGCGGGGGTCCGGCGGCGGACGGTGCCGGCCAAACCGGCGCCGCAGCGCGTCCGCCAGGTCGCGGGCGGTCACGTCACGGCAGGGGTCGCGGCAGCGTGAGTCCGTCCAGCGAGCGCCGGCACGCGCAGTCGTCGTCCGCGGGCAGCACGGGGACGACGTCCTCGACCAGGGACTTCAGCCGCTCGACGTTGGCCGCGAACACCCGCAGCACCTCGTCGTGGGTCACACCCTCGCCGCCCTCGACACCGGCGTCCAGGTCGGTCACCAGGGCGATCGCGGTGTAGCACATCGCCAGCTCGCGGGCGATCGCCGCCTCGGGCATGCCGGTCATGCCGACCAGCGACCAGCCGGCAGCCGCGTGCCAGCGCGACTCGGCCCGGGTCGAGAACCGCGGACCGTTGATGACGACCAGCGTGCCGCCGTCGGTGACGGCGCGGTCGGTGCCGGCGGCCCGCAGCACGCTGGCCCGGCCGCGCGCGCAGTAGGGGTCGGCGAGCGACACGTGCACGACCGGCCCGGTCTCGTCGTACACCGTGTGCGCCCGGCCCCACGTGCGGTCGACGACCTGGTCGGGGACCACGACGCTGCCCGGCCCCAGCTCGGGCCGCAGCGAGCCCACCGCGCACGGCGCAAGCACCTGGCGCACCCCGAGCGAGCGCAGCGCCCACAGGTTGGCCCGGTAGTTGACCCGGTGGGGCGGGTGGCGGTGGTCGCGGCCGTGGCGGGCCAGGAACGCCACACGGCGCCCGCCGACCTCGCCGACGGTGACCGGGTCGCTGGGCTCGCCGAAGGGCGTGTCGACGGTGACGTCGTGGGCGCCCGAGAGGAAGCGGTAGAAGCCCGAACCGCCGATGACGGCGATCTCGGCGCTGGGGGTGCTCATGGGGCGAGCCTAGGGTCGCGGACCGACAGCACGCCCGGACGGGTGGCCAGCCTGTGGACGACGTCGGTGCCGGAGCGGCGCAGCGCTTGCTCCTGACGCGGTGTCAGGCCCGAGCGTCGTCCCATGCCCGCGTCGCGATGTCCGTCGGCGAGGTCGCCGCCGCAACGGGACTGGGTTCGCCGACGTCGACGTCACGCCTCGCCAGGTGTACGTCGACGGCAGCCGGCCGCTGCTCGCGGACGGCTTCATCGCCGCGACGTTCACGGCGATGGTGCAGGGCGTCCGCCCCGGGCTGGCCCCGGGCGAGGGTCAGGCCGCGGACTCCTTGGCGCCCTTGCTCGACGTGCTGGCCGACGGGCTGCTGGACGGCGTGCTCGCGGGCTTGGCGGTCTCGGTCTTCGTCGGGGTCGAGGTGGTCGACGTGTCCGACGACGACGGCTTCGCGCCGTCGCCCGAGGCAGCCGGCGCGCTGACCTTGGTCTCGCCCGAGGACTCGCTCGAGCCCGACGAGCTGCGCGAGTCGTTGCGGTAGAAGCCGGACCCCTTGAAGACCACGCCGACCGAGCTGAACACCTTGCGCAGTCGTCCACCGCACACGTCGCACACGGTCAGCGCGTCGTCGCTGAACGCCTGGACGACCTCGAAGCGGTTGTCGCAGGCGGTGCAGGCGTAGGGGTACGTCGGCATCGGGGGCCTCCAGCGGTGCTGAGCCGGAATCTGGCACTCCGGCCGTTCGAGTGCCAAGTGTAGGGCGCGCGTCAGGCGGCGGTGGCCGGACGTCGAGGGGTGGGCGCCGGTCAGCGGCGGGCGCGTCGGGTCGCCAGCGTCGCGGCGGCGAGCAGCAGCACCAGCGCACCACCGGCGATGGCCAGGCTGCGCCCGCCGCCGGTGGCCGCGGGGGCGGCGCCGACGGTCCCGCCGGTGGTCCCACCCGCCGACGCCGCGCGTGTGGTCGGCTCCGGTGTCGTCGGGGAGGGGGCCGACGACGTCGCTGTCGGGGTGGTGGGGGCGGCGACGGTGAACGTGAAGGTGCCCGACACGGGGTGGGAGTCCGACGACACCGCCCGCCACACGGTGGTGTAGCGGCCCGGCGGGGCGGGGGAGCGCAGGGTCTGGGTCACCGTCGCGCCCGCGACCGATGGTCGGCCGCTGCCGGCGTCGCCACCGGGGCCGGTGACCGCCATCACGAGGCCGAGGGTCAGCACCGGCTCACCGAAGCGCAGCACGACCCGCGTCGGCGCGGAGACCGTCGTCGCGTCGGCCGGGGTGCTCGACACGAGCTCGTCGTGCGCACCGGCCGGCCCGGCCGTCGCGACACCGGCCGCGGCGATACCGGCCGCGAGCAACAGGGCCAGCGCGGCCAGCGCGGGCGGACGGCGTCCGGTCCGGTGCACCCGGCCACGGTAACCCCGCCGCACCGGCGGGCAGAGGTGGTCGCCGAGGCTGGTGCCGGTGCTCAGCGCAGCGGCCATCGGCGGGATCGGCCCGCCGCTGCGGCGCCGTCCCGGGCCCACACGGCGAGGCGGCCGCCGCGGCTGACCGCGCGCAGCCGCGACTCGGTGGCCGCGCGCACCGCCGAGGTCGTCACGACCAGCAGCTGGTCGCCGCGGCGCAGGACGGTGCGTGGCCCCGGCACCGACCCGACGCCGTCGCGCACGACGAGGGTGATGTTCGCCCCGGCCGGCAGGCGCAGCTCGAACACCTCGAGCCCGTGCAGCCGCGAGTCCGCACCCACCCGCACCTGCAGGACGTCGGCGTCGAGGTCGGCGAGCGGCGCGGCCTCGACGTCGACGTCGCGGGTGTCGACGACCCCGGTGACGCCCAGCCGGCGGGCGACCGCGGGCAGCGTCGGTGCCTGCACGAGGGTGAAGACGACGACGAGCACGAAGACCAGGTCGAACAGCCAGCCCGTCCCCGGCACGCCTGACGTCACCGGCACCGTCGCGAGGACGACGGGCACCGCCCCGCGCAGGCCCGCCCACGACAGGAACACCTGGTGCCGCCACGGCATCCGCAGCGGCGTCATCGACACGAGCACCGACAACGGTCGCGCCACCAGCAGCAGCACCAGGCCCAGCACCAGGGCGGGCACCAGCTGGGCGCCCAGCCGCGAGGGCGCGGCGAGCAGCCCGAGCAGCACGAACAGGCCGATCTGCGCCAGCCAGCCCAGGGCCTCGGCGAACCCGCGGACGGCGGCGCCGTGCGGCAGGTGGGCGTTGCCGAGCACCAGACCCGCGAGATAGACGGCGAGGAACCCCGAGCCGTGCAGCGACGCGGCGCCGGCATAGGCGAGGACGGTCAGTGCGACGACCCCGAGCGAGAACAGCGCGGACGACGGCAGCTTGAGCCGCCGCAGCAGCTGGGCCCCAAGCCACCCGACGGCCAGGCCGACCGCCGCGCCGACGACGAGCTCGACGCCGGCCAGGCCCACGAGCGCCCACCACGGGCGGGCCTCGTGGTCGCCGACGGCGGCCTCGGCGAGGGTGATGACGAGCAGGACGACGGGTGCGTCGTTCAGCCCCGACTCGGCCTCCAGGACGCCCGCGAGCCGCGGGTGGATCGGCACCCGCCGCAGCACCGAGAACACCGCAGCCGCGTCGGTCGAGGACAGCACCGCGCCCACCAGCAGCGACACCGTCCAGTCCAGCGACAGCAGCAGGTGGGTGGCGGCGCCCACCACCCCCACCGACACCACGACGCCGACCGTCGAGAGCACCGCGGCCGGGCCCATCGAGGACCGGACCCCGGACCACCGGGTGGTCAGCCCGCCCTCGGCCAGGATCAGCACCAGGGCGCCGTAGCCGAGCACCTGGGTCAGGGCGGCGTCGTCGAACCGCAGGCCGAGACCAGCCTCACCCAGGCCCACGCCCAGGCCCAGGTAGAGCAGCAGCGAGGGCAGACCCGAGCGCAGCGACAGGCGCACGGCGGCGATGGCGACCAGCACGACCAGGGCCCCGACGAGCAGGCTGCGGTCGAGCAGGTCGACCGTCATCGGCCGCTCGTGGGACGGGGGCGCAGGGTCATCGGCTCCTGCCTCGTGGCGTCGTCCGGGTGTCGGTGACGTGGCTTAGTCTCGCAGCGTGTCCCGACTCGTGGTGGTCCGTCGCGTCGCCATCGGCGTGGTCGTGACCCTCGTCCTGCTGGCCATCGTGCTCGCGGTGGGCGTGACCTCGTTCGTGCGCCGGCCCTTCGCCCAGCGCGGTGGCACCCTCGCCCTGGCCGGTCTGACGGCGCCGGTGACGGTGCGGCGCGACGACCAGGGCGTCCCGCAGCTGTACGCGACCGACGCCGACGACCTGTTCACCGCACAGGGTTTCGTCCACGCCCAGGACCGGTTCTTCGAGATGGACCTGCGCCGCCACATCACCGCCGGCCGCCTGTCCGAGCTGGTCGGCAGCAGCGCGACCGCCCTCGACACCGACAAGGCGGTGCGCACGCTGGGTTGGCGCCGCGTGGCCGAGAGCGAGCTGCCCCTGCTGGACGCCGCCACGCGGCGCTACCTGCAGGACTACGCCAACGGCGTCAACGCCTATCTCGAGTCGCGCTCGCCCTCGCAGATCGCGGTCGAGTACGCGGTGCTCGGCCTGGGAAAGGCCCCGGTGCGGATCGAGCCGTGGACCCCGGTCGACTCTCTCGCCTGGTTGAAGGCGATGGCGTGGGACCTGAAGAGCAACTACGCGGACGAGGTCACCCGGGCGCGCCTGTCGGCGACGTTGCCGGTGGCCCGGATCAACCAGCTGTACCCGCCCTACCCGGCCGACGTGCACGCCCCGATCGTCACCGCCGCGGCGGCGGGGGCGGCGGGGTCCGCGAGCGACGTCCCGCCGGCGGTGCTCGAGGTCAGCCGCAGCGCCGCGGGGGCGCGCGCCCTCGCCCTCGCCCAGCAGGGCCTGGACGCCGTGCCCGCGCTGCTCGGCCGCGGCAGCGACGTCGGGTCGAACTCGTGGGTCGTCGCCGGCTCGCGCACCACGACGGGCAAGCCGCTGCTGGCCAACGACCCGCACCTGTCGCCGTCCGTGCCGGGCATCTGGTACCAGATGGGCCTGCACTGCCAGAGCGTCGGCCCGGCCTGCCCGTTCGACGTCGCAGGCTTCACGTTCTCGGGGTTCCCCGGGGTCGTCATCGGGCACAACGCCCGGGTGGCGTGGGGCTTCACCAACCTGCCGGCCGACGTCACCGACCTGTACCTCGAGCGCGTGGTCGCCGGCATGGTGGAGCACGACGGCGCGTACGAGCCGGTCGTCATCCGCACCGAGGTGATCAAGGTCCGCGGCGGCGCGGACGTGACGATCACCGTCCGCTCGACCCGGCACGGTCCGATCGTGTCCGACGTCCTGGACGACGCGCGCGAGGCCGGCCGCCAGACCGTGGTTGACAGTACCCCCGACGCCGTCACCTACGACGTGGCGCTGGCGTGGACGGCGCTGACGCCCGGCCGGACGGCGGACGCGGTGTTCTCCCTCGACGCGGCGACCGACTGGGACCAGTTCCGCGCTGCAGCAGCGCAGTTCGAGGTGCCGGCGCAGAACTTGGTCTACGCCGACTCGGGCGGCACCATCGGCTACCAGGCGCCCGGCGCCGTCCCCGTCCGCCTGGGGTTCGACGGCCGCTGGCCCGTGCCGGGGTGGCTCAGCGCGTACGACTGGAAGGGGCGCGTGCCGTTCGCCCGACTGCCCAGCCAGACCAATCCGCCCGACGGCGTCATCGTCGCCGCCAACCAGGCCGTCACCGCCGGCTCCGACCCGTTCCTGACCACCGACTGGGACTTCGGCTACCGGGCCCAGCGGATCCGCGACCTGCTCCAGCACGACCCCGCCCACAAGATCAGCCCGGCCGACATGGCCCGGTACCAGCTCGACACCACGAACGGCATGGCCCGCACCCTCGTGCCGCTCCTGCTGCGCACCCGGCTGGGCCAGCGCGACGCGTTCACCGCCGAGGCCCGTGACCTGCTGAAGGGCTGGGACCTGAGCCAGCCGCCTGACTCAGCCGCCGCGGCCTACTACAACGCCGTGTGGCGCAACCTGCTGCGGCTCGGCTTCGACGACGAGCTCGGGCCGGGTCTGGCGGCCGACGGCGGGGGGCGCTGGTTCGAGGTGGTGAGCCGCCTGCTGGTCCGCCCCGGCGACCCCTGGTGGGACAACCGGGCCACGCCCGGCCTGGTCGAGACCCGCAACGAGATCCTGCGCCAGGCCATGGTGTCGGCGCGGATCGAGCTGACCACCGCCCTGGGCAAGGACCCCGCCCGCTGGCAGTGGGGCCGGCTGCACCGGCTGACCCTCGAGCACCCCGTGCTCGGGGGTGAGACGGTGCCGGCCCCGGTGCGGGCCCTGGTCAACCGCGGGCCCTACGAGCTCGGCGGCGGCTCGTCGATCGTCGACGCCACCGGCTGGACTGCGTCGAAGGGGTACGACGTCGACAAGGTGCCCTCGATGCGGATGGTCGTCGACCTCGCCGACCTCGACCGCTCGCGCTGGGTCAACCTGACCGGTGCCTCGGGCCACCCCGGAGACGACCACTACGCCGACCAGACCCGGGCCTGGTCACAGGGCCGTACCTACGCGTGGCCGTTCAGCGAAAGGGCCGTGACGGCCGCTACCGAGGACGTCCTGCGGCTCACACCGGGCTGACCGGCGGGCTGACCGGCGGGCTGACCCGCAGGGTGCGGGTGGGGGTGACGACGACGTCCACCGGACGGTCGTGCGGCTGCACCGGCACCGGCTGCTCGACCAGCTCGTCGTCGTGCACCAGCGCGACCACCAGCGCGCCGGCGGCGACCCGTGCCAGCGCCCGGTCGTAGCTGCCGCCGCCCTGGCCGAGCCGGCGTCCGCGCCGGTCGACGGCCAGCGCCGGCACCACGACCACCTGGGCGCCCGCCACCGCCGCCGGCCCCAGCCGGGGGCCGCCCGGCTCGAGCGCACCCGGTCCGGTGCCCGGACGGCGCGCGCCGTCGTCCGCCGCCCAGTCCAGGTCCAGGTCGGGCAGCACCACGGGCAGCAGCACCCGCATGCCGCGGGCGAGCAGCCGCTCGACCAGGACGGCGGTGGCCGGCTCCAGTGGCCCGGCGACGTACGCCGCGACGGTGGTCGCCGACCCGACCTCAGGCAGGGCGAGCACGCGGGCGGCCAGGGCCGGTCCCTCGTCCGGGCGCGGGCCGCGCGCTCGGCGGGCTGCCCGCAGCTCGGCCCGCAGGGCCGTCTTGTGGTCGCCCATCAGCGACGCCTGGGATCGGCCAGCTGGTCGGCGCAGTGCGAGGGTCCCCCCGGGTTGCGGTGACGCGGGTGCGGCATCCGTGTCACGATGCCACGGCAGGTGCGAGATCGGGGAGGGTGGATGACGTCGGTGCGGTCCCGGCTGGCGACGACCCTCGTCGTCGTCCTGGTGCTCCCGGCGATCGCCGTGATCGTGGCCATCGGGTGGTTCGCTCCTGCGCAGGCTCGCAAGGCCGCGTCGGCGAACATGCAGACGACGGCGCGGGCGGTGGCCCTGGCGCTGACCACCCGGTGCCTGGCGCTGGGGGAGAGTGCGCGGGCGCTCGCGCTGCAGGCGGGAGCGCCCAACCTGGCCGCCGCGACCGCCGAGGCCACCCGCCGCCAGGAACCCGCCTTCGCCGCGCTCGTCCG
>JBKJTJ010000313.1:0-3169 GCA_046590855.1 Actinomycetota bacterium
CGCCGACGAGCACCTGGACGCCACGGTGGCGCTCGACCCGATCACGGCGACGTCGATGGGCGTCGTCGGGTACGACCACCTGCTCACGGACTACTCCCCCGAGGCCGACGCCGAGCGCGCAGAGCTGGCCCGTCGCACCCTGCGCGGGCTCGCCGCAGCCACACCGGTGGACGACGTCGACACGGTGACCATCGCCGTGATGAGCGAGCGGCTCGGGCTCGAGGTCGAGCTGTTCGAGGCCGGCGCCCGCACAGGTGAGCTGAACAACCTCGCCAGCCCCGCGCAGGGCCTGCGTGACGTGTTCGACCTGATGGCCACCGACAGCGCGGACGACTGGTCGGTGGTCGCCCAGCGCCTGGCCGCCCTGCCGGAGGCCGTCGACCGGTACGCCGTGGCGCTGCGTCACCGCGCTGCCGCCGGCGACGTGCCCCCAGTGCGCCAGCTGAGCGCGGTCGCCGACCAGGCCCGCGACCTGGCCGCTGCCGACGGCTTCTTCAGCCGGTTCGTCGAGGGCGCGGGCGACGTCCCCGCGACCCTGCGCACCGACCTGGAGGGCGCCGCGTCGGCCGCCGCGGCCGCGTACGGTGTCCTGGCCGGGCTGCTCACCGAGGAGCTGCTGCCGACGGCGCTCGACCACGACCCCGTCGGCGCCGAGCTGTACGCGTTGCACAGCAGGTACTTCCTCGGAGCCACCGTCGACCTCGCCGAGGCGTACGCCTGGGGCCAGGACGAGGTCGCGCGGATCGCCGCCGAGATGGACCTCACGGCCGACCGCATCCAGCCCGGCGCGTCACTGGCCGAGGCGGTCGCCGCCCTGGACGCCGACCCCGTGCGCACGCTGCACGGCACCGACGAGCTGCAGCGGTGGATGCAGCAGCGTTCCGACGAGTCACTGAACGCGTTGGCGGACAAGCACTTCGACATCCCGGCCCCGATCCGTCGACTTGAGTGCCGGATCGCGCCCACCACCACGGGCGGTATCTACTACACCGGGCCGAGCGAGGACTTCAGTCGGCCGGGCCGGATGTGGTGGTCGGTGCCGCCCGGCGACGACAGGTTCCACACCTGGGGCGAGCTGTCGACGGTCTACCACGAGGGCGTCCCCGGCCATCACCTGCAGGTCGCCCAGACCGTCTACCGCGCCGAGCTGCTGAACCGGTGGCGCCGGCTCGCCTGCTGGATCAGCGGGCACGGCGAGGGCTGGGCGCTGTACGCCGAGGGGCTGATGGAAGACCTCGGGTTCCTGGACGACCCGGGCGACCGGCTCGGCATGCTGATGAACCAGTCGATGCGGGCCGCGCGCGTGGTCATCGACATCGGGGTGCACTGCGGGCTGCAGGCCCCGGCCGAGGTCGACGGCGGGGACTGGACGTACGACAAGGCCTGGCGGTACTTCGGGGCTCACACCTCGCTCAGCGAGAGCACCCGGCGGTTCGAGCTCGACCGCTACCTCGGCTGGCCCGGCCAGGCGCCGTCGTACAAGATCGGCGAGCGGATGTGGCTGTCGGTGCGCGACCAGGTCCGCGAGCGCGAGGGCGCGGCGTTCTCGCTGGCTGCGTTCCACCGGCGGGCCCTGGACCTCGGGGCGGTCGGGCTCGACGTCCTGCAGGACTCCCTGGTCGGCGGGGCGCGGCCGTGACCATCCTCGTCCTCGGCTCGGCCAGCCCCGCGCGCCTGCGCACGCTGCAGGCAGCCGGCCTGTCGCCGCACGTCGTCGTCTCGAACGTCGACGAGGACGCCGCGCTCGCCGCGGCGCTGGTCTCCTACGGCTCGCTCGAGCCCGACGAGGTGCCGCTGGTGCTGGCCCGCGCCAAGGCCGAGGCCGTCGCCGAGATGTTCGACGGCGACCCCCGCCTCGACGGGCTGCCGGACGGATGGGGCGACGACGCCCTGGTGCTCGGCTGCGACTCGGTGCTCGAGCTGGACGGCGAGGTGCACGGCAAGCCGGGCGACGACACCGAGGCGCGCGCCCGGTGGCGGCGGATGCGCGGGCGGTCCGGCGTCCTGCACACCGGCCACTGGGTGATCGACCTGCGCGAGGACGGCGGCGGCGCCACCGTCGGAGCGGTCGCCTCGACCACGGTGCACTTCGCCGACGTCACCGACGCCGAGATCGACGCGTACGTCGCCACCGGCGAGCCGCTCTCGGTCGCCGGCGCGTTCACCACCGACGGGCTCGGCGGTGCCTTCGTCCGCGGCATCGAGGGCGACCACCACAACGTCGTGGGCGTCAGCCTGCCGCTGCTGCGCACCCTGCTCGCCGACTGCGGCGTCCCCTGGACCACCCTCTGGTGATCGCCGCGGCCCCACCCCGCACTTGCTGCAGTAAGTGACGATCCCCGTGCGGGCGGCGCGACAAGTGGTGACGCTGGTGCCGCCATTCAGCCCGCCGGAGGGCGTGGCGCCTACACCGGCGGGACGCCGTGCCGGCGGTCGCTGAACGTCCGGTCCCGGCCTGCGGCGTAACGGAAGCGGCGCACCAGCTCCGCGCGCAGGTCGTGCGGCTCGACCACCCCGTCGAGCACCAGATCGCTGACCAGTCGCTCGAGGTCGACGTCCTGCTCGTACTCCGAGCGCCGGGCCGCGACGTACGCCGCCCGCTCGGCCGGGTCGTCGATCGCCTCGATCTTGGCAGCGTAGACGGCGTTGACGGCCGCCTCGGGGCCCATCACCGCGATCCGTGCGGTCGGCAGCGCCAGGGCGGCGTCCGGCCCGAACCCCGGACCGGCCATGGCGTACAACCCGGCACCGTAGGCCTTGCGCAGCACCACTGAGACCTGCGGGACGGTTGCCTCGCTGACCGCGGTGATCATCTTGGCGCCGTGCCGGATGATGCCCCCGCGCTCGACCTCGGACCCGATCATGAAGCCGGGCACGTCGGCCAGGTAGAGCAGCGGCACGTTGAACGCGTCGCACAGCCAGATGAACCTGGCCGCCTTGTCGGCGCTGTCGCTGAACAGCACGCCGCCCTTGACCGCCGAGTTGTTGGCCACGACGCCGACCGCCTCGCCGTCCAGCCGACCGAACCCGACCACGACCTCGGCGGCGAACAACGGCTTGACCTCGAAGAAGGACTCGTCGTCCAGCAGCGCGTCGATCACCTCGTGGACGTCGAACGGCTGGCTCTCGACCTCGGGCACGACCGTGTCGTCGAGCGGACGTCGGGGCG
>JBKJTJ010000247.1:0-3178 GCA_046590855.1 Actinomycetota bacterium
GACCCCGACCTGTGGCCGATGGTAGGCAAGAGCGGTGCGGCTCGGCTGGCCCTGCAGACCGGGTGCCCTCTGGTGCCGGTCGCGCAGTGGGGGCCGCAGGTGCTGATGTCGCCGCACTCCAAGCGGTTGCGGCTGCTGCCTCGCCCGCTGATCCAGGTGGTCGCCGGCCCGCCGGTCGACCTGGACGACCTGCGCGGTCGGCCGGTCGACGCGGCGCTGCTGGCCGAGGCCACCGAGCGCATCATGAGCGCCGTCACCGACCTGCTGCTGCCGCTGCGCGAGGGAACCCCGCCGCAGCAACGGTTCGACTTCCACGCGGCCCGCGCCGTCCTGCGTCGCGACCCCGCCCGCCGACGCGGCAGCCGGCGGTGACCCGGGCCGCGGTGCTCGGCACCGGCAGCTGGGGCACGACGTTCGCGATGGTCCTCGCGGACGCCGGCGCCGACGTCACGCTGTGGGGCCGGCGCAGCGAGCTCGCCGACCAGATCAACCGCGAGCACGTGAACGGGGACTACCTGCCGGGGATCGAGCTGCCGCAGGCGGTGCGGGCCACCACCGATCCCGCGGCGGCCCTGCGCGGGGCGGACGTCGTGGTGCTCGCAGTGCCCTCGCAGACGCTGCGCGCCAACCTGGGGCGCTGGCGCGACCTGCTGCCCCCGTCCGCGCCCGTCGTCAGCCTGATGAAGGGCGTCGAGCTGGGCACGACGCGACGGATGAGCGAGGTCGTCGTCGAGGTCGCCGGCGTGGCGCCAGAGCGGGTCGCAGTGGTGTCCGGCCCCAACCTGGCCCACGAGATCGCCGTCCGGCAGCCCGCGGCCAGCGTCGTGGCGTGCACCGACCACGCGACCGCCGAGCTGCTCGCGCACACCTGCGCGACGTCGTACTTCCGCCCCTACACGGCGGTCGACGTGATCGGCACCGAGATCGGCGGCGCGGTGAAGAACGTCATCGCCCTGGCCGTCGGCATGGCCGAGGGCCTGGGGCTCGGTGACAACTCCAAGGCATCGCTGATCACCCGTGGGCTCGCCGAGACCTCGCGCCTGGGTGAGGCGCTGGGGGCGGACCCGGCCACGTTCGCCGGCCTGGCCGGGGTCGGCGACCTGATCGCCACGTGCATGTCACCGCTGTCGCGCAACCGCACCTTCGGGGTGCGCCTCGGCACGGGCGAGACGGTCGAGCAGGTCGTCGCCCAGACCCGGCAGACCGCCGAGGGCGTCAAGTCCTGCCTGTCCATCCTGGAGCTCGCGGCAGCCCACGGTGTCGACATGCCGATCGTGGCGAGCGTCGTCGCCGTGGTGCACCACGGGCTGGAGCCCCGCGAGATGGGGATGCGCCTGCTCTCTCGCGCCCGCCGCCCCGAGCAGGACTGACCCGGCACCTGCGTCACGAACTGCCACGAGTCCCGCACGAGGCGCGGCACGTAGTGCAGCAAGTGCCGCTAGGGGGTGGGGCAACGCAGGGCCTGGTCGAGGTCGGCCCACAGGTCCTCGACGTCCTCGATGCCCACCGACAGCCGCAGCAGCGACTCGGGCACGGTGTCGACCTCGGCAGGGTGACGCCGACGGCGCTCCAGGGTGGACTCGACCCCGCCGAGGCTGGTGGCGTGCACCCACAGCCGGGTCGAGGCCGCGACCCGTTCTGCCGCATCCCCTCCACCGCGAACCTCGAGGGCGAGCATCGCGCCGTACCCGTCCATCTGGGCGGTCGCCAGCGCGTGCCCCGGGTCGGTGGGCAACGAGGGGTGGCGCACCCGCTCGACGGCCGGGTGCGCGGCGAGACGAGCCGCCAGGTCGGCGGCGTTGGCCTGCGCCCGCTCGACCCGCAGCGCCAGGGTCCGCACGCCGCGCAGCGCGAGGAACACCTCGTGCGGGCCCGCGATGCCCCCGTGCAACCGCCGGTGGGCGCGCAGCCGGGTGTGCAGCGCGTCGTCGGCGGTCACCGCCGCACCCAGGACGACGTCGGAGTGGCCCGCCAGGTACTTCGTGACCGAGTGCACGACGACGTCGGCGCCGAGGGTGAGCGGGCGCTGCACCAGCGGGGTGGCGAAGGTGTTGTCGACGACGCTGAGGGCGCCGGCCGACCGCGCGCCGGCCGTGAGCGCCCGCAGGTCGGCGACCTCGATCATCGGGTTGGTGGGGGACTCCAGCCAGAGCAGTCCTGCGCCGGGCAGAGCGGCCAGCACCGCGGCGGTGTCGGCGACGTCGACCTCGCGCAGCGTCACGCGCCCGGCCGCCGCGGCGGCGCGCAGCAGCGCCCCGGTGCCGCTGTAGACGTGCCGCGGGGCCACGACGGTCGAGCCGTCGGGCACGAGCGCGCACGCCGCCGAGATCGCCGCCATGCCGGAGGAGAAGACCAGCGCCGCACCGCCCTCGAGCTCACCGAGGGTCTGCTCGAACGCCTGCCAGGTCGGGTTGTCGGTGCGGCCGTAGTCGACCGGGCCGTCCGCGAGGTACGTCGACGTCAGCCACACCGCCTCGTTGACCGAGGCGCCAGGACGCCGGGGCGGTCGGCCCGCGGTGACAGTGACCGTCGCGGGGGACAGCGGGGAGGAGGGCGGCGGTGTCGAGGTCACGCTTCGCAGGCTACCGAGCGCCCCGCGGCTAGGGTTGACCGCGATGAGCCCGAGCCCCCGCAAGCCCCGCGTCGCCGTCGTCTTCGGTGGCAGGTCCAGCGAGCACGCGATCAGCTGCCTGACCGCAGCCGGTGTGCTGCGGGCGATCGACCGCGACCGGTACGACGTCGTCCCCATCGGCATCGCCCGCGACGGGCGGTGGGTGCTGGCCGCCGACGACCCGGCGGCCCTGGAGGCGCAGGGGTCGCGGCTGCCCTCGGTCGACGAGTCGGGCCCCGGCGTCCTGGTGCCGACCAGCACCCGCGACCGCGGCCTGACCAGCCTGTGCCCGGGCGAGGTGCCGACGGCGCTCGGCGACGTCGACGTCGTGCTGCCGCTGCTGCACGGCCCGTTCGGCGAGGACGGCACGATCCAGGGGCTGCTCGAGCTCGGTGACGTCCCGTACGCCGGCTCCGGCGTGCTCGCCTCGGCAGCGGGGATGGACAAGCACGTCATGAAGGTGCTGCTGGCCGGTCACGGCCTGCCCGTCGGGCCGTACGTCGTCCTCACGCCCCGGGCGTGGGCCCGCGACCCCGCGGCCGAGCTGGCCCGGGCCGCCGCGCTGGG
>JBKJTJ010000251.1:0-4183 GCA_046590855.1 Actinomycetota bacterium
GGACGGCGGCGGCGCTGACGTCTTCGTGCACTACTCGGCGATCGCGACGGACGGCTACCGTTCGCTCGACGAGAACCAGCGCGTCGAGTTCGACGTCACGCAGGGCCCGAAGGGCCCGCAGGCGGAGAACGTCCGCCCCATCTGATCAACCCAACCGGCTCACGCCGGTCGCGCAGGGCCTCGCCGTCACGGCGGGGCCCTTCGTGCGTCCCCCGGGTGTCCTACCCGGCTCAGCGCAGGGTGCCGTCGTCCAGCAGCCCCAGGCGGCGCAGCTGCACCACCAGCTCGTGCCCGTTGGCGCCGCGCACCCACGGCACGCGGTCACCAGCGGTGCCGGCGACGGCGTCTCGGGCACCCGGCAGCGGCACGGGCAGACCGTGGGTGAGCACCTGCTCGGCGGCGGCGAGCTCGCGCACGGCCACGAAGCGGACGTCGTCCGGGCGGGCCCACACGATCTCGCCGTACAGCTGGGGGTCGTGCTGGCCGTCGTCACCGACGAGCACCCAGGTGAGCTGGGGCAGGTCGTCGACCAGCCGGCGCAGCGTGGCCCGCTTGTGGTCGGGGCCGGACCTGAACCAGCCCTCGGGCGTCGGGCCCCAGTCGGTGAGCAGCATCGGGCCGGCCGGGAAGCCGCGCCGCTCCAGGAACCGGCGCAGCGCGGGTGCGACGTTCCAGGCCCCGGTCGAGACGTAGACCACGAACGCATCAGGTTCGGCGGCCCGCACGGTGCGGTAGAACTCGGGCATGCCGGGCACGGGCGTGCGCGACTCCTCGTGCCGGACGAAGGTGTTCCAGAAGGCGAGCAGCGGACGGGGCAGGGCGGTCACCAGCACCGTGTCGTCGATGTCGCTGATGACGCCCAGCCGCTCGTCCGGTCCCACGATGCGCAGCGAAGCCGGGACGGGGGGCGCGTCGGCGATGCTGACCTGCGCGCAGGCCCAGCCGGGGTCCAGCCGGGCCGGCAGGACGACGTCGATGTACCCGCCGCGCCCGGTCTCGACGACGTGCCGCTGCCCGCCGACCTCGACGGTGACCGGCACCCCGCTCACCTTGGCGCTGACGAAGTGACGCCACCCGCGGGTCACCAGCGCGCTGCGGTCACCGACTCCCGGTGGTGCGAGCAGCACCCGAGCGAGCACGCGCACCCAGCCGGCACTGCCGTACCCCATGTAGGTGATCACCTGGGGCCGCCAACCACGTCGGTGCATGAGCCGCGCCGCGGTGCGGTTGACCGCGTCCTCGAGCCGGGCCGCGCGGTGAAGCACCGGCTCCTGTGGCTGGGGGGACGTCACACCCCCACCCTACGAGCGCGACGGGGGTGCCCTTACCGTGGCGCGGTGCCCAGTCCCCCCGTCCCTGCCCCCGGTGACCGAGGTGGTGGCCGGCGCGGCGTCCGTGTCGCCGACCTGCCCGCCGGCGGCACCTACCCGTGGCTGACGGCCACCGTCGTCCCGCGGCCGATCGCCTGGGTCAGCACCATCGACGCCCAGGGGACGCTCAACCTGGCGCCTCACTCGTTCTTCACGGTCGCCTCGGCCGAACCGCCCGTCGTGGCGTTCACCTCAGTGGGCACCAAGGACACCCTCGCCAACATCCGCGCCACCGGTGAGTTCGTCATCAACCTGACCCCGCGCCGGCTCGCCGACCAGGTCAACGTCACCGGCACGAACTTCCCGCCCGGTGTCGACGAGCTGGCCGAGGCCGGCCTCACCGCCCAGCCCAGCGACGTCGTCGCCCCGCCGCGGGTGGCCGAGTCGCCGTTCGCGATCGAGTGCGTCAGCGAGGGCGAGCGCAGCTTCGGGCGCAGCACCATGGTCTTCGGCCGCGTGGTGCACCTGTCGGTGTGGGCCTCGGTGCTCGCCCCGGACGGGCTGCCTGACGTCCGGCTGCTGGACCCCGTCAGCCGGCTCGGCCGCGAGGAGTGGGGCGCGCTCGGCGAGGTGTTCTCCCTCGTCCGCCCCCGATACCACCCCCCCGAGCCCACCTGACCGCACCTTCGCCACCAGGTGCCGTTGTCAGGACCCCTGCCACGCACCTTCGCCACAAGGTGCCGTTGTCAGGGCCGCTACCGCGCACCGTTGCCACACGGTGCGGTTCTCGGGGTCACGGGGCGGTGAAGAAGCCGAGGACGGTCCAGCCGCGGTCGGTGAACCCGGTGGCCTCGGCCACCCGGGCCGACGCGGTGTTGTCCGGGGCGTGCAGGTACGTCGCCACGCGCCCCTCGTCGACCACCCGACGCGCGGCCTGGGCGACCAGCCGCCGGGCCAGACCGCGCCCACGGGCAGCCTGGTCGGTCACCACCGACAGCTCGCGCGCGTGCTCGTCGTGCCGCTTGAGCCCCACCCCGGCGACGTACGCGTCGCCCTCGAGGGCGACCAGCACCTGGCCACCGAACGGGTGCAGCCACGCCGGCACCCGCGGGTCCGCGACGTCCAGCCAGACCCCGGCGTCGGCCAGGTCGGACGCCGGCGCCGGGCTCGTCGTCCAGCGGAACGCGCCGCGGTACAGCGTGCCCGGACGCCCGAGCGCCTTCGGCACGCAGTCCGCCAGGGCGTCCAGCGGTCCGTCGACCAGCTGCGTCGCGGCAGCGGGCGGGACGCCGATCACCCCGCGGCCGTCCGCGCGCAGGACGCCGCGGACCGGCTGCACCTGCCCGTCCCACCCGGGCCGCTCGGCTGCGGCGCTGGCCACGACGTGCACCGGTGCCCCGGACGCCGGCGGCGGCCACCCGCCCACCCAGGACAGCAGGTGGGCGTGCAGCTGAACGCCGTCGTCCGGGGCCTCGGTCACGAGGCCAGGGCCGGGTAGTCCGTGTAGCCCTCGGCTCCGCCGCCGTAGAACGTGTCCGGGTTCGGCTCGTTCAGCTCGGCGTCGTTCTGCCAGCGGGTGACCAGGTCGGGGTTGGCGATGAACAGCCGCCCGACCGAGACCAGGTCGGCGTCACCGGCGCTGACCAGCTCAGCCGCCTCGTCGCGCGAGGTGACCTCGGCGAAGCCGGTGTTGGCCATGAAGGCGCCGCCGAACCGGGCCCGCAGGTCGCGGGTGAGGTCCGAGCGGGGGTCGCCGAGGACGTGCAGGTAGGCCAGGCCGAGCGGGGCCAGGCCGTCGACGAGCTCGCCGTACGTCGCGGCGACGTCGGCCGCGTCGGTCTCGTCGGTGCCGCCGGCCCCGTTGGCGGGCGAGATGCGGATGCCGACCCGGCCGGCCCCGATGGCCCCGGCGACGGCGCGCGCCACCTCGACGACGAACCGGGCGCGGGCAGCCGGCGAGCCGCCGTAGCCGTCGGTGCGCTGGTTCGACACCGGGGACAGGAACTGGTGCAGCAGGTAGCCGTTGGCCGAGTGCAGCTCGACGCCGTCGAGCCCGGCCGCGATCGCGCGCTGCGAGGCGTCGACGAACTCGGCGACGACACCGGCGAGCTCGTCCTCGCGCAGCTGGCGCGGGGCCGGGAATTCGACCATGCCGTCGGACGTGAGCATCTGGCCGGGCGCGGCGATCGCGCTGGGCGCCACCGACTCCAGGCCACCCTTGTTGTCCGGGTGCGCGATCCGCCCCGCGTGCATGAGCTGGACGACGATCCGCCCGCCCGCGCGGTGCACGGCCTCACCGATCGCGCGCCACCCGGCGGTCTGCTCGTCGCTGTGGATGCCCGGCGTGTCGAGGTAGCCCTGACCGACCGCGCTGGGCTGGGTGCCCTCGGTGATGATCAGGCCGGCCTCGGCGCGCTGGCGGTAGTACTCGACGTTGAGGTCGGTGGGAACGCCACCCTCACCAGCCCGGTTGCGGGTGAGTTGGGCCGTGACGAAGCGCTGCGGCAGCGTCCACCGGCCGACCTGGGCGTTCTCGAATGCGCGTGACATGAAGTCTCCTCGGAGTCGATCGTCAAAAGTTCAACGAGGTGGGTAACCGACGTCGCGGCCTTCTCATTCCCGCACGAGGATGTGACGCATGCAGTCCGCGGAGCTCCTCCTCGACCCGGCCACCGACGCCGCGGTACGTGCCGAGTGGGCGGCGCTGTCGGCCGCCGGACTCCCGAGCCAGGCCGACCACCGCGGCGAGACCAACGCCCCGCACGTGTCCGTCGCGGTCGCAGACCGGTTCCCGCCTGCGGGGGAGGAACCACTCGCCGAGATCGCCGCAACCCTCCCCTTCTCCGTAATGCTCGGTGTAGCCGCCGTACTGG
>JBKJTJ010000330.1:0-8322 GCA_046590855.1 Actinomycetota bacterium
GACGCTGACCAGCCGCGACCAGATCAACGGCCAGCTGCGCGGGGTGCTCGACGAGGCCACCGGCAAGTGGGGGATCCGCGTCAACCGGGTCGAGCTCAAGGCCATCGACCCGCCCGCGTCGGTGCAGGACTCGATGGAGCAGCAGATGCGGGCCGAGCGTCAGCGCCGGGCCACGATCCTGACCGCGGAGGGCGTCAAGCAGTCCCAGATCCTCACCGCCGAGGGCGAGAAGCAGTCCAACATCCTGCGCGCCGAGGGCACCGCGCAGGCCGCGATCCTCAACGCGCAGGGCGAGTCGCGGGCGATCACCCAGGTGTTCGAGGCGATCCACCGAGGTGACCCCGACCAGAAGCTGCTCGCCTACCAGTACCTGCAGATGCTGCCCCAGCTCGCGCGGGGCGACTCGAACAAGCTGTGGATCATCCCCAGCGAGCTGGGCGAGGCGCTCAAGGGGATCGGCGGCGTCCTCGGCACCCTGGCGCCGGACGCCGGACCGCGCCCTGACCGAAGCGGTCAGACCCCCGAGCACCCCGAGGTGCTCTTCGACGAGCCGGTGCTGCAGGACCCCAACGAGGCGCTGGCTGCGGCCCGACGAGAGGCCGCCGGCGCCAGCGCCGAGGCCGAGGGCGCCGCGAGCGGCGGCGTCGACCCCGGGCTGCGCTGAGTCGGCGGCCGCAGGCATGACGCAGCGCCTGGCCGGTGGCCGGGACGCCGGGGCCGAGCTGGTCGACGGGACGGTCCGCCGTCCGGTCAGGCCGTGGACCCGCACCGTCCACGCCTTACTGCGGCACCTCGAACACCGTGGCTTCGCCGGCGCGCCGCGCGCCCTCGGGTTCGACGACCGCGGTCGCGAGGTGCTGACCCACCTGCGGGGCGAGACCGTCGGCCACCGTGAGCCGTGGCCTGCGTGGACCCACTCGACCCGAGCCCTCGACGACGTGGGTCGTTGGCTTCGGGAGTACCACGTCGCCGTGGCCGACTGCGTCCCCGCGGTGGACGCGGTGTGGCGCGAGGGACGGCAGTGGACCCCCGGGCTGATCATCGGGCACGGCGACCCGGCCCCCTACAACGCTGTCTGGACCGGCAAGGGACTCGTCGGCCTCATCGACTGGGACAACGCGGGGCCGGTCCACGCCGACGACGACCTCGCGTGGGTGGCGTTCTCGTGGACGCCGCTGCATGCGGCCGAGGTCGTCGAACGCGAGGGCTTCACCGAGTTCTCAGCGCGGCGAGAACGGTTGGAGCGCCTGCTGCGCGCGTACGGGTGGTCGGGGACGACAGATCAGATGCTGACGCGCGTCGACGCTCCGCTGCGCGACCAGGTCGCGACCATGCGGGTGACGGCCGCCGCGGGCGATCCGGCCTACCAGCGGATGCTGGCGCAGCGGCTCGACCTCGCACTGGAGTCCGCCCGGGCCCAGCTGGCTGGTGTTTAGCGTGTTCCTGTGGGTGTGACCCTCGGGTTGGACCACGAGATCGCGCGTCGCTGACGGTAGCGGTGCGTTGCTCAAAGTTCTTCAAAGTCGTTGTGCCAGAACGGGTCTGAGGGCTCTGGACTGTCGGTGGTGACCTCTAGCGTGTGAGACATGGACACCACCGGGGCACTGAGCGAGGCGCTGGTCGCCGTGCGCGACGCGGTGTCCGGGTTGCAGTCAGAGGACCTGCACGGGGTGGACTCCGGGTCGCTGCTGACCGACGTTGCTGTCCTGCGGCGCCTGGCGGACCAGGTCGAGGGTGAGTGGTTGCGGCGGGTCGGTGAGGCGCACGCCCGAGGTGCAGCTGATGTGGTGGGTGCTGGGTCGACGAAGGCGTTCCTGCGCGGGACGTGCCTGGTCTCCCCAGGTGAGGCGTCGCGGGCTGTTGACACCGCCAGTGCACTGCGGACCACCTGCACTCAGACCGCCGAGGCGGTCGCCGCCGGGCAGATCGGGATCGGGCAGGCGCAGGTGATCGCCAAGGTCATCACCGGGCTGCCCAGTGCCCTGCCGGAGGACGTGCGGGTCGCGGGCGAGGCGACCCTGGTGGCGCACGCCGCGGCGCTGAACCCCGCCGAGCTGGCGCGGGCGGGGCGGTACCTCGCCTCCCGGGTCGACCCCCACGGGGTCGCCCGGGACGAGGCCGAGCAGCGTGAGCGGTCCGGGATCACCTTCGCGTCCACCCTGGACGGGGCGGGGATCGCCCGCGGTGACCTGGACCCCGAGTCACTCGCGGTGATCTGCGCGGCGCTCGAACCCTTGTCAGGGCCTCGACCGCCGACCCCGGACGGGCTCATCGACGGCCGGACCGCTGCCCGGCGCCGGCTGGACGCCCTGGTCGAGGTGAGCCGCCACTACCTGGACTGCCAACAACCCGGCGACGTACGGCGCCCCGGTGCGCACCTGACCGTGGTCACCGGCGCCGGAACACTCCGTGGTGAGCCGGGTGGGTCCGCGCTGGACTGGGGCGGGGTCATCAGCGGTGAGACCACCAGGCGGCTGGCGTGCGACGCCACCATCACCCCCGTCACCACCGGGCCGGTGGGGCAGGTGCTGGACGTCGGACGACGCACCCGCACCGTCAACGCCCCCATGTGGGCCGCCCTGATGGTCCGAGACCAGCACTGCGCGTTCCCCGGTTGCGACACCCCGACGTCCCGCTGCGACGCGCACCACGTGGTGCACTGGGCCGACGGCGGCCCTACCAGCCTGGGCAACCTGGTCCTGCTGTGCCGGTACCACCACCAACGCGTTCTCCACGACGACCGCGAGGACCGGTGGCGAGTCCGGATCGACGACGACACCGGCCGACCCGTGTTCACTCCACCCATCTGGCCCCGACGACGCGGACTACCCCTGCCGCCCCTGTGGCAACCCGACGGGTGAAGCCCGCCCACCGGGGCAACGACGCGTCAGATGCGACGCCCCGTTGCCCCGGTCAACCATCGGCGCGCATCGGGATAGGGTCGCCGGGTGCCGTGGTTCGAGCTCGTCGCGATCTTCGCGGCCGGGGTCGGCGCCGGAACCATCAACGCCGTGGTCGGATCGGGCACGCTGATCACGTTCCCGGTGCTGCTGGCGTTCGGGTTCAACCCGATCGTCGCGAACGTGTCGAACAACGTGGGTCTGGTCTCGGGTGGGGTGTCGGGGACGCTCGGGTACCGCGCCGAGCTGAGCGGCCAGGGGCGTCGGATCAGGCTGCTGGCGCCGATGTCGCTGCTCGGCGCGGTCACCGGCGCTCTGCTGCTGCTGCGCCTTCCGGCCGCCGCCTTCAGCGCCATCGTCCCGGTGCTGCTCGCGATCTCGCTGGTGCTGGTGGTGACCCAGCCGCGGATGCAGGCCGCCGTGGCCCGCCGCCGCGAGCTGGATCCCGACGCGTCAGGGCGCGGCCACCAGTCGCTCGCGATGGCGGGGACGTACGTCGCAGGCGCGTACGGCGGTTACTTCGGTGCGGCGCAAGGGGTTCTGCTGATGGGCCTGCTCGGGTCGCTGCTGCCCGAGCCTCTGCAGCGGGTGAACGCCCTCAAGAATCTCCTGTCGCTGGTCGTCAACTCCGTTGCGGCACTGGTGTTCCTGGCCGTCGCGCGAGACCGCATCGACTGGCGGGTGGTGCTGCTGATCGCCCTCGGCTCGACGGTCGGGGGGGTTCTCGGCGCCCGCTACGGACGCCGGCTGCCGCCGCGGGTGCTGCGCGCGGTGATCGTCGTCGTCGGCGTCGTGGCGATCGTCCGGGTGCTCGCGAGTTGACCGTCCAGCACGTGCACGACCCGAACGACCCCCGGGTGCACGAGTACGTGGGCCTGACCGACATGGCCCTGCGCACCCGGCGCGAGCCGGCCGAGGGCCTGTACCTCGCCGAGAGCGACAAGGTGATCCGCCGGGCCCTGGCCGCCGGGCATCGACCGCGGTCGTTCCTCATGGGGGAGCGGTGGGTCGACGAGCTGGCCGACCTGGTCCGCGAGGCCGAGCGCGCCGACGTCCCGGTGTACGTCGCCGACCGCGCCGTCCTGGAGTCGATCACGGGCTTCCACCTGCACCGCGGGGCGATCGCCGCCATGCACCGCCCGCCACCGCGACCCCTGGACGAGCTAGTCGCCGGGGCTCGTCGGGTGGCGGTGCTCGAGGACGTCGTCGACCACACCAACGTCGGCGCGGTGTTCCGTTCGGCAGCAGCGCTGGGCGTCGATGCCGTGCTGGTCACGCCGCGCTGCGCCGACCCGCTCTACCGGCGCAGCGTGCGCGTCTCGATGGGGACGGTGTTCCAGGTGCCCTGGGGCCGGGCCGATCCCTGGCCGGGTTCGCTGCAGACGCTGCGGGACAACGGGTTCACCGTGGCGTCTCTCGCGCTGACTGATGCGTCGATGTCCCTGGACTCGCTCGCAGCCGACCCCCCGGAGCGCCTCGCCCTGGTGCTGGGCACCGAGGGGGACGGGTTGCGCGCTGGCACGGTCGCCGCGTCCGACCTGAGCGTGCGGATCCCGATGGCGGGCGGCGTCGACAGCCTGAACGTCGCGGCGGCGGCAGCGGTCGCCTTCTGGGCGCTGCGGCCGACCGGCGGACGCCTAACCGACGACGGCTGACCCGCTCTGGTGCTGGCGCAGCCAGGCCGGCAGCGCCTGCGGCGACAGCGGCCGGCTCAACCAGTACCCCTGCAGGACGTCGCAGCCGAATCCGGCGAGCAGGGCGCGCGCGGCCTCGTCCTCGACACCCTCGGCGACGACGCTGAGCCCGAGGGTGTGCGCCAGGTCGATGATCGCGCGGACGATGGCGCGGGCGCTGTCGTCGGTGGTCATGGCGAGGACGAACGACTTGTCGATCTTCAGCTCGTCGATCGGCAGCCGCTGCAGGTAGGCGAGCGCCGAGTAGCCGGTGCCGAAGTCGTCGATGGACAGCCGGACGCCGAGCTCGCGCAGCTGGGCCAGGGCCCGGGCCGCCGCAGCCGAGTCGACCAGCAGGCTCCCCTCGGTGATCTCGAGGGTGAGCAGCCGGGGCGCGACCGGGTGCTGCTGCAGCAGCGCGGCCACCGCAGGGGGCAGCTCGGGGTCGAGCAGCTGGCGCGGTGAGAGGTTGACGGCCACGCCGACGTCGGGCCAGCGCGACTGCCACGACGCGCACGCGGTCAGGGCGCCGCGCAGGGCGACGTAGGTGAGCTGGTTGATCAGGCCGGTCTGCTCGGCCAGCGGGATGAAGTCGTCCGGCATCACCAGCCCGCGCGTCGGGTGGTGCCACCGGGCCAGCGCCTCGAACGAGACGAGGGGCCGACCGCTGGGGTGGGACTGTGGCTGCAGGTGCATCTCGACCTGGCCCGACTCCAGGCCGCGGCGCAGGTCGCCGGCCATCGCCAGCTGGTCGACGCTGCTGCGGTCGTCCTCTGCGGCGTAGCGGGCCACCCCCTGCGCCTGCCGCTTGGCCGCGTACATCGCGACGTCCGCGTGCTGCAGCACCGTCGAGGCGTCCTCGCCGTCCACCCCGAGCACGGCGACCCCGATCGAGGCGCCCACCTCGAGGTGGGTGCTCTGCACGACGTACGGCTGTGACAGGCCGGCGCGAACCGCCCGCGCCACCTCGACGCCGTCCTCACCGCCGTCGGGGAGCAGCACGGCGAACTCGTCGCCGCCCAGCCTGGCCACGACGCTGCCGACCGGCACGAGCTCGGTGATCCGCTCTGCCACCCGACGCAGCAGGTGGTCGCCGACCGGGTGACCGAGGGTGTCGTTGACCTCCTTGAACCGGTCGAGGTCGAGCAGCAGGACGGCGGTGCCGTCACTGGTCGACGACCCGGGGCCCTCGGCGAGGCGGGCGTCCAGCGCCATCCGGAAGTGGGTGCGGTTGCCCAGGCCGGTGAGGCTGTCGTGGTGGGCGTCGAACCGCAGCTGGTCGACCAGCTTCCCCTTGTCCCAGATCAGCTCGGCGTGCGCGGCCAGGGTCTGCAGCAGCCTGAGGTCCTCGAAGCCGAAGGTGCTCGTCTTGTCCGTGCGGTTGCTCACCTGCAGCACGCCGAAGAGCCGGCCCTGGTCGTGCAGCGGCACGACGAGCGCGTCCTTGAGCCCGGTCGCGGTCAACCAGGCCCGCAGGCGCGGGTCGCGGGTGTCGCGGGCGACGATCAGCGCGACGTCCCCGGTGTCGGGCAGCAGCGGTGGGGGCGCGTCGTCCAGGCGCAGCAGCACCGCCGACTCGGCGCGCAGCAGCTCGAGGGCGCGCTCGCGCAGCGTGGTGGCCACCTCGTCGGTGGTCTGCGCTGCACCGACGGTCTGGGTGAATCCGAAGAGCTGGCCGAGGTCGGTGTGCCGCCGCAGCAGGCGGCCGTAGGCGCGGTGGCTCAGCGCCGCGACCACGAACAGCACGGTGAGCAGCGCGAGACCGGCGATCGAGGTGCCCAGGACGAGCAGGGCGATCAGCGCCAGGGTGGTGCCGAGCAGCGCCGAACCCCACCCCGAGACCAGCAGGACGGCGAGGTCGCGCGCGGCCAGCCGGGTGCCGAGAAGGGTGATGGCCAGGCCGATCACCAGCGCGACGACCGAGCCGACCACCAGCACCAGCAGGTAGGTGGCGGCCCACTGTCGGGGAGTCGTGGCGTCGGTGATCGGCAGCACCGCGAGCAGGAGGCCGCCCAGACCGATCTCGGTGGTGAACAGGCACAGGTTGAAGGCGGACTTGCTGACAGCGCGGCGCTGCACGACGAAGACGGCGACGGCGCTGAGCAGCCGCGTCGTCAGCAGCCACCGGTGGTCGAGCAGCAGCAACCCCACGACAAGCGGCAGGTCGCTGAGGGAGACCGACAGCAGGTGCTGACGGACGTTGACGTGGATCTGGCTGCTGTCGGCCACGAGGTAGGCGACGAGGACGCCGAGCAGCAGCGGGATCCGGTGCTGCTGGGCGGCGTTCGGGGGGATGGCCGTCATGGCCGTCAGCGCCAGACCGACCAGCGCGAGCACCCAGCACAGGACGCCGAACGACAGAGCTCGGCCCGTGACCGCGGCTCGGGGGGCACTCACCCTCATGATGGTCCCCCAGTGGACGCGGTCCTGGGGCTGAACGATCAGTTCAGCGTTTGGGTCAGTTGAGCGACAGGCCGTTCAGGGACAGGCCGTTGAGCGAGAGCCCGTTCAGGGACAAGCCGTTGAGGGACAGGCCGGTGGGGGCCTTGCCGGCGACGGGGGCGGCGGCGGGGCTGTGCGCGCTGACGGCTCCGACGGCCAGCACGGCGGTGACGGCGACGGCGGCGAGGGTCCGGGCGAGGGTCGAGACGGTCATGGCGTGCCTCCGGGCTGGTGGTGATGGGATACCTGCGTGTCGGTCACCTTCCGCACCGTGTGAACCTCCTTGCGCCGAACGTGTGACTCGTCACAGTTAAGCCGCTCTGGTCCGACCCCGAGCCCCTCGACCACCCGCGAGTTCGGCAAGCGCGCCAGCAGCTCACCGGGCAGCACGACCTTGCTGCGCCGCAGCCCCGACCCCACGACGACCTCGGGCGTGACCGCGACCGCGGCGTCGACCAGCAGCTGCCAGGTCGGCGGCAGCCCGATCGGGGTGATCCCCCCGTACTCCATGGCGGTGAGCTCGACCGCGCGGTCGACGGACAGGAACGACGCCTTGCGGACGTCGAGCAGCCGGCGCACGACGCCGTTGACGTCGGCGCGGGTGGTGGCCAGCACCACGCAGGCGGCGATCCGCTCGACCCCGTCGCGGCGACCGCCGACGACGACGCAGTTGGCCGAGAGCCCCAGCGGCACGCCGTACGCCGCCGCGAGCGCGGCCGTGTCGGCGTGCTCGGGGTCGATGTCGGCGGCCAGCACGCGGGCGGCGTCCGCCGGGGCGGTGTCCGCCAGCCGGGTGAGCATGGCTGCCACGGGGTCGGCGAGCAGGTGGCGCGCGTGCAGGGCGGGTTGCGTGGTGAGGCTTCCGAGCGTCATCCGCCGCACGGTAGCCGGGACGAACCGCATAGACTCGATGGCCGCTGCCGGACCGGCGAGCCCGACCCCAGCAAGGAGTGGTCATTCCCGTGAGCGAGGCTCGGCCGCAGATCGCTGTCGAACAGGCCCACCTCGACCGGCTCTACCAGCGCATCGACGAGCTCAGCGCCTCGACCGAGCTGCAGCTGGGCCGGGTGCGGTCGGCCGGCTCGCAGGGCACCCCGCAGGCGCGTTCGGAGCGGGACGCGTTCGCCCAGACGCTCGAGCAGCGGCTCGCCCAGCTGCGTAACGTCCAGGACCGGCTGTGCTTCGGGCGCCTCGACCTGCTCACCGGCGAGCGGCACCACATCGGCCGGGTGGGTCTGTCGGACGAGCACCAGGAGAAGCTGCTGGTGGACTGGCGGGCGCCGGTGGCCGCGCCGTTCTACCAGGCC
>JBKJTJ010000035.1:0-7484 GCA_046590855.1 Actinomycetota bacterium
CCCGGGGTCGGGTCGGTCGGCGGCATCACCGAGCACCCCGAGGGCGGCCACGAGGCCTGGATCGGCTACACCGACGCGGCCACCCCCAGCAGCGTGCTGCGCTACGACGCGCTGACCGGCCAGACGTCGACCTGGGCGACGGCGCCTGGGTCGGTCGACGTGCCGCGGGTCAGTGCCCGGCAGGTGAGCTACGAGTCCGGCGACGGCACCGTCGTCCGGATGCTGCTGATCTCGCCCGCCGACGAGCCGGACCAGCCGCGCCCGACCGTGCTCTACGGGTACGGCGGGTTCGGCGTCACGATGACCCCCGGCTACTCGGCCGGTGTGCTCGCCTGGGTCGAGGCAGGTGGGGTGTACGCCATCGCCGGGCTGCGCGGTGGCGGCGAGGAGGGTGAGCAGTGGCACCGCGACGGCATGCTGGGCCACAAGCAGAACGTGTACGACGACTTCCACGCGGCGGCGCAGTGGCTGGTCGACGGGGGGTGGACGACGCCCGCCCAGCTGTCGGTCAGCGGCGGGTCCAACGGCGGGCTGCTCGTCGGCGTCGCGGTCACCCAGCGCCCCGATCTGTTCGCGGCGGCGGTGTGCTCGGCCCCGCTGCTCGACATGGTGCGCTACGAGCAGTTCGGCCTCGGCGCCACGTGGTCCAGCGAGTACGGCACCGCGACCGACGTCGAGCAGCTGGGCTGGCTGCTCGACTACTCGCCGTACCACCACGTGACCCCGGGCACGGCGTACCCGGCGGTGCTGTTCACCGTCTTCGACGGCGACACGCGGGTCGACCCGCTGCACGCGCGCAAGCTGTGCGCGGCCCTGCAGCACGCGACGTCCGCGCCGGTGGCCGAGCGGCCGGTGCTGCTGCGCCGCGAGGCCGACGTCGGGCACGGTGCCCGCGCACTGTCGCGCAGCATCGAGCTCAGCGCCGACACCCTCGCCTTCGCAGCGCACCACACCGGGCTCAGCGTCGGCTGAGCCCGGTGTGATCCGCGTCGTCAGTGCGCGAGCGTTCGGTCGCGCAGGACGGAGCGGCTGTGCAGGACGGTGCGGTTGGCCAGCGCGGCCAGCGCGATGGCCGCTGCGCCAGCGACGACGGCGACCAGCACGAACTGCCAGATCGGCGTGCCGTGCGAGATCACCTGGGCGGGCGCCGACCCCCCACCGCCCTTCGCCGCGTTCCCTACCAGCCGCTCGGGTGGCGCGGGCCTGGCCCACGCCGGTGCCGCGACCATCAGCATCATCATCGTGACCGAGGCCCCCAGGAAGGCCCGGCCGGCCAGTCGTCGGATCGTGAACATCGTTCTCGCCTCGCTCTCGTGGCCCGCGACCTGCGGGTGGTTCCACGGTGCGCGTCTGGCGCCGCCTGGCCAATACGGACTTCTGCGTATGGTCGCGCGCCCGACGGGGTCCTACCGTGGTCGTGGGCCGTCGTCGGCCCGGATGGGGAGGACCGCGATGACATCCCTCGCGCTCAGCGACCACGACGTACGAGCACTGCTCGAAGTCATCCAGGTGGACCGTCCGTGGCGCGAGGATGGTTTACCCATCGATCTACTCGAGGCCCTCTTCGACCTCATCCCATGCGACACCCTCAGCGTCTCGGGCCACGACACGCCGCGCTGGGAGTTCTTCGTCTCGCAGGAGCTCCAGCCACCCCCGGCGGACGCCCCTGACGACGCCTACCGGGAGCACTACTGGGCGTCCCCCTGCTCCTACCCCGACCGCACCGGTGACCTCGTAACGGTCAGACTCGCCAGCGACTTCGAGTCCCAGCGCCAGTACCGCGGCTCGCCCATGTACGCCGACTACCTCCGCCACCTCGGTGTCGAGCACGAGATGATCATGTGCCTTCCCGCAGGCGGCCCGCAGCGCACGCTGCGCCTGCTGTTCGCCCGCGGCAAGGGGTCGGACTTCACCGAGCGTGACCGCGCGCTGCTCGTGCTGCTGCGTCCGCACCTGCTGGCCGCCTGGTCCCGGGCTCAGCGGGGCGTCCGACCGGTCGACGCCCTGACCAACCGTCAGCGCGAGATCCTGCAGCTGGTGGGCGCGGGCGACAGCAACCGGATGATCGCTCGCCGGACCAACCTGTCCGAGGCCACCGTCCGCAAGCACCTCGAGAACATCTACGCCCGACTCGGCGTCAGCAGCCGGACCGCCGCGCTGTCGCGGGTGGGGGCGGCCGTACCCGAGTGGGAGACTTCGGCGCCCGCCCGAGTCGGCTGACCGCGGCTGCGTAGCCTGGGCGGTCGCCCGCCCGTCACGACCGACCCCCCGGGGGATCCCGCCTGTGCACGTCACCCTGAACACCACGCTCGCCACGGCCGTCGCCTGGTCGGACGCCCTCACCGCCTGGCTGCTGACGCACGGCGTGCGCATCGTCGTGATCCTGGTGATCGCGACGCTCGCCCGGTTCGTGCTGCGCCGCGCGGTGCGCCGGCTGGTGCGGCGCAGCATCGACTCGCGGCTGGGCGCGCGGCTGGAGGAGAACCGCGCGACCCGGGTGTTGGTGAGCGCGACGGGTGCCACGCACGAGCGCCGCCGACAGCGCACCGAGACCCTCGGGTCGGTGCTCGGAAGCCTGATCACGGCAGTCGTCTACGGCGTCGCGACGTTGATGGTGCTCAGCGAGTTCGACCTGAACCTGGCGCCGCTGCTGGCCTCTGCCGGGGTGGCGGGGGTCGCGCTGGGATTCGGCGCGCAGAGCCTGGTCAAGGACTTCCTGTCCGGCGTGTTCATGCTGCTCGAGGACCAGTACGGCGTCGGCGACATCGTCGACACGGGCGAGGCGACCGGCACCGTCGAGGAGGTCACGCTGCGGATCACCAAGCTGCGCGACCCCAGCGGCGTCGCCTGGTACGTCCGCAACGGCGAGATCGTCCGGATCGCCAACAAGAGCCAGGGCTGGTCGACGGCCGTGGTCGACCTGCCCGTGTCCTACGCCGAGAACGTCGAGCGAGTGCTTTCCATCATCCGCACGGTGGTCACCGAGGTGTACGACGACCCGGCCTGGCACCCGCTCATGATCGAGCCACCCACCGTCGCCGGTGTCGAGCAGATCACCGGCACCACGGTCACCATCCGGGTGTTCGCCAAGACCGCCACCGACCAGCAGTGGGGCGTGCAGCGCGAGATCCGCGAGCGGGCCAAGAACGCCTTCGACGCCGCCGGCGTCCAGGCGCCCGTCACCTACCCGACGCCACCCGGCGGCACCATCGCGGGCACGGTCTGACGTCGGCCCCGACCGTGCCGCGGTTCGCGTCCCGGGCGCGCGACGACGACAGTAGGGGCTATGAGCACTGAACCGACCGCGACCAGCGGCACCCGGCGCACGGCCCTGGTCACCGGCGCCACCGGCTACATCGGCGGACGCCTCGTCCCGCACCTGCTGGCGGCCGGGTTCGCGGTGCGCTGCCTGGCGCGCGACCCCGGCAAGCTGCGCGACCAGCCGTGGTTCGCCGACGTCGAGGTGGTTCGCGGTGACGTCGGCGACCGCGACGCCGTGCAGCGCGCGTGCCTCGGGGCGGACGTCGCGTACTACCTGGTGCACAGCCTCGACATGGGCAAGCGGTTCGAGCGCCGCGACCGTGACATGGCGCGCGCGTTCGCCCGCGGCGCGCGCGGCGCGCTGATCGACCGGATCGTCTACCTCGGTGGGCTCTACCCCGACACCGAGGACCTCTCACCGCACCTGGACTCGCGCAAGGAGGTCGGCGAGATCCTGCTCGACTCGGGGGTGCCGACCGCCGTCCTGCGCGCAGCGGTCATCATCGGGTCGGGGTCGGCGTCCTTCGAGATGCTGCGTTACCTCACCGAGCGCCTGCCGGTGATGATCACCCCGAGGTGGGTCGAGAACCGGATTCAGCCGATCGCCGTCCGCGACGTGCTGCGTTACCTGGTGCGGGCGGCCGACCTGCCCCCGGAGGTCAGCCGCGGCTTCGACATCGGCGGGCCCGACGTCCTCACCTACAAGAAGATGATGGTGCGCTACGCCGAGGCCGCAGGCCTGTCGCCGCGGGTCATCCTGCCGATCAACGTCCTCACCCCGAACCTCGCGAGCCACTGGGTCTCGGTGGTCACGCCGGTGCCCAACGGCATCGCCCGCCCGCTCGTCGAGAGCCTGGTGCACGAGGTCGTCTGCAAGGAGCACGACATCGCGCAGTACGTCGAGGACCCGCCCGAGGGGCTGATCGGCTTCGACCAGGCGCTGCGACTCGCACTGACCCGTGTGCAGGAGTACGACGTCGCCACCTCGTGGACGTCGGCGAACTCCCCCGGCTCGCCCAGCGACCCGCTGCCCTCCGACCCGGACTGGGCCGGCGGGTCGTTGCACGTCGACGAGCGGGCCAGCGTCGTCAACGCCTCGCACTCCAGCCTGTGGTCGGTGATCGAGGGCATCGGCGGCCAGAACGGTTGGTACAGCTGGTCTCTGGGTTGGCGGCTGCGCGGGATCATGGACAAGCTCACCGGTGGCCCGGGGCTTCGGCGCGGTCGCCGCAACCCCTACGACCTCGTGGTCGGCGACGCACTCGACTGGTGGCGGGTCGAGGAGATCGAGGACGAGAAGCTGCTGCGGCTACGGGCCGAGATGAAGCTGCCGGGCCTGGCCTGGCTCGAGCTGCTCGTCGAGGACGACCCTGCCGGGCGCACCGTGTTCCGCCAGCGCGCGCTGTTCCACCCGCGCGGGCTGATGGGCCAGCTGTACTGGAAGGCGATCTCACCCTTCCACGGCATCGTCTTCGGCGGGATGCAGCGGAACATCGCCAGGGCCGCCGAGCAGGCCGAGCTGGCCCCCGCGTCCCCGCGGTGGCGTCCGTCCGGCCGCTCGGCAGCCTGAGACACTGGTCGGGTGAGCCAGCAACCCTCCTTCTACGAGCAGGTGGGCGGGCACGAGACGTTCGCCCGTCTGGTGCACCGCTTCTACGAGGGCGTCGCCACCGACGCGCCGCTGCGCGCGCTGTACCCCGACGATGACCTCGCAGCCGCCGAGCAGCGGTTCCTGATGTTCCTCGAGCAGTACTGGGGCGGCCCGACGACCTACGGCGACACGCGGGGGCACCCGCGGCTGCGGATGCGCCACCACCCCTACGCCGTCGACGCCGACATGCGCGACCGCTGGCTGCGCCACATGCGCGACGCCCTCGACTCCCTCGCCCTGCCACCGGCCGACGAGCTGGTGCTGTGGGACTACCTCGAGCGCGCCGCGCACTCTCTGGTCAACACTCCCGGCTAGTCGGCCGGTGCCCTCGTTGGCGTCGCTGACGGTAGCGCGTGGTCACCCAAGGTTCTCCAAAGTCGTTGTGCCAGAACGGGTCTGAGGGGCCCGGACTGTCGGTGGTGACCTCTAGCGTGTGAGGCATGGACATCACCGGGACACTGAGCGTGGCGCTGGTCGCCGTGCGCGACGCGGTGACCGGGTTGCAGTCCGAGGACCTGCACGGGGTGGACTCCGGGTCGCTGCTCACCGACGTCGCGGACCTGCGGCGCCTGGCGGACCAGGTCGAGGGTGAGTGGTTGCGCCGGGTCGGTGAGGTCCACGCCCGGGGCGCGGCCGACGTGGTGGGTGCTGGTTCGACGAAGGCGTTCCTGCGCGGGACGTGCCTGGTGTCCCCGTCGGAGGCGTCGAAAGCGGTGGCCACCGCCAGTGCGCTGCCCTCGACGTGCGAAGCAACAGCTGACGCCCTGGCCGCCGGGGCGATCGGGCTGGCCCATGCCCAGGTGATCACCAAGGTCATCAGCGACCTGCCGTCGGCTCTTCCCGAGGGCACCCGCCAGGACGGTGAGCGGGTGCTCCTGACCCACGCCACGGTGCTGGACCCGGCCCAGCTCGCTCGGGCGGGCCGGTACTTCGCGTCCCGGGTCGACCCCCACGGGGTGGCCAGGGACGAGGTCGAGCAGCGTGAGCGGTCCGGGATCACGTTCGCGTCGACCTTGTACGGCGCGGGGATCGCCCGCGGTGACCTGGACCCGGAGTCGTTGGCGGTGATCTGCGCGGCGCTCGAACCCCTGTCCGCACCACGGCCGCCGACGCCGGACGGGCTCGTCGACGGGCGCACCGCCGCCCGGCGCCGCCTGGACGCCCTGGTCGAGGTGTCGCGCCACTACCTGGACTGTCAACAACCCGCCGACGTCCGCCGGCCCGGTGCGCACCTCACCGTCGTCACCGGCGCGGCCACCCTGGCCGGTGAGCCTGGCGGCTCCTCCCTGGACTGGGGCGGCGTCATCAGCGGTGAGACCACCCGCAGGTTGGCGTGCGACGCCACCATCACCCCCGTCGCCGTCAGCCCCCTAGGCCAGGTCCTCGACGTCGGGCGCCGCGCGCGCACCGTCCCCGCCCCGATGTGGGCCGCTCTGATGGTGCGTGACCGTTCCTGCGCGTTCCCCGGCTGCGACACACCGACATCCCGCTGCGACGCGCACCACGTGGTCCACTGGGCCGACGGCGGCCCCACCGCGCTGACGAACCTCGTCCTGCTCTGCCGGTACCACCACCAACGGGTCCTGCACGACGACGACCACGAAGACCGATGGCAGGTGCGGATCGACGAACCCACGGGCCGACCCGTGTTCGACCCACCCATCTGGACCCGGCGACGAGGCGTGCCGCTGCCACCACTGTGGTCACCCGACGGTTGAGAACTCCACGATCGGGGCAGCGACGCGTCACATCCGACGCACCGTTGCCCCGATCAGGCGTCGGCGAACCCAGTCGTCGGACAACGACCAGTCAGCCCAGACTGAGACACACCATCAGCTGTGGCTTCGCTGCGGGTGCACGGTCTCGCCGCGGGCGAGCATCGCCACGAACTCGGCGATCCGCCGAGCCCGGGTGTCCGCGCGCTTGGCCTGGTGCACCGGCCACAGCACCGCATAGCGGTTCTGGCTGGTGAGCCGCGACCAGGTCGCCTGCGCCGCAGGCTCGGCCGCGAGCGCCGCCGCGAGGTCGTCCGGCACGGTGATCGTGGCCGGCCCCGCGTACGCCGCGTCCCAGCGGCCGTCGGACCGAGCCCGCTCCACCTCGGCGAGGCCCGCGGGGTGCATCCGCCCCTGCTCAGCCAGCCGGGCCACGTTGGCGACGTTGCGCTGCGACCATGTGCTGCGCGACCGCCGCGGGGTGAACCGCTGCAGGTACGTGGCCTCGTCGCGGCGACCCACCTGCCCGTCGACCCAACCGAGGCACAGCGCCTCGTCCAGCGCCTGGTCGTAGGTGAGCGTGGTCGGCGCCGCCGCGCCCTTGCGGGACAGCACCAGACGCACGCCCGCCGGGTCACCGTGGTGCTCCTCCAGCCAGCCACGCCAGGCCGCGGCGTCCGGGAGCAGCAGCTCGGGCAGCTCACCGGCCATCGGAGGGCCCCTCGTACGGCGTGGGCGTACGGTTCGGCGGACGTCGGGGCGCCATCGGGGCGTCACCCGTGCGGCGCGGCCCGGCCCAGGGTGCCGGCACGGCATCCAGCCGCGAGGCCAGCGCGTACGCGACGGACTCGTAGTTG
>JBKJTJ010000187.1:0-3082 GCA_046590855.1 Actinomycetota bacterium
GTCTCGGCGGTCAGGCTGCCGAGCGCGCCGAGGTCGACGCCGATGCGCTTCTTCATCAGGCCGTACGTCGCGAACGATCCCGCGAGCAGCAGGGCGATCACCGGCACGTGGCCGTAGTCGACGGTCAGGACCACCACCGCGACGGCCCCGAGGCCGACCGAGACCCACTGCAGCCACCGCAGTCGCTCGCGCAGCAGGACGACCCCGAGCAGCACCGTGACGAGCGGGTTGATGAAGTACCCGAGGGAGGCCTCGACGACCTGTCCGCTGTTGACGCCGTAGATGTACACGCCCCAGTTCACGGCGATGAAGATCGCGGCGAACCCCAGGCGCACCAGGCGTCGCGGTGCGGCGAGCAGCGGTCGGATCCAGCTCGTGTCACGCAGCACCGCGACCACGATCAGGCAGACCAGCAGCGACCACACCACGCGGTGCACGAGGATCTCGATCGACCCCGCCGGCAGCAGGGCGTGGAAGTACAGCGGGAACACGCCCCACAACAGATACGCCAGCCCACCGAAGACGGTGCCGCGGCGCACCTCGCGGTCGCCCGTGAGGTCGGCCGAGACGTCGCTGCCGCTCACTCCCCGACGGTCCAGGTGTCACGACCCGCGAGCATCGTCGCGATCGCATCGTCGCTCGGGCCACCCGCCGCTGCGACGGCCGTGTCGACCTGGTCGCGCACCAGGTCGTCGTACGTCGGGCGCTGCACGTCGCGGAACACGCCGAGCGGCACGTGGGTCATGTCCGGCCCGTCGAGTCGCGACAGCGCGAACTGCTGCGACGGGTCGGCCGCACCGGCGTCGTGCCGGACGACGAGGGTTGGGTCGACGCCGGACGCGGGCACGACGTCGAGCCCGCCGTCCGCACTGCGCACCACCACACGCTGGTCGGGACCAGAGCCGATCGTGACGGGCTCGCCGTCCACGAGGTGCAGCAGGCGGCCCTGCGCCTGGTCGCGGTCCTTCAGGACGTCGAACGCGCCGTCGTTGAAGATCGGGCAGTTCTGGTAGATCTCGACGAGGGCGGTGCCGCGGTGGGCCGCCGCCGCCCGCAGCACCGAGGTGAGGTGCGCGCGGTCGGAGTCCAGGGTGCGCGCCACGAACGTGGCCTCGGCCCCGAGGGCCAGCGACACCGGGTTGAACGGGTTGTCGACTGACCCGGCGGGGGTCGACTTGGTGACCTTGCCGACCTCGGACGTCGGCGAGTACTGGCCCTTGGTGAGCCCGTAGATCCGGTTGTTGAACAGCAGGATCTTCAGGTTCACGTTGCGCCGCAACGCGTGCACGAGGTGGTTGCCGCCGATCGAGAGCGCGTCACCGTCACCGGTGATGACCCAGACCGACAGGTCGGGGCGCGAGACCGACAGGCCGGTCGCGATGGCCGGCGCCCGGCCGTGGATCGAGTGCACTCCGTAGGTGTTCATGTAGTACGGGAAGCGCGACGAGCAGCCGATGCCGGAGACGAACACGATGTTCTCGCGCTTGAGGCCGAGCTCGGGCAGGAACCCCTGCATCGTGGCCAGCACGGCGTAGTCGCCGCAGCCGGGGCACCAACGCACCTCCTGGTCGCTGGTGAACTCCTTCTTCGTCTGCTTCGGCGCGTCGGGGTCGAGGGTGGGTACCCCCGCGAGACCGGGGATGCCCAGGTCGGTGATGGTCATGACGCCTCTTCCTCGGGGGCTGCGGGTCCGGCGGTCGTCACGTCGACCGGACGGTCGTCGGGTGCCGACGGTGCATCCAGCGCGGTGGTGGCACGGGTGATCACGTCGACGAGCTCGTGGGTGGTGAAGGGCAGGCCGCGCACCTGGTTGTGGCCCTGGACGTCGACGAGGTACTTCGCGCGCAGCAGCATCGACAGCTGGCCGAGGTTCATCTCCGGGACGATCACCCGTCGGTACCCGCGTAGCACGTCAGCGGTGTTGTGCGGGAACGGGTTCAGGTGACGCAGGTGCGCTTGGGCGACGTTGCCGCCCCTCGCGCGCACGGCGCGCACGGCCGAGCTGATCGGACCGTACGTCGAGCCCCACCCCAGCACGAGGACGTCGGCGCCGGTCGGGTCGTCGACCTCCAGGTCACCGATGGTGTCGGCGATGCCGTCGATCTTGGCCTGCCGCAGGCGAACCATCCGGTCGTGGTTGTCGGGGTCGTAGCTGATCTCGCCCGTGCCGTCGGCCTTCTCGATGCCGCCGATGCGGTGCTCCAGCCCCGGCGTGCCCGGAACGGCCCAGGGCCGGGCCAGCGTGGTCTCATCCCGCTGGTAGGGGTGGAAGACCGCCGTGCCTGACGCGTCTACGGCGTTGGGCTCGGTCGTCAGCGTGACGCCAATGCTCGGCAGGGACGCGACGTCCGGGATCCGCCAGGGCTCGGAACCGTTGGCGAGGTAGCCGTCCGAGAGCAGGAACACCGGGGTGCGGTAGGTCGTCGCGATGCGGACAGCCTCGATGGCGGCGTCGAAGTTGTCGGACGCTGACCGGGGGGCGATGACGGGCACCGGCGCCTCGCCGTTGCGTCCGAACATCACCTGCAGCAGGTCGGACTGCTCGGTCTTGGTGGGCAGCCCGGTCGACGGGCCGCCGCGCTGGATGTCGCAGATCACCAGCGGCAGCTCGAGCGAGACCGCGAGCCCGATGGTCTCGGACTTCAGCGCCACCCCCGGGCCGGACGTCGTGGTCACGCCCACGGCGCCGCCGAACGAGGCCCCGAGCGCCGCACCGACCCCCGCGATCTCGTCCTCGGCCTGCAGCGTGGTGACACCCAGGTGCTCCATGCCGGCCAGGGCGTGCAGGACGTCGGACGCCGGCGTGATCGGGTAGCTGCCCAGCACGAGTGGCCGGCCCGCCAGCTGGCAGCCGGTGACCAGACCGTAGGCGAGCGCCACGTTGCCGGTGATGTTGCGGTAGCGGCCCGGGACCATCGGAGCCGGCGCGATGTCGTACGAGACCGTGAAGTCCTCGGTGGTCTCGCCGTAGTTCCACCCGGCGCTGAGCGCGGCGAGGTTGGCGCGCAGGATCTCGGGCTTGCTCGCGAACTTGGTGTTGAGGAACTTCTCGGTGCCGGTGGTGGGCCGGTTGTAGAGCCAC
>JBKJTJ010000338.1:0-12003 GCA_046590855.1 Actinomycetota bacterium
CACCGAGCTCGTGGTGCGCGGGTCCACCGGCCCGCCGGGCGGTGGCCTGTCGGGGTCGCGACGCGACCTCGAGCACGTCAGGTGACGCTCGGCGCCGCCCGGGACGTCGCCGCTGCCTGCCTCGCTGACCTGCCCGAGCACCGGCGCGTCACCTTCGACCTGCGGCTGCAGCGCTGGTGGCCCGACCTGGTCGAGGGCCTGACCGGGGTGTACGCCGACGCCGGCCCCGTGGCGACGCGGCTGGTGCGTCTCGCGGCGGCGGCGTACCGCGAGCGCGAGCCCGAGCTGCTGCGGCTGGACGAGCAGCGCACGCTGGCCCCGGACTGGTTCCAGTCGCCGGCGGTGCTGGGGTACGCGGCGTACGCCGACCGGTTCGCGGGCGACCTGGCGGGTGTGGCCGAGCGGGTGCCCTACCTGCGTGAGCTCGGCGTCACGTACCTGCACCTGCTGCCGCTCCTGCGCCGGCGCGAGGGTGACAACGACGGCGGCTACGCCGTCGTCGACTACGGCAGCGTGCGCCCCGACCTCGGCACGATGGACGACCTGCGCGCGCTGGCCGGCGTCCTGCGCCGGCACGGCATCAGCCTGGTGCTCGACCTGGTGATCAACCACGTCGCCGCCGAGCACGCGTGGGCCGTCGCAGCCCGGGCCGGCGACCCCCGCTACCGCGCCTACTTCCACACCTTCCCCGACCGCGAGCTGCCGGACGCCTACGAGCGCACCATGCCCGAGGTGTTCCCCACGCTGGCGCCGGGCAGCTTCACCTGGGACGACGATCTGCAGGCCTTCGTCTGGACCACGTTCAACACCTGGCAGTGGGACCTGAACTGGGCCAACCCCGACGTCCTCGTCGAGTTCGCCGACATCGCCCTGATGCTCGCGAACACCGGGGTCGAGGTGCTGCGGCTGGACGCGATCGCGTTCTTGTGGAAGCGAATGGGCACGTCCAGTCAGAACCAGCCGGAGGTGCACGCGATCACCCAGGCGCTTCGCGCGGTCGCCCGGATCGCTTGTCCCGCACTGACGTTCAAGGCCGAGGCCATCGTCGGCCCGGACGAGCTGGTGCGCTACCTCGGCCGGGGCCGCCACCACGGCAAGGTCAGCGACCTGGCGTACCACAACGGCCTGATGGTGCAGATCTGGTCGATGCTGGCAACCCGCGACGTCCGGCTGGCGGTGCACGCGCTGCGGGCGCTGCCGCCCACGCCCACCACCACGGCGTGGATCACCTACCTGCGCTGCCACGACGACATCGGCTGGGCGATCTCAGACGACGACGCCGCGGCGGTCGGGGTGACCGGGCCGGGCCACCGGGGGTTCCTGTCGGACTACTACAGCGGCCACTTCGCGGGCTCGCCCGCCCGGGGGCTGGTGTTCGGGCACAACGCCGCGACGGGCGACCGGCGGATCAGCGGCAGCGCGGCCGCACTGGCGGGCCTGGACCAGGCGGTGGCGGACGGCGACGCCGCAGCCACCGACCTGGCCGTCGCGCGGCTGCTGCTGGCCCACGCGCTCGTGCTCGGCTGGGGCGGTGTGCCGGTGCTGTGGATGGGCGACGAGCTCGGGCTGCCCAACGATCCGCACTGGGCCGACGAACCCGGGCACGGCGACGACAACCGGTGGGCGCACCGGCCGCGGATGCCGTGGGCGACCGCCGAGCAGCGCCACGACCCGGCCACTGTGCCCGGTCGGATCTTCACCGGCGTGCGAGACCTCGCCCGCGCCCGCGCGCGTCTGCCCCAGCTGCACGCGTCGGTGCCCGCGCAGGTGCTCGACCCCGCCGACCCCGGCGTGCTCGTCGTGCTCCGCGACCACCCGGTCGGGCCGATGCTCGGGCTGTACAACGTGACCCCGGACTGGCGGCCGCACCCGGCCGACCACCTGGACTCGCTCGGGGTGCGGTGGGACGCCGTCACCGGCGACGTCGTCCGCCCCGGCGGTGACGGCCAGGTCTGGCTGCCGCCGTACGCTGCACGCTGGATCATCCCCTCACCACGCTGACGACCTGGAGCGCTCGATGCCTGCGCGGATCACCAACTGGGCGGGCAACATCGCCTTCGCCGCCGAGCAGCTGCACCGGCCGGACAGCGTCGAGGCCCTGCAGGCGGTCGTCGCGGGCAGCGAGCGCCTTCGGGTGCTCGGCACCGGGCACTCGTTCAACCGGATCGCCGACACCCCGGGCGACCTGGTCTCGGTCGCCGACCTGCCGACCCGGCTCGAGCTGGACGAGACGGCGCGCACCGTCACGGTGAGCGCCGGCACTCGTTACGCCGAGGTGACCGCGTTCGTCCAGGACGCCGGGTTCGCCCTGCACAACCTCGGCTCGCTGCCGCACATCTCGGTGGGCGGTGCGTGCGCCACCGGCACCCACGGGTCGGGCACCGGCAACGGGGTGCTCGGCGCCGCCGTCCGCGGCCTCGAGCTGGTGCGGCCGGACGGCGAGCTGATGAGCATCGGCGCGGACGACCCGCGGCTGGCCGGCGCCGTCGTCTCGCTGGGCGCGCTCGGGGTCGTCACCGCGCTGACCCTTGCGCTGGAACCGACCTTCGACGTGGCGCAGGTCGTCGTGGACGACGTCCCGCACCCGGCGCTGCTGGACGACCTGCCCGAGGTGATGGGCAGCGCCTACAGCGTCAGCGCGTTCACCGACTGGGCCGACCCGCTGCGGTGGCAGGTGTGGCGCAAGCACCGGGTCAAGGCGGGCGGGCCGGTGCCGACGTCCGACCTGCTCGGCGGCCGGCTCGCGGACGGCGCGCGCCACCCGGTGCCCGGCGTCGACCCGGTGCACTGCACCCAGCAGCTGGGGGAGCCGGGGCCGTGGAACGAGCGGCTGCCTCACTTTCGGCGCGAGTTCACCCCCAGCAGCGGTGAGGAGCTGCAGTCCGAGTTCATGGTGCCGCTGCAGCACGCGCGGGCCGCGGTCGAGGCAGTTGCCGAGGTGCGCGAGCTGATCGCGCCGCTGCTGATGATCTGCGAGCTGCGGGCGATCGCCGCCGACGACCTGTGGCTGAGCATGGCCCAGGGACGCGACAGCCTCGCGCTGCACTTCACCTGGGTGCGCGACGAGGCGGCGGTCGCTCCGGTCGTGGCCGCGATCGAGGCCCGGCTCGCGCCGTTCGCTGCCCGTCCGCACTGGGGCAAGGTGTTCACAGCCGAGCGCGACGCGCTGCGGCTGCTGTATCCGCGCTGGGACGACTTCGCGGACCTGGTGGCCGACGTCGACCCGACCGGCAAGGTCCGCGGCGACTTCGTGGGCGCCTTCTTCCCCCGCTGACCCCGCCCCCACCCCTCCCTGACCCCCCAACCCGGCACTTGTTGCGCCAACTGCCGCCGCCCTCGCGAGGGGCGCGGCACTTAGTGACGCAAGTGCGGGGTGCTGGGGGTGGCGCGGGCGCTGGCGGCGGTGGCGACGCGGGCCACCAGGTGCTCGAGCGGGCCGCGTCGGTGCCACCGGCGCCAGGCCGTGGCCGCGGCGACGGCGAGCAGCACGTGCACGGCGAGCAGCAGGTGGCGGTCGGCCGGGCCGACGCGGCCCGTGAGCGCGACGACGTGCACGGTGTACAGGGTCAGGGTGGTCGACCCGGTCGCGGCCAGGACGGCGACGAGCGCGCGGGGCAGGCGCGGGCCGGCAGCCCGGGTCAGCAGCAGGGCCAGGCCGAGGACGGCGAGCGCGCTCCCGATCGTGTGGGCCAGGTCGAACGGCGTGGCCGTGTGCGGGGACGCCACGGCCTGCCACCACCAGGTGGTCGTGGGGGGGACGCCGAACCGGCCCTGCAGCTGCAGCCGGGCCACCGCGTCGCCGGTCGGCCCGCCCGGCACCAGGTCGGCCGGACCGGCCGTGCGCAGGGCGGCCAGACCGTGCCGCAGCAGGACGTCGCTGGTCGCTCGGGCGAGGACGGCCAGGGTCATTCCACCGCCCAGAAGCCAGGCCGCGGTGCGGGCTCGGCCCAGCGCCAGCCGGCCCACCGCGACCCCTACGAGCAGGTAGGCGATCCACTGCAGGGCCGGGTAGTAGCCCGTGACGGTCAGGGCGCGCGCCAGCACGACCGGGTGGGCGAGCAGCGAGAGCGAGGGCTGCTCACCGGGCCCGACGGGCAGGCTGCCGCGCGCCAGGTGCGAGACGAGCGGGGCGACGACGACCCAGACGGCGGCCAGCACGGCCAACGTGCGGGGCCGCAGCCACAGCGCGGGCAGGGCGAGCGCGAAGAACAGCCCGTAGTTGGTGAGGATCACGGCCACCGGCGGTGAGAGCTGGCCGAGCACCAGCCCCACCAGCGCCACGACCGCCGCCCGGGCCAGCACCGACGCCGCCACCGCGCGCCCCCGGCGCGGCCGGGGACGGGCACCCCCGGTCATCAGCGCCAGGCCCGTGCCGGCCAGCAGCGCGAACAGCGCCGAGGCGCGGCCGGCGAACACGACGTACGCCGGGGTGATCGACCCGGCGGCGTCCAGCTCGGGTAGCACGTGGACGCTCATCATCCCCAGCAGCGCCACCGCCCGCGCCACGTCGACACCGACCAGCCGTGCGGACGCCGGCGCCGCGGCGACAGCGGGACCGCTCACCGCTCGGGGGGGATGGCCGCCGACAACCGCACCTCGCGCACCGTCGTCGACCCGTCGCCGGCCGCGTCCAGGACCCGGGCCGCGCCGTCCGGTGCGAACCCGGCGGCCTGGACGAACGACAGCCGGGGCTGGTCGACCTCGGGCACCCAGATCCGCACCCGGGCGGCGCCCTGCTCGCGCAGGGTGTCGACGGTGGCGTTCAGCAGCCGCGACCCGTGCCCGCGTCGTTGCGCACCGGGGTCGACCAGCAGCGTCACGACCTCGGCGTCCGCGGCCGGGTCGGCGTCGCCGTCCGCGCTGGGAGCGAAGGCCACGAACCCGACGACGTCGGCGCCGGCGGTCGCCACCATCACGCGGTGCCTGGGTGTCGGCGGCGCCGTGATGGCCTGCTGCCACGACTCGGACAGGGCGGCCGCGTCGACCGATGCGGCCCGGCGCGGCAGCAGCGCGGTGTAGTCGGCCAGCCAGCTCGCGGCGTGCACGGCGCCCACAGCGGGGGCGTCGTCCGGGCGGGCGCGGCGGACGCCGGCGTCCGGGGTGGGGGTGCTCACCGCACGATCCTCGCACCTGGGGCGGTGTGACACTCCGGCGTCGCCCTTGCGCTCAGGTGTCACACGGCGCGACCATGGGGGCATGAGCGAGCAGCTGCCGGGCCGGGACGTCGTGCTGAACGCCGCCGAGACGGGTGCGGTCGAGGCGGCCGCCGCCACGACCCACCGCGGCCCGAAGGCGGACGTCGCGGTCGACCTCACGCAGTTCGAGGCCCTGATCGCCGCCGACCAGCGGATCGAGCCGCGCGACGTCATGCCCGAGGCCTACCGGCGCTCGCTGGTGCGCCAGATCGCCCAGCACGCGCACTCGGAGATCATCGGCATGCAGCCCGAGGGTGCGTGGATCTCGCGGGCGCCGAGCCTGCGCCGCAAGGCGATCCTGATGGCCAAGGTGCAGGACGAGGCCGGCCACGGGCTCTACCTCTACTCGGCGGCCGAGACCCTCGGCGTCAGCCGCGACGACCTGCTCGACCAGCTGCACGAGGGCCGCCAGCGGTACTCCTCGATCTTCAACTACCCCACGCTGACCTGGGCCGACATGGGCGCGATCGGCTGGCTGGTCGACGGCGCCGCCATCATGAACCAGGTGCCGCTGTGCCGCTGCTCGTACGGGCCGTACGCGCGCGCCATGATCCGGGTGTGCAAGGAGGAGTCCTTCCACCAGCGGCAGGGCTTCGAGATCCTGTGGACCCTCGCCCGGGGCACCGAGGCCCAGCGGGCGATGGCCCAGGACGCCGTCGACCGGTGGTGGTGGCCGGCGCTGATGATGTTCGGCCCGCCGGACGACGAGAGCACCCACAGCGCGCAGTCGATGGCCTGGGGGATCAAGCGGTTCAGCAACGACGAGCTGCGCCAGCGGTTCGTCGACATCACCGTGCCGCAGGCCCAGCGGATCGGCCTGACGCTGCCGGACGCCGATCTGGCGCTGGACGAGGAGTCCGGGCACTGGCGGTTCGGCGCGATCGACTGGTCGGAGTTCGAGCGGGTGCTGCGCGGCGACGGCCCGTGCAACGCGACCCGCGTGGCGCACCGGCGGGCCGCCCACGAGGACGGCGCGTGGGTGCGCGAGGCGGCTGCGGCGTACGCGGCGAAGCGGCGCGTGCAGGAGCCCGCGGCGTGAGCGAGCCGCTGTGGGAGGTGTTCGTGCGGGCCTCGCGGGGCCTGTCGCACCAGCACGTCGGGTCGCTGCACGCTCCGGACGCCGAGATGGCGCTGCGCAACGCCCGGGACGTGTTCACCCGACGGCAGGAGGGTGTCTCGCTGTGGGTCGTGCCCGCGGCCGCGATCACGGCGTCGTCGCCGGACGAGCGCGAGGCGTTCTTCGACCCGGCAGGCGACAAGGTCTACCGCCACCCCACGTTCTACGAGGTGCCCGAGGACGTGCAGTACCTGTGACCGTGACCACCGACCTGTGCCTGGCCACCTACTGCCTGCGGCTCGGTGACGACGCCCTGGTGATGTCGCACCGGCTCGGCGAGTGGGTCACGTACGCCCCGCAGATCGAGGAGGACGTCGCGCTCGCCAACATCGGCCTGGACCTGCTCGGCCAGGCCCGGGCGCTGCTGACCCGCTCGGGCGAGCTCGCCGCCGGTGACGGCCCGCCGGCGACCGAGGACGACCT
The DNA here is from genome assembly GCA_046590855.1 of Actinomycetota bacterium. GTDB lineage: Bacteria > Actinomycetota > Actinomycetes > Actinomycetales > Angustibacteraceae > JACMOY01. The sequence continues at coordinate 6,736 of JBKJTJ010000338.1, forward strand.
CGCGTACTGGCGCGACGAGCGGGCGTTCACCAACGTCCACCTGGTCGAGCAGCCGCGCGGTGACTTCGCTGACGTGATGGTGCGGCTGCTGTGGTTCGCGGCCTACCAGCACGCGCTGTACGCCGGGCTGGCGCAGCACCCCGACCCGACGCTCGGCGGCGTGGCGGCCAAGGCCGTCAAGGAGGTCGCCTACCACCTCGACCACGCCACCCAGTGGGTGCTGCGCCTGGGCGACGGCACGGCCCAGAGCCACCGCCGCGCGCAGGACGCGGTCGCCGCGGTGGCGCCGTACGTCGACGAGCTGTTCACCGACGACGACCTCGTCACCGGCCTGGCCGACGCCGGGCTCGCTGTGCTGCCGTCGTCCCTGCGTGCGGGGGTCCAGACGCTCGTGACCGCGGTGCTGCGGCAGGCGACCCTCGACCCGGTAACGCCCACGTGGCACGCCCGGGGCGGTCGAGCAGGCGTGCACAGCGAGTCGATGGGCCCGATGATCGCCGTGATGCAGCACCTCGCGCGCAGCCACCCGGGGGCGTCGTGGTGAGCGACACCCTGACCCTGGACGACGTGCGCCGGGTGGTCGCCGACGTTCCCGACCCGGAGCTGCCCTTCGTGACGCTTGGGGACCTGGGTGTCGTCCGCGACGTCCAGTGGCGCGGCGACACCGTGCTGGTGACCCTTACGCCGACCTACTCCGGTTGTCCTGCAACGGAAGTCATCGCCCGGCACGCAGTCGAGGCCGTCGCCGGTCTGGGTCTGGAGGCCGAGGTGCGTACCGTGCTCGCACCGGCCTGGACCACCGACTGGATCACCGATCGTGGCCTGAAAGCGTTGCGCGACAACGGGATCGCGCCGCCGCACCAGGGGCCCGTCGCGGTGACGCTGGGCCGCCACGTGCCCTCGTGCCCGCGCTGCGGGTCAGGCGGCACCGAGGAGGTCTCGCGGTTCGGCGCCAGCGCCTGCACCGCGCTGTGGCGCTGCCGCGCGTGCGGCGAGCCGTTCGACCACGTGCGCGCGCTGTGACCGCCGCCGTGACGAGGACGGCCCCGGTGCCGCCGGCGCGGCGCGCGCGGTTCCACCCGCTGGTCGTCGACGGTGTCGACGCCCTGACCGACGAGGCGGTCGTGGTCACGCTCACGGTGCCGCCGCACCTGCGCGACGAGTACGCCTACACGGCCGGGCAGCACCTCACGCTGCGCGCCGAGGTGGGCGGCGCCGAGCTGCGCCGGTCGTACTCGATCTGCGCGCCCGTCTCGGCCTACGCCGACGGCCGGCTGCGGGTCGCGGTCAAGCGGCTGGCCCGCGGGGCGTTCTCGACCTGGGTGCACGAGCACCTGCGGGCCGGGACGGTCGTCGACGTGATGACGCCGCAGGGCCAGTTCGGCGCGCACGCCGGCGGCCCGGCGTCCGGCCACGTCGTGGCGGTCGCGGCCGGCAGCGGCATCACGCCGGTGGTCTCGGTCGTCACCACCACGCTGCAGGACGACCCGACGAGCACAGTGACCCTGCTGTACGGCAACCAGCGCGCGGCGACGGTGATGTTCCTCGAGCAGCTCGCCGACCTGAAGGACCGGTACGGCGCCCGGCTGCAGCTGGTGCACGTGCTCTCGCGCGAGGGTCAGGCCGAGCTGCTCAGCGGGCGGCTCGACCCGCCGCGGCTGGCCCGGTTGCTGGACGCCTTCGTCGGCGCCGACCTGGACGAGGTCGCCGGCTGGTACGTCTGCGGACCGGCCGCGATGGTCACCGGTGCCCGCGACCTGCTGGCCGAGCGCGGGGTGCGACCCGAGCGGGTGCACCTCGAGCTGTTCCACGTCGAGGACGTCGCGCCGGTGCGCACCCCCGAGCAGGTGGCTGCCGACACCCGTGCCGCGACCGTGCTGGTGACCCTCGACGGACGCACCAGCGAGGTCGCGATGGCCACCCGCGAGGAGTCGGTGCTCGCCGCGACCCTGCGGGTGCGCCCCGACGCGCCGTTCGCGTGCACGGGCGGCGTCTGCGGCACCTGCCGCGCGCGGGTCGTCGAGGGCGAGGTGACGATGCGGCACCATTACGCGCTGGAGCCCGACGAGCTCGCCCGCGGCATCGTGCTCGCCTGCCAGGCCCACCCGGTCACCGACCTGGTGCGCCTGACCTACGACGCCTGACCTACGGCGCGCAAGGGCCTCGCCTACCCTGGCCCGGTGACCTCGACGGCGCCCGACCTGCACGACCTGTCCGCGCTCGAGGGCCGCACCTTCGACGCCGTCCTGTTCGACCTGGACGGCACCCTGATCGACTCGACCCCGGCGGTCGTGCGCTCGTGGGTCACCTGGGCGCACGAGCACGACCTCGACCCGCGCTCGCTCGAGGGCAACCACGGTGTGCCGGCCGCGCAGATCGTCGCGAGCGTGCTGCCGGCGCACCAGGTGCCGGCCGGCCTGCAGCGCATCGTCGAGATCGAGGTGGCGGACGTCGAGGGGATCCTCGTGCTGCCCGGCAGCCTCGACGCGCTCGCGGCCCTGGCCGGTGCCTGCGCCGTCGTCACCTCGTGCACCCGGGTGCTCGCCGAGGCCCGCATCGCCGCGACCGGCCTGCCCGCGCCATCCGTGGTGGTCACCGCGGACGACGTCACGACCGGCAAGCCCGACCCGGCGCCGTACCTGCTCGGGGCGCGGCTGCTCGGCGTCGACCCGTCCCGGTGCCTGGTGGTCGAGGACGCACCGAAGGGCCTGCTGGCGGGGTCGCTGGCCGGCGCCGCGACCCTCGCCGTCACCACGACGACCCCCGCCGACCAGCTGGGGGCCGACGCGGTCGTCACCGACCTGTCCGACGTGCGCTTCACGGCCTCGGCGGACGGCGTGCGCGTCGTCCGCGCGTGAGCGCCCCGACCACCGGGCTGTCGCGGCAGCTGCTGCCGATCTACCTGCCCTCGGTGCTGTACGGCGTCGGCCAGGGCGCCATCGTCCCCGTCGTCGCGCTGTCGGCGCGGGCGCTGGGTGCCAGCCTCGGCGTCGCGGGACTGGTCGTGGCCCTGACCGGCGTGGGCCAGATCGTCGGCGACCTGCCCGCCGGCCAGCTCGCTGCCAGGTACGGCGAGCGGGCCGCGATGCTCGGCGCGACCGGGCTGTCGGCGGTGGCGCTGCTGGCCTGCGCCCTGGCGCCGTCGCTGCTCGTGCTCGGCGCGGGCGTGTTCTGCCTGGGCCTGACCGGGGCCGTGTGGGGGTTGGCGCGGCAGGCCTACCTCACCGAGGCCGTGCCCGTGGCGCTGCGCGCCCGGGCGCTGTCGACGCTCGGCGGCAGCCACCGGATCGGCATGTTCGTCGGGCCGTTCATCGGCGCCCCCGCCATCGACCGCTACGGGGTCGCGGCGGCGTACTGGGTGCATGTAGTGGCAGCGGCCGCCGCGTGCCTGGCCCTGGTGACCCTGCCCGAGGTCGAGCGACGGGCGTCCGTGGCGGCCGGGGCCCGCGGCGAGGTGGTCGAGACGGTCACCCTCGGTGCCGTCGTCCGAGCTCACCTGCCGGTGCTGCGCACGCTCGGCCTCGGCGTCCTGCTCGTCGGCGCGGTGCGCGCCTCGCGGCAGGTCGTCGTGCCGCTGTGGGCCGAGCACCTCGGCCTGTCGCCCGCCGCCACCAGCCTGGTCTTCGGTGTCTCGGGCGCCGTCGACATGCTGCTGTTCTACCCCGCAGGTCACGTCATGGACCGGTTCGGCCGGGCGTTCGTCGCCGTGCCGAGCATGGTGGTGCTCGGGGTGGCCCACCTGCTGCTGCCGCTGTCGACCGGGTGGGTCGGGCTGCTGACCGTCGCCGTCGTCATGGGCCTCGGCAACGGCATCGGCAGCGGCATCGTCATGACGTTGGGCGCCGACGCCTCACCCGACGTCGGTCGCGCGCAGTTCCTCGGCGCCTGGCGGCTGTGCGCCGACGCGGGCGGGGCCGTGGGGCCGCTCACGGTCTCGGCGGTCACCGCGGTGGCGGCGCTCGGGCCGGCGGTGCTCGTGATGGGGGCCGTGTCGTTCGCCGGCGCCGTGCTGCTCGGGCGGTGGGCGCCGCGCTTCGACCCCGTGGCCCGTCGGTAGGGTTCGAGCCGTGGATGACGCCCTGGAGTTCCGCTCGCACATGACGGTCGAGCTGGTACGCGCCAGCGCCTCGGACGCCGACGTGCTGTTCGCCGCACGGGTCTCGACGAAGGGCGAGAGCAGCCTGGAGGACGTCGGCGCCGACGCCTCGCGCTCGACCGGCCTGATCAACTACCTGATGCGCGACCGGCACGGCAGCCCGTTCGAGCACAACTCGATGACCTTCTACGTCCAGGCCCCGATCTTCGTGTTCCGCGAGTTCATGCGGCACCGGATCGCCTCGTACAACGAGGAGAGCGGTCGCTACCGCGAGATGCGCCCGGTGTTCTACGTGCCCGGCCCCGACCGCAAGCTGCAGCAGGAGGGCAAGCCGGGGCACTACGTCTTCACCGCCGGCACCCCCGAGCAGCACGCGCTGGTCACCGAGCAGACCCAGGCGGCCTGCCGGACGGCGTACGCCGCCTACCGCGCGATGCTCGACGCCGGCGTGACCCGCGAGGTCGCCCGCATCGTGCTGCCGCTGACGTTGTACTCCTCGATGTACGTGACGATGAACGCCCGGGCGCTGATGAACTTCCTGTCGCTGCGGACCCAGCGCGAGGACTCGACCTTCCCGTCCTACCCCCAGCGCGAGATCGAGATGGTCGCCGACCAGATGGAGCCCCGATGGGCCCAGCTGATGCCCCTCACCCACGCGGCGTTCGAGGCGAACGGCCGGGTCTGCCCCTAGCGGGCGCCGGCTGACCGACGTCCGGCCGCGTCGGCGGTAGGTTGTCGGTCATGCCCACGACCGTCTCCGGCGACCTCTCGCCGGCCCCGTTCGGGCGGGTCCTCACCGCGATGGTCACGCCGTTCGCCGCGGACGGCGACCTCGACCTCGACGCGGCCCAGCGCCTGGCCGCCCACCTGGTCGAGCACGGCCACGACGGCCTGGTGGTCAGCGGCACGACGGGGGAGTCGCCCACCACCGACGACGGCGAGCAGCTCGAGCTGCTCGCCGCGGTGATCGAGGCGGTCGGCGACCGCGCCACCGTGGTGGCCGGCGTCGGCACGTACGACACCGCGCACAGCATCGACAAGGCCCGCGCGGCCGCCGACCTCGGCGCTGACGCGCTGCTCGTCGTGACGCCGTACTACAGCAAGCCGCCGCAGGCCGGGCTGGCCGCGCACTTCACCGCCGTCGCGGACGCCACCGACCTGCCGGTCATGCT
>JBKJTJ010000356.1:0-20592 GCA_046590855.1 Actinomycetota bacterium
TCCGGCGTACGTCACCGGGGGCCGGGCCGACGACCTGGGCGCCGTCCGGTCCGTCGAGGCAATGCGTTCACGCACCCACGAGATACTCGACCTTGCGTACGCGCGCGGGGTTCGCTACCTGGACGCGGCACGCTCGTACGGGTTGGCCGAGCGGTTCCTGCGCGACTGGCTTTCCGGGCGCCCGGACGTCGACGACGTGTTCGTGGCCAGCAAGTGGGGCTACACCTACGTCGGTGACTGGCGCACCGACGTCGACGTCCACGAGGTCAAGGACCACTCCCTCGCGGCGTTCGACCGTCAGCGACGTGAGACGCAGGCCCTGCTCGCGGCCAGGCTGTCCCTGTACTCGATCCACTCGGTCACGCCCCAGTCGCCGGCGCTGGCGGACTCCGAGCTGCTGGGCGAGCTGGCCCGGTGGTCGGCGGAGTCCGGGGTCCGGATCGGCCTGAGCACCAGCGGCCCGCAGCAGCGCGAGGTGGTCCTGCAGGCGCTGCACACCGAGGTGGACGGCCGGCCGCTGTTCAGTGCTGTGCAGGCCACCTGGAACGTGCTCGAGCCGAGCGCGGGCCCGGCGCTGCAGCAGGCGCACGACGCCGGGTGGCTGGTCGTGGTGAAGGAGGGTGTGGCGAACGGACGCCTGGCGGGTGCCGAGGCACCGCCGGCGCTCAGCGCTGCCGCCGACCGCGCGGGCGTCACGGCGGACGCGCTGGCGTTGGCGATCGCCGTGGCGCAGCCGTGGTCACCGACGGTGCTGTCAGGTGCGGTCACCGCGGCGCAGCTCGACGCCAACCTGGCGGCGGCCGAGGTGGAGGCCGCCGCCGCGTTCGAGGCCGAACGTGCACTGGCGCAGCTCGTCGAACCGCCAGACGTCTACTGGCGCAGCCGGTCGACGCGTCCCTGGGCCTAGCGGCGAACGCCTGGGGCCAGCTCGACCCCCCAGGAGCGCCACGGCACCGCGGCGCCGGCGGCGGGCTTCGGCTGGTCCTGGGTCTGTCGACGTGCCTCGGCGCAACGACCCTGACGCTCCCCATCCACGATGCTGCAGGCAGCAGGACCAGCCCGCGAGGTTCGTCATCCCTGGGCCGATGTGTCACGTCGCCAACCCGGGAGTGTGGACCGTCGACGCTGCTAGGCGCGTCCGGCCGGGGCCGCCGCCTCGGCGACGGCGTGGGGTACCACCAGGACCGGCGAGCCGGCGCCGTCGAGCACCGCACGGCTGACCGACCCGAGAACCAGCCGCGCCATGGCGACGGTGCCCCGCGAGCCGACCACGAGCAGGTCGGCCCGGGCTCCGAGCCCCAGCAGGGCCCCGGCCACCGCGTCCGGGGTGATGATCGTCGTGACGTGCAGCCCGGCGTCCAGCCCGGCCTGAGCGATCAGCCGGCTGATCTGGGCGTGCACCTGCGCCGGCGTCCCGGCGTCGCCAGACGCCAGGTAGGCGTGGGCGACGCAGAGCCGGGCACCCCGTCGCGATGCCTCCGCGGCCGCGACCCGCAGCAGGCCCGCCGACTCGGGCCCGTGACGCACGCCCACGACGACGGCCCCGGTGAGCAGGGTCGTGTCCAGTGCCCCCGGTGCCTTCATGGCGACCTGACGGGCAGCGGAAGCCGGCGGGGTATCGGGCACGACGAGCACCGGGCACGCGACGGCCTTCACCAGCTGGTGGCTCGTGCTGCCCAGGAGGAAGGCACGCGGCCCGTCGTGCCCGGTCGTCCCGAGGACCAGCAGCCGGGTCTGCTGCAGCTCGTGCCGCACCTGGGTGAGGTCCGAGTCGAGGACCACGCGCAGAGACGCCGGGAGCCCGGGGTGGCGGCTGCGCACCGCATCCAGCGCGTGCGCGCCGTCCCCGCTCGCCCGCTCCCACCTCGCCACCGCCTCGCGCTGCTGCGCCTGGCTGCTCAGACCCGGGTCGTCGCCGGTCGACACGACGGTGAGCAGGGTGAGGGGCATCCCCCGCTCAGCGGCCTCGGTCGCCGCGCGCTGCAGCGCCGGCGTGCTGCGCCACGTCCCCTCGTAGCCGACGAGGACGCCGCCCGCGATGGTGCGCGCACTGTCGGTCGGGCGCTCGTGGCCCGTGGTCGCCCGGTCCGAGATCTTGCTGATGGTCATGGCGCTCCGATGCTGGGTGCGGGTGGTCGGCTTCAGCGGGTGTCGCTCTCGGGAACGAGATCCAGGACGGCGGCTCGCCCGGCCTCCAGCCGAGCGGCCCGCACCCGGGGCGGGGAGCACGACACGTAGTCCAGGCCGTGGCGGTGGAACCAGTGCACCGACGCGGCGTCGCCACCTTGCTCACCGCAGACGCCGAGCTGGAGACCGGGCCGCATCGCCCGTCCCTCGCGGATCGCGATCTCGATCAGCCGCCCCACGCCGTCCTCGTCGATCGTGGCGAAGGGATCGGCGGTGAGCAGGCCCTGGCGGCGGTACTCGGGCAGGAACGCGGTCTCGGCGTCGTCCCGCGACATGCCCCAGGTGGTCTGCGTCAGGTCGTTGGTGCCGAAGGAGAAGAAGTCGCTGTGCAGCGCGATCTTGTCGGCGGTCAGCGCGGCCCGCGGCAGCTCGATCATCGAGCCGACCGGCACGTTCGGGCAGCGGCGCCCACGACGGACGGCGACCTCGCGCAGGCACTCGTCGATCATCTGGCGCATCGCGACGAGCTCGGCCACGTCGGACACCAGGGGCACCATCACGTGCGGCTGGGGATCGTACCCGTCCTCGCGCAGGTCGAGCGTGGCCTCGCACAGCGCGCGCACCTGCGCGCGGCAGACGTCCGGGACGACGACGGCCAGCCGCACCCCGCGCAGCCCCAGCATGGGGTTGCGCTCGCTCCAGCGGTGCAGCGCCTCGAGCATCCGCTGGTGCTCGGGGTTGGGGTGCCCGGTCGCGGTGTCGTGCTCGACGGCGACCGCGGTCTCGACCAGGTCGGGCAGGAACTCGTGCAGGGGCGGGTCGAGCAACCGCACCACGACGGGGAGCCCGTCCATCGCGAGCATCAGGTCGCGGAAGTCGCCGCGGTGCAGCTGCTCCAGCTGCAGCAGCGCGGCAGCGCGGTGATGGTCGAGCACGATGTCCTCGACGACCTTGCGGCGCTCGCCGAGCAGGGCGTGCTCGGTGCGGCACAGCCCCACGCCCTGGGCGCCGTAGGTGCGGGCGCGTACCCCGTCCGGCCCGGTGTCGGCGTTGGCGTGCACCTGCAGTCGCCGCCGCAGGTCGGCGTGGGCCAGGAGGTCGACGACAGCGGACGTCAGGGGGTCGGCGGACGCCGGGCCCACGCCGTCCAGGGCAGCGGCCACGGCACTGGGCCGCACCTCGACCGCACCGACGAAGACGACCCCGGCGGCCCCGTCCACCGAGACGACGTCGCCCTCGCGCAGAGTGCGCCCACCGCTGCCGGTCACCACGCCGTGCTCGACGTCGATGACCACACCGGTCCCGACGACGCAGGGTCGGCCCATCCCGCGCGCGACGACCGCCGCGTGCGACGTCACGCCGCCTCGGCCGGTCACGACGGCCTCCGCGGCGAGCATGCCGGCCAGGTCGTCGGGGCTGGTCTCCTCGCGGACCAGGATCACGCGCTGCCCCTGCTGCGCCCACCGCACGGCGTCCGGCGAGGTGAGCGCCACCCGGCCGACGGCTGCCCCGGCGCTCACGGCGTGGCCTGTGGCGAGGACGTCGGAGTCCGGGGCGTGCACGAAGCGCGGGTTGAGCAGGGTGTCGAGCTGGGTGCCGCTTACTCGCACCAGGGCCTCGTCCATGGTGATGACGCCCTCGCGGACCAGGTCGCGGGCGATGCGGAACGCCGCGCCCGGCGTCCGCTTCCCGACCCGGGTCTGCAGCACCCACAGCCGTCCGCTCTCGACGGTGAACTCGACGTCGCACAGGTCGCGGTAGTGGTGCTCGAGGACCTCGAGGTGGCCGCACAGCTCGCGGTGCACGTCCGGCATCGTCGTGGCGAGCTCGCTCAGCGGCTGGGCGTCGCGCGAGCCGTTGACGACGTCCTCGCCCTGGGCGTCGGCGAGGTAGTTGCCGTACGCACCGGGTGCGCCGGTCGAGGGGTCGCGGGTGAAGCAGACCCCGCTCCCGGAGCGGTCGCCGGCGTTGCCGAAGACCATGGCCTGGACCGTGACGGCGGTGCCCAGGCCGTCGTCGATGCCCTCGTGCGATCGGTAGAGGCGGGCGCGGTCGCCGTCCCACGACCGCAGCACGGCCTCGATGGCCGCGGCGAGCTGCTCCATCGGGTTGGCCGGCACGTCCTGGCCCACGCCGGTCACCAGCGCGCGGCGCAGGGCGGCCACGAGGGCACGCTGGCCGCTCGCGCCCAGCCGGCTCGCGTGGGCCACGTCGTGCTCGTGGCAGACCTCGTGCGTCGCGGCGTCAAGCATCGCAGCGTCCGCCCCGAGGACGGTGCGCCCGTACATGCCGACCAGCCGCGCGTAGCAGTCCCAGGCGAACCGGTCGCCGCCTCGCCGTGCCAGACCCTCCACGGTCTGGTCGTTCAGGCCGATGTCCAGGACCGTCTCCATCATCCCGGGCATCGAGAAGCGGGCGCCCGAGCGCACCGACAGCAGCAGCGGGTCGGCCACGTCGCCCAGCCGCCGTCCCTGGGCCAGCTCGACGTGCCGGAGGTGCTGCCCCACCTGCGCGAGCAGCTGCGCAGGGACCACGCCGTCCGCCTTGAACCGGCGGCACACGTCGGTCGTGATCACGAAACCGGCGGGGACCGGGAGGCCGATCCTCGTCATCTCCGCGAGGTTGGCGCCCTTGCCGCCCAGCAGCTCGCTCTGCTCGCGCCGCCCTGCCGAGAACGGCACGACGAGGGACGGTAGGGCGTCGGCCAGCTCGTGCTCCGTGCGGTCTGAGACGGGGGTGGTGGGTCGCAGGGCAGCCATGCGTCCACTGTGTCCCCGCTGGTTCAACGTCCCCAGGGCCGAAGGTCCCGGTCATCCGAGATCAGGTTCAGGACCAGATGGGTCGATAGTGGTGGTCGCAGACAATCGGACGAAGGAGGTGGACGCCCGTGGAGGCCCTGGCGCGGGCGGCCCTGACCCGGTTCGTCGACCTCGTCGTCGACGCCGGCCGCGTCGGCTCGGTCTCGCTGGTGATGGAGGCGCTGGTCGACGCGTGCGCCGAGTGCGTGAGCGCGACGCAGGTGTCCTTCCTGCTGGCCGAGCACGAGCACGGGGTGCTGCGCACCGTCTACCGCGGTGGTGACCTGGACGAGTACGAGCGCCGCCGTCCGGTGGACGAGACCCGCGTGCTCGGCGTCGCCCACACCGAGGCGCCGCCGTCCGACGTCCGGTCGACGGTGGACGTCGTGGTCGAGGGACGGGTGTGGGGCCAGCTGGTCGCCCGGTACCCGCCGCCGCACGACGTGCCACCCGGTGACCGCGCCCTTCTGCAGCTGTGCGCCGCCCAGCTCGGCCTGGTCAGATCCGTCCGGGCCCTGTGCACCGCCGATGCCGCCGCCGGCGGTCGCGACGCACTGACCGGGTTGTTGACCCGCCAGGCGATCGACCGGGCGATGGACACCGGTCGCGACGCCCCCGACCTGGTCGTCGCGGCCTTCGACCTCGACGGGCTGAAGGACGTCAACGACCGGTTCGGGCACGCCGCCGGCGACCGGCTGATCGTCGTCGCCGCGAACGCTCTGCAGGAGACCGTCGGCAGCCTGCCCGGTGCGGTGGTGGCGCGCATCGGCGGTGACGAGTTCGCCGCCGTCGTCGCGGGTGCCGACGTCGAGTCGGTGACGCAGGCGTGCGCGAGCGCCATGGCCAGGGTCACCTCGTTCCTGCCGACCTCCGGTCTGTCCTGCGGCGTGGCGACCAAGCACGACCTGCGCAGCGACGTCGCGTCCGGGCGTCCGCTGCTGCGCCTCGCTGACGCGACGCTGTACCGGGCCAAGAAGTCCCGCCTTGCCGTCCCGCTGCGGGCCTGGCGCGCCTCGCCCGATCTCGCGGTCCTGCCCGGCCCCCCGCCGTCCGCGTCCCCCGTCGCCCTGGCGGACGCCGCTCTGGCGCGGCTGGACCGCCTGGGCGCGGCCGTCGACGCCCTCTGCCGCTCTGTCGACGGTGCCGCGTGGTGGATCAGCCGACAGGATGCGCTGACCAGCGCGCTCGTGGTCGTGGACCGCCGCGTCTACCGCGATCGGCGGGGCGAGGGCGATGACCTGCACGACGTCGGGGAGCGCTACGACGTGGCCCAGCTGCCGTGGACCGTCCGGGCGCTGGAGGGTGCCAGCTTCTGGGCGGGGATCAACGACGCCGACGTCGACCCGGTGGAGCAGTCGTTCCTGGCCGAGCTGGCGTACACGGGCAACCTGGCCGCCGGCTGTCGGGACGACCACGGGGCAGCCTGGCTGGTCGAGATCTTCTGCGACCCCCTCAGTGCCCGGCTGGACGCCTTCGGGCCCGACCTGCTGCGGCTGGTGCGCTCGGCGACCACCGACGGCGGCTAGGTCGTCCCGCGACGTCGTGCACGCTGGCGGTACAGGTCCCCGTCGGCTCGGGCGAGCAGGCTCTCGACGGTGTCGTCGGGGGCGAGCTCGGCGAGCCCGGCGGTCACGGACGGGCGCTGACCGGTGCTCGCGAGCGCCACCCCGACCTCGGCCATCCGCGCGGTCGCCTGCGCGGCGTCCAGGCCGGGCAGGACGCAGACGAACTCGTCGCCGCCGACCCGGATGACCAGGTCGTACGAGCGCAGGACCGCCTTCAGGGTGTCGACGACCTCGCGCAGCACCAGGTCACCGCCGGCGTGGCCACGGCTGTCGTTGACTGCCTTGAGGTCGTCGACGTCGACGAAGGCCACCGCCAGCGGCGCGGCGACCCGACGCGACCGGTCCACCTCCCGCTGCAGCTCGATCAGGCCGATGCCGCGCACGTGAGCGCCGGTCAGGGTGTCGATGGATGCGTCGACCCGGTCGGTGGCGGCGGCGCCGCGGTCGACGTGTGCGTCCGCTCGGTCGTGCCCGGCCTCGTCGCGCTGGGTCGCTCCCGACACCCGGTCCGCGAGCGCACCGCCGCGGTCGAGCTCGGAGCGGCTGCGCTGGCGGGCCCCCGAGCCGCGGTCGGCCAGCGCGAGACCTCCCGGTCGTGCTCGGAGCGGCTGCGCTGGTTGGCCCCTGAGCCGCGGTCGGCCAGCGCGACCTCCCGGTCGTGCTCGGACTGGTTGCGCTCGCTGGCACCGGAGGCGCGCGCCGCCAGCGCCACGTCGCGGTCGTTCTCGGCCTGCAGGCGCTGGGAGGCCCCGTGCCCTCGGTCCGCCGACGCATTGCGCCGATCGTCGGCGGCTGCGTCGCGGGCCCGCAGGGAGTCGGCCCGTCGCTCGGTCGACGCGTCCAGACCCCAGGTGCGCTCGACCTGCGCCTCGGCGTCGTCCCGCTGCTCGGCCTCACGGTCCCGCTGCTCGGCCTCGACGTCGCGTCGGTCCGCGTCCAGGTCGCGCCGCGTGGCCTGGTGGTCACGCCGACCCGCCGCGTCGTCGCGAGCGTCCGCGTCCACGTCCCGCAGGCCGGCGGCGCGATCGCGCTGCGCCGCGTCGTGGTCGCGCTGGTCGCCCACCTCGTCGCGCTGGTCGGCGGCGGCGTCGCGCGCTGCTGCGGCGTCGTCCCGCTCGACCGAGACGTGGTCGCGCTGGTCGGCGGCCGTGTCGCGACGACGCGCCACCTCGTCCCGCTCGCCGGCCAGGTGGTCGCGCTGTCGCGCCTGGTCGTCGCGGTCGTGCGCGGCGTCGTCCCGCTCCCCGGCGGATCGAGCCGTCGGCCCACCCGCGGCCGCTGGACCGGGCTCGTCGTGTGCTGCCATGGGCCCCCCGGTGAGCGCGTGGACGCCGGCCAGGTGTGCCGAGAGGACGTCCTGTCGAACGTACACGCGCGCCCCGTGGGTCGTGAGAGAACGGGAACAGCGGCTCGCGTAGGCTCCTCGCATGCAGGCAACGCCGGGTACGAGCCTGCGGCAGCGGTTGCGCGACCTGGAGGTCGACACCCGCCCGGTTCACCCCGAGACCAGGGCGGCACTGACCCGGCGTTGGGCGGCTCTGCCGGACGTGGTGAAGACGCCCGGCCAGGCGCTGGGCCAGCACGCCGTCGGTTGCGAGGGCACCCACGGGGTGTTCCCGCGCTGCAACCTGGCGTGCACCCCCTGCTACCACTCGCGGGACGCCAACCGGGTTCGCATCGACGGCGAGCACACGCGCCGCGAGGTCGAGCAGCAGATGGCGCTGTTGCGCAGGGTCCGCGGGCCCAAGGCGCACGCCCAGCTGATCGGCGGCGAGGTCACGCTGCTGCCCGCGCAGGACCACGCGGCGACGCTGCAGGTCATGCGCGACGCCGGCCGCGAGCCGATGAGCATGACCCACGGCGACTTCGACTACGACTACCTGCGCGACCTCGCGGTGGGGCCGGACGGCCGACGTCGCTTCGACCGGCTCTCGTTCGCCGGCCACTTCGACATGATGATGTTCGGCCGTCGCGGCATCGAGCGGCCGGCCGACGAGGCCTCGCTGCACCCGTACCGACGCCGGTTCACCGAGATGTTCGTGCGGCTGCGTCGTGAGACGGGCACGCGATTCTTCCTGGCGCACAACATGACCGTGACGCCGACCAACCTCGACCAGATCGCTGAGGTCGTGCGCGAGTGCTGGGACTACGGGTTCGGGCTGTTCTCCTTCCAGCCGGCCGCGTTCGTCGGCGACGACCGCCGCTGGCACGAGGGCTACCGCCAGCACACCGACGACGACGTCTGGGCGCAGGTCGAGGCCGGCATCGGCACCCGACTGCCCTACAAGGCCATCCAGATCGGCGACGAGCGCTGCAACCGCACCACGTACGGGTTCCTCGTCGGACCCGACTACTTCCCGGTGCTGGACGACCAGGACCCGGCCGACATCCGCACCCGCGACGCGTTCATCCGCTACCTCGGCGGCATCAGCTTCTCGAGCACCCCGCCCCCTGCGCTCGCCGTCAAGATGCTGCGCGTCGCCGTCGTCCACCCGCAGGTCGTCCTGGAGGCAGGGCGGTGGTTGGTGAGGATGGCGCGAAGGGTGGGCGCGCGTCGCCTGGCGCGGCACCGCTCGGTGCGGCCGCTGACGTTCGTCATGCACTCCTTCATGGACGCCGCCGACGTCAAGCCCGCCTGGGAGCTCATGCAGCGCGGCGAGACCGCCACCGACCCCGCGGTGCGTGCCACCCAGGAGCGGCTGCAGGCGTGCTCGTACGCGATGGCCCACCCCGAGACCGGCGAGCTGGTGCCCTCGTGCGTCCAGCACGGCGTCCTCGACCCGGTCGAGAACGTCGAGCTGCGGCGGCTGCTGCCGCTGACCGTGACGCGTCGCAACCCCCCGCCCGTCAGTTCGGCCCGTGCTTGACGCGCCGGTCCGGCGCGCCCTAGCCCCAGTGCTGGACCGTGTCGGTGCCACCCTCGCCGACGCGGGTGTCCCCCCGCTCGCCCTGACGGCGTCCGGGTTCGCGGCCGGACTGGCCGCCTGCGTCGCCGTGACTCGGCACGCGTGGACGGCGGCACTGGTGCTGTGGCTGGTGAACCGGTTGCTCGACGGGCTGGACGGGCCCACCGCCCGCCGCCGTGGCGCGACGGACCTCGGCGGGTTCCTCGACATCGTCGCCGACTTCACGGTCTACGCCGGGTTCGTCCTGGCCGTCGGTGTGGCCGTCCCCGACGCCCGGATAGCCTGCCTTGCACTGCTCACGGCCTACTACGTCTCGGGTACGGCGTTCCTGGCCCTGTCCTCGCTGCTCGAGCGGCGAGGGTCACCGGTCGTGCCGGCCGACCGTCGTTCGCTGCGTTTCGTCGGCGGCCTGGCCGAGGGCACCGAGACCGTCATCGTCTACGTCCTGTTCTGCCTGCGGCCGCAGCACGCCCAGCTGATCGCTTGGGTGTTCACCGCTGCCGTCGCGGTGACGGTCGTGCAGCGCGTCGCCATCGGTGTGCACCTGCTCGCTCAGCCCGTGCGGGTGACGAGCGAACCCACGGGCCGGCGCAGCCGGGTCCGCCCCCTGGAGGAGACCTCGTGAGGCGCCACCTGCTCGTCGCCCGATCCATGGCCCTGTCGATCGCTCTGGTGCTGGCCGCGAGCGCCTGCGGCGCGAGCGGATCCGGCCCCGGCGCGAGCCCCAGCGGCAGCGTCGACGCGAGCGACTGGGACGCCGTCCTGGCCGAGGCCGAGGGGCAGACGGTGAGCTGGCACATGTACGGCGGCGACGACACCCTCAACACCTTCGTCAACGGTTACGTCGCCGACCGGTTGAAGACGTACGGCGTGACGCTGAACCAGGTGAAGATCACCGACACGGCCGACGCCATCAACGCCGTGCTGGGCGAGAAGCAGGCCGGCAAGACCACCGGCGGCAGCGTCGACGCGATCTGGGTCAACGGCGAGAACTTCGCGACCGGCGTCCAGGCGGGTCTCTGGTCGTGCGGGTGGCCCTCGAAGCTGCCGAACGCGAAGTACGTCGACCTGAGCGCCCCCGCCGTCGCCAACGACTTCGGGGTGCCCGTCGACGACTGCGAGTCGGTGTGGCAGCAGGCCGACAGCGCGCTGGTCTACGACTCCGCGAAGCTGCAGGACGCGGACGTGGCCTCGGTGTCGAGCCTGCTGGCCTGGGCGGCCCGCAACCCGGGGCACTTCACCTATCCTGCGCCGCCGGACTTCACCGGGTCGATGGCGGTGCGCACGATCCTGTACGACACGGTGGGTGGGCCGCAGTCCCTCGCCGGGGACTTCGACGAGAAGGCCTATGCGCCGGCGGCGTCGCGTCTGTGGTCGCGGCTGAACGCCGCCGAGAAGACGCTGTGGCGGCGCGGGTCGACGTACCCGCAGAGCCAGGACCAGGTCGAGAAGCTGTACGCCGCCGGTGAGATCAGCGCCTACTTCACCTACGGCCCCGGCGCGGTCGGCGACCAGGTCGCCAAGAAGGTGCTTCCCGCGACCACCCGAGAGGCGGTGCTGGCAGGTGGCAACATCGCGAACACGAGCTTCATCGGCGTCCCGGCCAACGCGGCGCACCACGCGGCGGCGCTGGTGCTCGCGAACGTCCTGCTCGAGCCGGCCACCCAGCTCGAGCTGTACCGCGCCGAGGGCACGTACCCGGGCATCGACCCGGCGCTGGTGCCGCCGGACGTGCGCGCGCAGCTCGCCGCCGTGCCGGTCAGCCCGTCGGTGCTGCCGCTGGAGAAGCTGACGGCCGACGCCCAGCCCGAGCTCGCGAGCGGGTACGTGACGCGGCTGGAGAAGGACTGGACGGCGAACGTCCTGCAGCGGTGAGCCGATGAACCTGCCGCGACGGTTGCGGATCGCGCTGCTGCTGGCCCCCGCACTGACCGTCGTGGTGGTCTTCTTCGGCGCCGGGGTGGGGCAGGCGGTCGCGCAGAGCCTGGGGTACCAGCCGTACCTGGACGGTTGGCGGTGGTCGACCGACGCGTACGTCGCCCTGTGGGACGATCCCGCCGTGCGGGCCGCTTTCGCGCTGACCGCACGGGTCTCGCTGGCCTCGACGCTGCTGGCCGCGGTGCTGGGTGTCGGTCTCGCGCTGCTGCTGCGCCGGCTGGGCCGTCACCGGCGGTGGGCAGCGGGACTGCTGCAGGCCGACCTCGCCGTTCCTCACCTGGTCGGTGCGCTGTGCATGCTGCTGCTGCTGGCGCAGAGCGGGCTGCTGTCGCGGCTGACCCACGCGGTCGGGCTGACGGCAGCGCCCGCCGACTTCGCGGCGCTGACGGCGGACGGGTTCGGCGTGGCGGTGGTCGCCGAGTACGTCTGGAAGGAGACGCCGTTCATCGCGGTCGTCGCCCTGGGGGCGCTCGGCCGGGCCACGGCCGAGCTCGAGGGGGCGGCCGCCGTCCTCGGAGCCCGTCCGTGGCAACGGCTGCGGCACGTGACGCTGCCCCTGCTCGCGCCCGCGGTGCTGGCGGGATCGGTGCTGGTGCTGGCGTTCACGGCCGGTTCCTACGAGGTGCCGCTGCTGCTGGGTCGGCCCTACCCGGCGACCCTGCCCGTCGTCGCCTACCAGCTGTACCGCGACACCGACCTGACCTCGCGGCCCGAGGCGATGGCGGTCGCCGTCGTGATCTCGGCACTGTCGCTGACGGTGGTCGCGGCCTACGTCGGCCTCGTCGCGCGGCTGGCGCGGCGGTCGGTGTGAGCGCCCCGATCCGGCTGCGGCTGCTCGTGACGGTGGCCCTCGTGGTCGCCCTGCTGCCGCTGGTGCCCCTGGTGCTCTGGTCGGTGAGCGGCGCGTGGCCCTACCCGCGCCTGCTGCCCACGTCCGTGACGACGCGGGGGCTCGAGCTGCTGGTCGCACCGCGCACGGGTGCGGTGCGCGCCCTGGCCCTGTCGACCGGTATCGGCGCCGCGGTCGCCGTGATCGCCGTCCTCATCGGGCTGCCGGCCGGGCGCGCGATCGGCCTCTACCGGTTTCGCGGACGACGGCTCGTGCAGCTGGCCCTGCTCGCACCCGTGATCGTGCCCGGCCTCGCGGTCACCCTCGGGCTGCAGGTGTTCTTCGTGCGGTACGGGCTGTCGGGCAGCGTGCCCGGAGTCGTCCTGGTGCAGCTGGTGCCGACCGTGCCGTACGCCGCCACCGTCCTGGGAGCCGGGTTCGCGAACCTCGACGTCGACCACGAGCGGGTCGCGCGCACCCTCGGTGCCGGCCCGGTGCGGACGACGTGGTCGGTGACGCTGCCGCTGCTGCGGCCCACGATCGTCGCAGCCGCGCTGTTCTGCTTCCTGATCTCGTGGAGCGAGTACGTGCTCACCCTGCTGGTCGGAGCCGGCCGCGTGCAGACCCTGCCGCTGCAGCTGTTCGCGGCGATCGGCGGCACCGACACGACCCTGGCGGCGGCGCTGGCGCTGCTCGTCGTCGTCCCGCCGCTGCTCGCCGTCCTCGCCTGCTCGCGGGTGCTGTCCGGCCGCTCGTCCGGCGGCATCGGGTTGGGTCGGCTGTGACCGCGGCCATGCCCGGTGGGCTGCTCGAGCTGTCGGGCGTGACCAAGCGCTTCGGCCCGACCACGGCCGTGGACGGCGTGACGCTCACCTTGCAGCCGGGCTCGTTCACGGCCCTGCTGGGGCCGTCGGGATGCGGCAAGAGCACGTTGCTGGCGCTGGTGGCCGGGTTGACGCATCCCGACGCCGGACGGGTCGACCTGGACGGCGTGTCCCTGCTCGGTGCGCCCGCCGAGCGTCGTCCGGTCGGGCTGGTGTTCCAGAAGCCGCTGCTGTTCCCGCACCTGTCGGTGCTGGCGAACGTCGGCTTCGGGCTGCGGATGGGTGGCGCGGGCCGCCGGGACGCACGCCGGGCCGCGCTCGAGATGCTCGAGCGCGTCCAGCTGGCTGGTCTTGAGCGCCGCCGGGTGGGTGAGCTGTCCGGCGGCCAGGAGCAGCGGGTGGCGCTCGCGCGGGCTCTCGTCCTGTCACCGCGCGTCCTGCTGCTCGACGAACCGTTCTCGGCGCTCGACTCTGCGCTGCGGGTGACGATGCGCCGGCTGGTGCGCTCGCTCGTCGACGAGACCGGGGTGACGACCGTGTTCGTCACGCACGACCAGGCCGAGGCGGTCGACGTCGCGGACGACGTGGCGCTGGTGCTCGCGGGACGGCTGGCCGGCCACGGCCCGGCGTCCGGCTTCTGGTCGGCCCCGTCGAGTCTGGCGGCCGCGCGCTTCTTCGGCGTCACGAACGAGATCGCGGGCCAGGTGCGCCACGGTGTGTTCAGCGGCGGGGGAGTGGGCGGGCTGTCGTGCGACCTGCGGGACGGGCCGGCGGTGCTCGTCGTCCGCCCCGAGCGGCTGGTCATCGGCGCCGGACCGGGGCCGAGCCTGACGGCGACGGTGCACGCGGTGCGCTTCGCCGGCACGCACCTGGTGGTGCGGCTGCTGCGCCGCGACGACGGCGACCTGGTCGCCCACCTGCCGGTCGGCACCAGCGTCACGGTCGGCGCGACCGTGACCGTCAGCGCGCCGCCCGACGCCGTGACCATCCTGCCGACCCATCCGAACGGCACCTCGTGACCGAACCCGTTGCAGCACAGCAGGATTCGCTCTCGTCACCCAGTCGGGCGGTGCTGGTCGCGCGCCTGGTCGCCTTCGCCGCGTTCATCGCGGCCGCGGGGGTCGTCGCGCTCGTCGTGGGCGTCCCCTCGACCCAGCAGGTGCGGACGACGGTGGCGGCCTGGGGTTGGTGGGCCGAGGTCGCGTTCGCCGGGCTCTACGCCGTGGTGACGCTGACGCCGTTGCCCAAGACGGTGTTCACCCTCGCAGCCGGTGCCGTCCTGGGGCTGGTCGGTGGGCTGGGGTCCGTCGTGGCTGGTGCACTCGTCGGTGCGCTGGCGGCGTTCTTCCTCGGCCGGGTGCTCGGGCGCGAGGGGGTGCGGCGGTTCACCGGCGCACGGGTCGACCGGCTGGACGACCTGCTCGAGCGCCGCGGACTGGCCGCCGTCCTGGCCGCCCGGCTGGTGCCGGTCGTGCCGTTCACCGCCATGAACTACGTCGCCGGGCTGACGTCCTTGCGGTTGCGGGACTTCGCCGTCGGCACGGCGCTGGGCATGCTTCCGGCGACGACCGCCTACGTGACGATCGGCGCCTACGGCAGCGCGCCCGGCTCGTGGCCGGTGCTCGTCTCGGTGGCGGGTCTGGTGCTCCTCACGGCCGTCGGCGCCGTGGCCGCGTGGCGACGTCGGTCGACCCAGCGCGGGGTCGGTCCCGCCGACGCAGCCGGGTGAGCGCACCCGTCACGGTGCGCAGCGGCTGGCTGCGCAACCCGGCCTGCACCTGCTCGATCGCAGCCTTCCACGGGCCGTCGCCGTACGTCGGGTAGGCGTGCGTGGCCGCAGCGAGGTCCCGGGCGCGCAGACGTCCGCGGACGGCCAGCACGAGCTCGTGAAGCGACTCACCGGCGCGCGGGCCGACGATCGTGGCCCCGACGACCCGGCCCCGGCGGTCGAGCACCAGCCGGGTGAACCCGTCGGTCTCGCGCTCGGCGACGGCGCGGTCGACGTGCGCGTGCTCGACGGTGCGGACGGTGAAAACCCGACGTCCGGTCACCTCGTGCGCGCCGACGCCGACCGACGCGACCTCGGGATGGGTGAACGTGACGCGCGGTACGACGGGATCCACCGTGCGGCGCAACCCCAGCACCGCGTTGGACCCCGCCAGGGCACCGTGCACCCCGGCCACGTGGGTGAGCGCCGGGTGGCCGGTCAGGTCACCGGCTGCAAGCACCCGCGGGCTGGTGGTGCGCAGCGTGGCGTCCACGACCACGAAACCCTTCTCGTCCACGGCGACGCCGGCCAGGTCGAGCCCCAGGTCGCTGGTGCGGGGGGTGCGCCCCACGGCGACCAGGACGCGGTCGACGTCGACCCGCGTGCCGTCGGCGAGGACGGCCGATCCGCCACCCGGCGCGCTGCTGACGTGGACCGACGTGAGCGCGACGCCGACGCGCACCTCGACGCCGTCGCGCTGCAGGGCCGCCCGCAGCCGGGCGCCGGCCTCGGGATCCTCGCGCGGCAGCAGCCGGTCGGCGCCCTCCACGATGGTGACCCGGGCGCCGAGCCGCGAGAACGCCTGTCCCAGCTCGCATCCGATCGCGCCGCCGCCCAGGACGAGCAGCCGACCAGGCAGCGCGGTCAGGTCCCACACCGTGTCGCTGGTGAGGGGGTTCACCTCGGCCAGACCGGGCACCGGGGGCACGGCGGGCGCCGATCCGGTCGCGAGCACAGCGTGCCGGAAGCGGACGTCGGCCACGCCGCCGGCTCCGGTCAGGGCTGCGGTGTCCGGCCCGGTGAACCGCACGCTGGCCCGGGCCACGCGGGCGCCGGTTGCGCGCAGGGTGTCGGGTGCGTCGTCCGGCTCGATCGCGGCGACGGTGTCGTGCACGTGCGCCATGACGGCGCCGAAGTCGGGCCGCACCCCGTCGACGGTGACGCCGTACCGTCCCGCGGTGCGCGCCGCCTCGGCTGCGTGCGCTGCGGCCAGCAGCGCCTTGCTGGGCACGCACCCGGTCCACAGGCAGTCTCCGCCCGTGCGGTCGCGCTCGACCAGCAGCACGCTCGCGCCGAACCCGGCGGCGGTGCGGGCGGCCACGATCCCCGCCGTCCCGCCCCCGACGACCAGCAGGTCCCACGCACGTCCGTCCGGCGGGCGGACGTCGTCCGAAGGCCAGTCCGCGCTCACGCCGGCCCGCCGACCGTGCCCACGGCGACCCGCACGTGGCCACCGCGCAGCTCGGCGGTGAAGGTCAGGCGGGTGCGGTCGGCGCGGTGTCGCCACACCTGCCGCCGCGGGTGGACGCCGCCGGCCAGCATCGCGAGCCGGGCCAGCGGTGCCAGGGCCCGCCAGCGTCCGCGGGTCGGCGCGGTGTCGACGACGGCGACCCGGCCACCGGGACGCAGCAGCGACACCGCCTGGTCGTACGCCGTCCGCCAGTCGTCCAGGACGCCGAGGGAGTAGCTGAACAAGACGGCGTCCACGACGTCGTCCTCGCCGAGCAGCGGGGTCACGGCAGCGACACAGTCGGCGGCCGCAGCCTGCACGAGCCGCACCGATCCCCAGCCGTCGCGCGCGACCCGGGCTCGGGCCTGGGCCAGCATGTGCGGGCTCGCGTCCAGTCCGACGACCAGCCCGGTCGGGCCGACGTCCCGGACGAGCAGGGGCAGGCTCAGGCCCGTGCCGCAGCCGACGTCCAGGACGTGCTCGCCCGGGCGCAGATGCAGCGCGTCGATCGCCGCGACCCGGCCGGCGCGGTACACGAGCCGCTCGAAGGACACGACGTCGTACCAGCGGGCCGTGGGCCCGTACCTGCGTGGACGCACGCCCGCTCACCTTTCGTGGATGCACCGCCACAGCGCACGGGACGGCTCGGGGCGCTGGGCCAGGATCGCATGCCGCGGGTGCGCGCCCGCCGGCCCGTGATGCCGGCCCGTGATGTCGCGGGGGCACCCCACTCCACTAGGAACGGAGCAGGGTGCCCCCGCGATCAGACGGCGGGGGGGACCGGAGACCGGCCGGCGGGGACCGGCGCATCCCGGGGACAGGTGCGGGCACCGCTGCTACGTTGCCAAGCAGCGGCGGGCACGCGCGTCGAGACGATGACCCCGGAGGTGCCCCGTGACCGCCCCCTCGCCCGACGAGCTGCAGCTGATGTCGTTCGACGAGGCGTCCGAGGCGGTCCTGTCCTACCTGCAGGACTCCACCCCGATGCGGTTCTGGGCGGTGACCCGCCAGGTCGGTGACCGGCAGGTGACGTTGTCGGTGCACGACGACGTGTACGGCATCGAGCCGGGCGAGTCGCACCTGTGGTCGGACTCGCTGTGCGAGCAGATGGTCGACGGTCGCGCCCCGATGATCGCCCCGGACGCGATGGCGGTGAGCGCGCTCGCGGGCACGGGGATGGCCCACGCCATGCCGATCGGGTCCTACATCGGGCTGCCGATCCGCGACGGCGACGGCGAGCTGTTCGGGACCCTGTGCGGCCTGGACCCCGCCGTCCAGGACGTCGACCTGCACATGCACTCCCGCGTCCTCGGACTGCTGTCGACGCTGCTGGGCCAGATCCTGCAGGCCGAGTCGCTGCGCCAGGACGCGCGCGGGCGCGAGGCCGAGCTGCGCTGGCGGGCGTTCCACGACGACCTGACCCGGCTGCCCAACCGGGCGATGTTCGTCGACCGGCTGCAGCACGCCCTGGCGCTGCACCAGCGCGATGAGCGCCCGCTCGCGGTGGTGCTGTTCGACGTCGACGACTTCAAGGCCGTGAACGACCGGCACGGCCACGCGGCCGGCGACCTGCTGCTCGAGCGGGTCGCCGAGCGGTTGCGCGGGTGCGTGCGTCCCGGTGACACGCTGGCGAGGCTCGGTGGTGACGAGTTCGCGGTGCTGCTCGAGGACGGCGGCGATCCGACGGTCCCGGCCGCGCGCATCCTGGATGCGCTGCAGGAGCCGGTGGCGGTCGACGGCACCGACATCACGGTCGCGATCAGCGTCGGCGTGGCCCTGCTGCCGGGGGACGCCGTACCCGCCTCGGTCGACGCGATCCTCTCGCACGCGGACATCGCGATGTACTCGGCCAAGCGTGCGGGCAAGGGCCGCCTGGCCGTCTACGACCCGGTGATGAAGCTGCCCGAGGCGATGGACCTGCAGCTGCGCGAGCCGCTGCGCCGGGCGATCGCCAGCGGGGCACTGCGCGCGCACTACCAGCCCATCGTCGACCTCGAGACCGACGAGGTCGTCGCGTACGAGGCCCTGGCCCGCTGGACCCACCAGGGCGAGTCGATCAGCCCCGACGTCTTCATCCCCATCGCGGCGCGCAGCGGCTTGCTGCCGTCACTGACCCACACGATGCTCGAGCACGCGTGCCACCAGATGGCGCGCTGGTCGGCCGAGGTGGGCCACGACCGGTTGCGGGTGGCCGTCAACGTGCCACCGGGACTGATCAGCGACGCGACCTTCCCGTCTCACGTGGCGCGGGCGATCGCCCAGCACGGGCTGGCCGCCCACCAGCTCGTCCTGGAGATCACCGAGGACGCGCTGCTGACCGACCTGGAAGGCACCCGCGCGGTCACCACCGAGCTGCGGGACATGGGCGCGAACCTGTCGCTGGACGACTTCGGCACGGGGTACTCCTCGCTGCTGCACCTGCGGCGCATCCCGTTGGACTCCCTCAAGATCGACCGCGGGTTCACCAACGACGTCGACACCAACCAGGACACCGAGCGGTTCATGCGCGCCCTCCTGGCCCTGGGCCGCGACCTGGCGCTGCGGGTGATCGTCGAGGGTGTCGAGCGCCAGACGCAGGCGGACGTCCTTCGCCGGCTGGGGTGCACGCACGCCCAGGGGTTCCTGTACGGCCGGCCAGGCCCCGGCCTGGACGTCGGCCCGGCATCCACGCCGGATCGACTCAGGTGACCCTGGACCGCTTGCGGGAGTACATGTCCCGGTCGGCGCGCCGCAGCAGATCCTCGGCACCGGTCGCCGCCGGGCTGGCGCTCGGGACGGTCTGCACCGCGATGCCGACGCTGGCCGAGACGATGCGACCGTCGACGACGGGGATCCCCGTGACGGCGCGCCGGTAGCGATCGGCCACCTGCAGGGCCACCTGCTCGTCCGGCAGCTGCAGGGCGATGACGAACTCGTCCCCACCCAGGCGGGCCACGACGTCCCCGGTCCGGGCCGTGCTCTCGAGTCGGCGGGCCAGCTCACGCAGCACGTCGTCGCCCACCCCGTGTCCGTGGTCGTCGTTGACCGACTTGAAGTCGTCCAGGTCGACGAAGAGCAGCGCCAGCACCCCGCCGTCCGGGCTGCTGAGCCCATCGGTGAGGCGGGCGTGCAGGTACGCCCGGTTGTACAGACCGGTGAGCGCGTCGTGGGTCGCCTCGTGCCGCAGGCGGGTGCCCTCGGTGTGCGAGTCGGTGACGTCGCGTGAGATGGCGAGGACGGCGACGACGTCCCCGTCGGGCCCGATCTCGGGGATCAGGTGGGTGGCGAACCACCGGGCGATGCCGTGCACGACGTGCTCGCTGAGCAGCTCGTGCGCCTGCGCGTCCGTGACGGCCCTGGCGAGGCCGGCCTCCCAGACCGCGAGGACGGCTTCCGGGTGACCGAGCTCGCGCAGGGTGCGTCCCAGGACCTCCTCGACGCCGCCTGCGACGAGCCGCTGAGCAGCGCGGTTGAGCGACACGTACCTGCCTCGACGGTCGAACCGCACGATGGAGTCGGGGCTCAGGTCGATCAGGGTGCGCGCCTCGGCCTCGGCGAGCTCGAGCGCCTGCTTGGCTGCGTCGAGCTGCTCGAACGCCTGATGCGCACGTCGCTCGGCAGCGACGCGAGCGGTGATGTCGCGCGAGATGCCGAACGTGCCGAACACTCGCCCCTCCGCATCGCGCAACGGCAGCTTGGTGGTGCTCACCCAGGTGGTGCTGCCGTCGGGCCAGTGCTGCTCCTCGTCCACGTGCAGCGCCTCGCCGGTGCGCATCACCCCCTGCTCCTGGGCCGCTGCGAGCGCGGCGTGCTCGGGGGCGTAGTGGTCGGCGTCGCTCTCGCCGAGCCGACCACCGGCGTGCGCGCGCAGGGCGTCCGCTGCGCCGCGGCTCAACCGCAGGTACCGGCTGGTCGCGTCCTTGAAGTAAACGATGTCGTGCGGTGTCGACATGAGGTTGTGAAAGAGCGAGCGCTCGAGGTCGCGGCCAGCGACGTCGGAGGCGTCGTCCTCCTGGCGGGGCACGGGGTCTCCAAGGTGTCGGGGCATCCGGGTCCGGTATAGCACGCGGCCGGGCGACCCCGGCGCGTGCGACGCGGTGGCCGGCGGTCCAGCGAGCCGGGCGCCGCCAGCAGACGGCACACTGGCCCGATGGACCTCCCCGACGAGCTGATCCGCCTGCTGCGCCAGGCCAGCACGTGCTACATCGCCACGACGATGCCGGACGGGTCGCCGCAGCTGACCCAGACCTGGGTCGACACCGACGGCGAGCATGTGATCATCAACAGTGTGCAGGGCTTCGTGAAGCTCAGGAACATCGAGCGCGACCCGCGCGTGGCGGTTGCGATCTCCGATCCAGACAATCCGTCGCGCTATTTCCAGATCCGTGGTCGCCACTACCCGACCACG
>JBKJTJ010000031.1:0-9987 GCA_046590855.1 Actinomycetota bacterium
CGACGGGATCGAGGCCGCGTTCCTCTACGGCTCCTTCGCCGCTCGGCTGCTCGGTGATGCTGGTCCGGCCCCGCACGACATCGACCTCATGGTGCTCGGTGAGCCCGACGTGGACGCCGTGTACGAGGCGTGCACACGCGTCGAGTCGGCGGTGCACCGTCCCGTCAACCCGACGATCCTCACCCCGGAGGAATTCGCGGCGTCCTCCGGCTTTGTGGACAACGTGCGCAGCGGCTCGGCAGTCGCCGTCATCGGAGAGATGCCGTGGCACTGACCCCGGCTCACCCGCGTCCAGCAGGCAACGGTCCTCGCCCTGGTCGAGGCGCGACGACTCGACGCCGTGCCCGCAGACCTCGCGCGGGCGGCCTCGTTCCTGCGGCAGGCCCAAGAGCGCTTGGATCAGCTGCCGCTGCTCACGAGCGTCACCGTCAGGTACGGCGTCGCCTACGACGCCTGTCACGACACCGGCGAGGCCCTGCTTGCGGCGTACGGCTTCCGTACGACCAACGGGCCAGGCCAGCACGAGGCGCTCGGCCGCTACCTGCGCGCTGTGTTCGACAAGCCTCCGGCAGAGAAGGCAGCGCGAGAGTTCGACCGCCTGCGACGCGCCCGCAACCAGGACCGCTACGAGGCGAAGCCGGTGGGGGCAGCGGCGACCGAGAAGGCCGAACAGGTCGCGCGGACGCTGTTCGACGCCGCCCTCGCTAGGGGCCTCTCAACCTGACCGGCGGTCCGCAAACAGTCCGCAAGAAGTCCGGCGGAGACCGTTCGCCGCCAACGACGCCCAACGGCTCGACCGGCGCATCATCGCAGGTCAGCCGGTGTTTTCCGGCTGTCGCCGACAGTGACCAACGACCCCCGAAAAGACCGAATTTCGTTCCGCTTCAACGTATGACGGTCCGTCTCGTGACTGCACAGCCACCTGGGCATCGAAGAAGGGCCAGGGCGACCGCCCTCTGCTACTACTGATGCCGTGGCCGTTCCGGAAACCGACCTTGCGCGCGTCCGGCGGTTCTGCGACAAGCAGGTCCCGCCCGCGCTGAGGAACCAGGTGCGCGTGGAGCATCGCGTGCGGGGTCGCACCGTCACGATCGTCGAGCACCGCCCGCCGTGGGATGCTGCCGTCGGCGCCGAGTGGACCGACACGCCCCAGGCCCGGATGAAGTACGACGAGCAAACCAGGGGTTGGACCTTGTACTGGTTCGACCGCAACTCCCGAGCCCGTGTCTACGATCTTCTCGAGCCTCATCAGCCGATCGAACGGCTGCTGGCCGAGTACGACGAGGACCCCACCTGCATCTTCAAGGGCTGACTGAGGCCGGGGGCGCCGTCGTCGAACTGGGGTCCCGAGCAGCCACTGACCCCTTCACCGCGTCGGGACTCCGCCGGGGCTGGGCACCGAGGTGCGGGCAGAGTCCTCGCCTCTTGGCATGACCAGTAGATGGAGGATAACCTCAGTTTTATGAGAACTGAGGCGCCGCTCCTCGCTCCGATCTTCCGATCGGACGGACAGGCGCGTCTGCTCTCCACCCTGTTGCTCGCCGGTGACGAGATGAGCATCACCGAGCTGGCGAGGCGGGCTGGCCTCGCCTACCCGACCGCGCACCGCGAGGTCGCTCGACTCGCGGACGCCGGCATCCTGAGCGAGCGGCAGGTGGGCCGCACCAGGCTGATCCGCGCCAATGGCGAGAGCCCGCTGGTGAGCCCCCTGCGCGAGATCCTCACGATCGCGACCGGCCCGGTGGTGATCCTTGCCCAAGAGCTCGCCCGCATCGACGGGATCGTGTCGTCATTCCTCTACGGCTCCTTCGCTGCCCGGATGCTCGGGGACGCCGGTCGGGCACCGCACGACATCGACGTCATGGTGCTCGGGGACCCGGACGTCGACGCGGTCTACGAAGCGTGCTCTCGGGTTGAGGCCGCAGTGCACCGTCCGGTGAACCCGACGATCCTCACCCCTGAGGAGTTCGCCGGCAGCTCGGGGTTCCTGGACAACGTGCGCAGCGGCCCCACGGTCGCTGTGATCGGGAGACTGCCGTGGCACTGACCCCGCTCACCAGCGTCCAGCTTGCGACGGTCCTCGGGCTGGTCGAGGCGCGACGCCTCGAGGAGGTGCCCGCGGATGCTGCGCGTGCGGCCTCGTTCCTGCGTCAGGCCGAGGAGCGACTGCAGCAGCTTCACCTGCTCACCAGTGTCGTCGTCCGGTACGGGATCGCCTACGACGCGTGTCACGACACGGGTGAGGCGCTGCTGGCGGCGTACGGCTTCCGGACCACCAACGGGCCAGGCCAGCACGAGGCGCTCGGCCGTTACCTCCGTGCGGTCGTTGACACGCCGCCCGCGGACAAGGCTGCCCGTGAGTTCGACCGCCTGCGACGCGCTCGCAACCAGGCCCGCTACGAGGCGAAGCCGGTCGGCGAGGCGGCGACGAAGAAGGCCGAGCAGGTCGCACGGACCCTGTTCGACGCCGCCCGTGCCAGAGGGCTCTCCCCATGAGCGAGCAGACCGTAGGAAGGCCGCAACAACGAGCCGAGACCCTCGCGCTTCACCGTGTGACTCAGCGAAGGCGGGCGAGATCCCGTCGGATGTAGCGCAGGTGCGCCCACTCCTCCTCCACGATCACGCGCAGGCAGTCACCGACGCTGGGATGCCAGTCACCGTCGCCCCACGGGTCCTCGCGTTGCTCGGCCAGCTGGTCCACCGTGACCGTGGCCAGGAAGTTGGTCACCAGCTGCTGTCGCTCGGCACGCACCGCGAGAACCTCCTCGAAGGCCGGCGGGTCCACGCGGAAGATCGACATGTCGATGCCCATCTCGTCGGCTCCGGTGAAGATCTGGCCGATCTCGTGGAGCGGCTGCTGCACCCGCAGGATCCCGCCGCGGAGCCAGGCGTCGGTCGCGAGGACGAGGTGCCGCAGGGTCTGTGCCAAGGACCACTCGTCCTTGGCGTGGGCGTCCACCATCTCGGGCCGCGTGTCCGCCTCTGTCGTCTGCCACGCGGCCTGGACGGCGACCCAGCCCTCGCGCAGACCCTCGGGCGTCTGCGCCTTCTGCAGCTCGCGACCCGGGAACTGCCGGTTGAGCTCGGCCTCCACGAGCGGCACGACGTCGACCCCGTTGACGAACAGGCTGCCGAAGGACAGGTCGTGGCTGTCGATGTCGAGTCCGTTCAGATCGACGCCGCGCATCGTGACCCCGCTGACGTCGCAGTTTCGCAAGGTGGCGCCCTTGAAGCTCGCCTTGACGAAGGTCGCCCCTTCGAACTCCGTGCCTGAGTAGGTCGTCATCGCCTCATGATCACTGATCAGGAACGGCCGTGGCCGGGGCCAGCTCATGAGGTCGACGAGCTGACGCTGGCGTCGCCGGCGAGCACCCGACGGGACCACGGCGGATGGCACCAGGCGTGAGGAGGGCGGATGAGGCGGTCTATCGTCACCGGTGCGCCAGGCGCGGGGAAGACCACGCTGCTGGAGGCGCTGCGGCTGCGCGGGTTCGTCGTCGTGAGGGAGGCGGCTGCGGACGTGATCACCGCCGGTCAGGCTGCGGGCGTGGACGAACCCTGGACGGCGTCGGGCTTGTTCGACGACATCCGGCGCCTGCAGGTGCAGAGTCAGGGCGAGGCGCCGGCCGCCGCGGTGGTGCTGTTCGACCGGTCACCGATCCGCACCCTGGCGCTGCCCCCTTCGAGGCGATTCACGAGGCGACGTACCGCGGGCTCGGTGTCGACCTCGCCCCAGACACCGTCGAGCACCGGGTGGCGGCCATCGAGTCGATGATCGGTGCTGAACAACAGGCGGAACGGACGACCGGTACGGGGACTGAGCACGCCACTGCCACTCCAGGCGAGTAAGGGCATGTCCGTCTGGCGGCGTTGGGCGAGCAACCACCGGAGGTGACCGAGACCGGAGTTCGCCGGACAACGCGCCCATCAATCGGCCGACGCCGGCACCAGCACCGACGGGCCGCTCACCATCTCGGCCGGCGAGTCGATGGTGTCCCTGATGGCCGGGTCCGCCACCTCGTGCAACCTGGGCTTGCTCATCCGCCCACCACACCGGAGATGGACCCCGCCCACCCAGCCAAGGTGATTCACCAGACGACCATGACGACCGGTCACGGCCGAAGCGCCCACACCTACGCGGAGTCAGTGACATCAGCCGATCGGATGCCCAGGCAATGTCGGGCTTCAGGTGCGGGCCCCGCGTGCCGAAGGGGGCGTAGGCGGAGATGGGATCCGTCCAAGACAATGGGAGATCACATGACGAAGTGGACGTCCAGCAAGGTCGTGGCGCAGGTCGTCGTGTCCGCGGGCACGATCGCCAGCCTCGTCGCCGTCGTCGGCGCCGGGGTCAAGTGGACCAAGTAGTGAACGCCGGGGGCGGCGACTCGTCGCTCCCGGCGGCCCACTGACCTCACCGCCATGACCCCCCACCCGCCAGTCGAGGACGGCCCCCCAGGATCGGTGGCGTCGCCGGCAAGGGCTAGGCGGGTGTCGGGTTTGGTGTGCTACGCCGTCGGGATCGGTCTGTCTGGTCTGGTGCTGATGGCCGTCGTCCTCGTTCTCGACCCTCCGTTCTCCGCGCTCGCCGACCACCCGCTGCCGCTGCTCGTCCTGGCCGGCGCGCTCCTCGTCGGTGAGCTGCGCGCCATCCCCGTTCCGCGTGGGGATGACACCGTCACGCCCATCACCATCTCGACCATCTTCGTCGTCGCACTGGTCGTCCTCGGGCCGCTGTCGTTCGCGCTGGGCGCCATGGCGGTCGCCGTCCTGATCGACGACCTGGTCAGCCGCCTGCGACCGGTTCAGATGCTCTTCAACGTCGGTCAGTACGCGATCAGCCTGATCGTGGCCCGCTGGGTCTACAGCCTGACCACCTCGACCCCCCTGCTCGGCGGCTTGACCCCCTTCGACGGCCACGACCTGGTGCCGGCGCTCGCAGCCGGCGCCGCGTTCGTGCTGGTCAACGACGTGCTGGTCGGGGTGGTCATCGCGCTGTCCACGCGGGTGCGGGTGCGCACGGTACTGACCGAGGACACCCGGTTCACGCTGCAGACCTCCGGGGTGCTCGTGGGGCTGGCGCCCATCGCCGCCCTGCTGCTCAAGGAGTCGGTGTTCATGCTGCCGCTGCTGGTGCTGCCGATCCTGACGGTCGGTCGCGCAGCGCACTTCGCGGTGCTGAGAGAGCAGCAGTCGCTGCACGACCCCCTGACAGGCCTGGCGAATCGCGAGCTGTTCCGGATGCGCGTCGAACAGGCCCTGGCGGCGTCGGGATCGCCAGGGCTCGCGGTGCTAATGCTCGACCTGGACTACTTCAAGGACGTCAACGACGCTCTGGGTCACCACGTCGGGGACGAGCTGCTCTGCGTGGTCGCGGAGCGGATCAGCGCAGCCGTTCGGTGCTACGGCGACCAAGCCGAGGTTGCGCGGCTGGGCGGGGACGAGTTCGCCATCCTGCTGGTCACCACGCGGCCGGAGCGCGAGGCGCTCGTGTGCGCCGAACGCCTGCTGCGGGAGTTTTCGCTACCGGCCGACGTGCACGGGACCCGGCTGTCGGTGCAGGCCAGCATCGGGATCACGTCCTCGGAAGCAGGGCTGATCGACAACGTGCACACGGCGCTCAAGCAGGCCGACATCGCCCTCTACGAGTCCAAGCAGGAGCGCGCCCGCGCCAGCGTGTACCGGCACGAGACCATGACGGCGTCGACCGAGCGGGTGCGACTGCTGCCGCAGCTGCACGAGGCCATCGACTCCAACCGCCTGGTCGTCCTCTACCAACCGCAGATCGAGACGGCCACCGGTCGCATCATCTCGGTGGAGGCGCTGGTGCGGTGGGACCACCCGACCGAGGGCAGGCTGGCTCCCGCCACGTTCATCGACCTGGCCGAGAGCGCCGGCCTCATCGCGCCGATCACCACCTTCGTCCTCGGCGAGGCGCTCGCGGCCGTCGCGCAGTGGCAGTCCCAGGGCTCGGCGATGCGGGTGTCGGTCAACGTCTCTGCCCGTCAGCTGTCCGACCTGAGCCTGCCTGAGCACGTGGCCGAGCTGCTGCGGACGTCTGGGGCCCCGGCCTCAGCCCTCACGATCGAGGTCACCGAGGGGAGCCTGATGGCCGACCCCCGAGCTGCGCGCACGATCCTGCGCGAGCTGCGGACGATGGGCGTGCAGCTGTCGATCGACGACTTCGGCACGGGCTACTCCTCGCTGGTCCTGCTGCAGCAGCTCGACGTCGACGAGCTCAAGATCGACCGGAGCTTCGTGATGGGGATGGCCTCCGGGCGCAACGACGACGTCCTGGTCCGGTCGATCATCGACCTGGGTCACAACCTGGGCCTGACCGTCGTCGCCGAGGGGGTCGAGACCACCGAGGTGGCCGACACCCTGCAGTCGATGGGGTGCGACCTGCTGCAGGGGTACCTGTTCAGCCGACCGCTGGACCGAGCTGGGATCGATGAGCTGCTGCGGGTGGAGCGCGCCAAGGCGCAAGCGCCCCCTGCGCCGGTCGTCCCGGCATGGCTGCCGGTCATCGGGGCATCCATCACCTGAAGGGGGTCCGCGTGCTCGTCCTGGCGTGCGTGGTCGTGGCGTTGTGCACCACACGGCTCAGTGGAGGAAGGCTGCGCCGGCTGGCCGCGCTGCCGTGGCGTCAGGCATGGCTGCTGTTGCTCGCCCTCGCCGCTCAGGTCGTCATCGTCGAGGTGCCCGGGGTGGCCCGGGAGGTCAGCGTGGTCGTTCACGTGCTCAGCTACGTCGTGGCCGGCGTGTTCATGTGGCTCAACAGGCATGTGAGCGGACTGTGGCTGCTGGGGCTCGGGGCCGCCTGCAACGGGGTCACCATCGCCGTGAACGGGGGCACGCTCCCGGCATCCCCGCGCGCCCTCGCTGCGGTCGGCATCCACCCCGAGGAGGGGTTCACCAACTCCGGGCCGCTCGCGCACCCGGTCCTGCCCTGGCTCGGGGACGTCTTCGCCACCCCTTCGTGGCTACCGCTGGCGAACGTCTTCAGCGTCGGTGACGTGCTGATCGCGCTCGGGGCGGCCTGGCTGATCCACGCGGGCGCGCGTGGCGGCTCTCGGCAGGTGCCCGCCGGCACCGACGGCCCCTCGTGGTCGGGACAGGCTCGCCACCGGGTCGAAGCGGGTCAGGCGTCGTCTTCACCGGCAGCGGCCTCATCCAGCGGCCACCCGACGGTCGCAGCGGCGGGCAGAAGTCGTCGCAGCGGTGAGGCCCCAGCGAGCGCTGGCAGGTGATGGGGCACTTCTGCCCGCCGCAGTGGCGGGACGCACGACGGGCCCGCCCCCGAGGGGGACGGGCCCGGCGCGGTGTGGGAACAGGTCAGGCGATGGTGGCCACGTCGATGACGAAGCGGTAGCGGACGTCGCTGGCGACGACCCGCTCGTAGGCCTCGTCGATCTGGTTTGCCGCGATCACCTCGATCTCGGAGCCCAGGCCGTGCTCGGCGCAGAAGTCGAGCATCTCCTGGGTCTGGGCGATGCCGCCGATCATCGAGCCGGCCAGGCTGCGCCGGTTGGGGATCAGCGAGAACGCCGCGACCGGCATCGGCTGCTCGGGCGCGCCGACCTGCACGAGTGTGCCGTCGAGGGCGAGCAGGCCGAGGTACGCGTCCATGTCGAGGTCGGCCGACACGGTGTTGACGATCAGGTCGAACGAGCCGGCCAGCTGCTCGAAGGTCGAGGAGTCGCTGGTGGCGAAGAAGTGGTCTGCGCCCAGGCGCAGGCCGTCCTCCTGCTTCTTCAGCGACTGCGACAGCACGGTCACCTCGGCGCCGAGGGCGTGGGCGATCTTGACGCCCATGTGGCCGAGGCCGCCGAGCCCGATGATGGCGACCCGCTTGCCGGGGCCGGCTCCCCAGTGCTTCAGGGGCGAGTACAGGGTGATGCCGGCGCACAGCAGCGGCGCTGCGGCGTCAAGCCCGATGCCCTCGGGGATGCCGAGGACGAACGCCTCGTCGACGACGATCGCCTGCGAGTAGCCACCCTGGGTAACCTCGCCGTCGACCATCGAGCCGTAGGTGCCGGTGTTGCCCGCGAGGCAGTACTGCTCCTCGCCGGCCTTGCAGTTCACGCACTCACGGCAGGAGTCGACCATGCAGCCGACGCCCACCCGGTCGCCGACCGCGTACTTCGTGACGGCTGAGCCGACCTCGGCGACGACGCCGGCGATCTCGTGGCCCGGCACCAGCGGGTAGCTCGCGGCGCCCCACTCGTCGCGGACGGTGTGGATGTCGGAGTGGCAGATGCCGGCGAACTTGATGTCGATCCGGACGTCGGTGGGCGTCAGGTCGCGGCGGGTGATCGTGGTCTTCTGGAACGGCGCCTTCGCGGACGGTGCGGCGTAGGCGTTCACGGTCGTGGTCACGTGGTGGTTCTCCTCAGGAAGGCGTCAGGTCTGCCCCGCGGACGCCGGGGTGCGGCGTCCGGCCAGCGCTGTGGCTGACTGCGGGGGTGTGATCATGGTGCCACCCGGCGAGCCCGCCCGCCGTCCGGCCCGGGCCCGGCGCGCTCGCGGGCCGGTGCCGCCAGGTCGACCGTGACGCCGCAGACCGCGCAGCCGGCCCAGTAGGCGCGTGGGGGGTCGAGGGTCGCGACGTGCTCACCCGTGCGCACCTGGCCGGGGTGGAACAGGTGCACCCCTGCCGGGGAGCGATCGCAGCTGGGGGTCTCGCGCACGGGGCCTCGCCGGGTGGTGCGGTTCGACCCTCGACTGCAGGTTATCGCTCAGGTCGCGCCCCCGGTGAGCCGATGCGACGGGCTGAACCCCGACACCACCCCGGAGACCCCGCATGCGCTGGCCCCGATCGTCCGCACGCCGAAGGGCGCTGGCGTCGGCGTCGCTGACGGCACTGCTGGCGGTGGTGGCCACGACCGTGCTGCCCGGAGCGCTCAGCCCGGCCGGGGCCGCCACCTCCCCCGGCGCGTTGCCCACCTTCGGGTCGCAGATCGAGGACTACGCGCCCTACCAGGGCCAGACCACCTGCTCGCCGTCGCCCAAGAAGGGCACCGTGCTGCTGCAGCGGTGGCTGACCGCGCGGTACGCCGGCACCGGGACGTCCGGGATCGTCCGTGGCTGCAGCGTCGGCCGGCGCAGCGAGCACAAGGAGGGGCGCGCCTTCGACTGGCGGGTCAGCGTCGCCGACCCGCACGAGCGGGCCGAGGCCGAGTCGTTCATCACCCTGGTGCGCGCCACGGACCGTAACGGCAACCCCGCCGCGATCGCCCGGCGGATGGGCCTGATGTACCTGATCTGGGACGACCAGATCTACTCGGCGACCAGCCACTTCGTGCCCCGCCCGTACGTCCACCCGGGCTGTCGCGGCGTCGCCCTCGCCGCGTGCGGCAGCACCTTGCGCCACCGCGACCACGTGCACGTGTCGCTCAGCTGGGCCGGCGCCCTGGCCCGCACCTCGTTCTGGGACGGGTCGGTGACCGGGCAGGTGGCGCCGCCCCCGGCGCCGAAGCCCGCGCCGGCACCCCAGCCGGCGCCCCAGCCCGCACCCAGGCCGGAACCCCGGCCCGCACCCCGGCCGGTACCCCAGCCCGTACCGCCGCCCGCACCCAGGCCGGCCCCCCAACCAGCACCCCCGCCCGCACCCAGGCCCGCGCCTGAGCCCGGCCCTCGTCCGGCCCCCGAGCCGACACCGACCCCGACACCTCAGGCGCACCCGACCCCCACGCCGGCGACCCACCCCGCTCCGGCTCCGGCGCCGGCGCCGGCACCGACACCGGCGCCGCCGCCGGCGCCGGTGGGACCCCCGGTCCTGGACCAGGCGCGCAACACGGCGGCCTTGCTCAGCGTCCCAGCGACCACGGACGGTCTGACCACCTCGTTCGCCCTGGCAGCCGGCCGCACCTACCGGTTGCTCGCCACCGGCTGGTACACCCACGGCGCGGGGTCTGCGGTGGCGGACGCCGCCTGCTCGTGGAACGTCCGCGACGCGTCGTGGTCAGGGGCAGCGGCGACGACGCTGAA
>JBKJTJ010000255.1:0-3964 GCA_046590855.1 Actinomycetota bacterium
TCCTCGCGGTCGACCTTGACGCAGACGAAGTCCGCGTTCATGGCGGCCGCGGTGGGGGCGTCCTCGAACGACTCGTGCGCCATCACGTGGCACCAGTGGCACGCCGCGTAGCCCACCGACAGCAGCACCGGCACGTCACGTTCGCGCGCCGCCGCGAACGCCTCGTCGCCCCACTCCCACCAGTCCACGGGGTTGTCCTGGTGCTGCAGCAGGTACGGCGAGGTCGCGGCAGCGAGGCGGTTCGGCATGCCCCCACTGTGCCCCAGCGGGTCGTCCCGTGCCGCTCCGCTGCGGTCGCGTACGGCAGCTGCGTCACGTGCCCCACCCTGGGTGCGTTCACGACGCGACCCGGTTGTCGCGGGGGCACCCCACTACGGTCCGAACGGAGCAGGGTGCCCCCGCGGTCAACCCCCCTTGACCTCCTGCAGGGTGTTGCCGCCGTCGACGACGAGCATCAGGCCCGTGACGTAGCTCGCCTCGGCGGACGCGAGGAACACCACGGCCGCGGCCACCTCGGCCGCGGTGCCGGGCCGCCCCACCGGCGTCGCCGTCCCGGCCCGCCGCTCGGCGTCCGAGACCGACGCGGTGTCGATCCAACCCGGCAGCACGGCGTTCACGGTGACACCGTGCGCCCCGACCTCGACCGCCAGCGCGCGCGTCAGCCCGGTCATCCCCGCCTTCGCCGCGGCGTACGCGACGTCGCCGGGGTAGGCGACGACTGGGCCGGTGACCGAGGCGACGTTGACCACCCGTCCCCACCCTCGCTCGGTCATCGGGCCCAGCACCCCACGGGTGACGCGAAAGGCCGTGGTCAGGTTGCGGTCCAGCGACGCCTGCCAGGTGGCGTCGTCCGTCGAGCGCCAGTCGCCGCTCTCGCCGCCACCGGTGACGCTGGTCATGCCCGCGTTGTTCACGAGGACGTCGGCGCCGCCGGCCCGCTCGAGGTGCCCGACGAGGCGCCCGACGTCGGCGCCGTCGGTGAGGTCCGCGACCACCGACTCGGCCCAGAACCCCTGCGCTCGCAACGATTCTGCCCGCTCGTACACGCGGTCGGTCGTCGCGGTGAGCACCACCCGCGCGCCGCAGCGGGCCAGCAGCTCGGCGGACGCGAACCCGATACCGGCCGCGCTGCCCGCGCCGCTCACCAGGGCGAGCCGCCCGCTGAGGTCGAAGGGGGGCCCGCTCGGCTGCGTCACGGGTGGTGACGCTAGCCCGGCGACCCCCGACGACGCCGGGTGGGCCGCACGGCACACTGTGCGCCATGGCGAGCACCGCACCCAGCACCGAGCACCCCGTGACCCTGCCGGACGGGCGGGTGCTCGTCCTGCACGAGGCGGGCGACCCCGCCGGGGTGCCCCTCGTGACGCACCACGGCACCCCCGGGGACGGCACCGTCTTCGCTCCGCACGCACAGGACGCGGCGGCGCGCGGCCTTCGGCTGATCTCCTACGACCGGGCCGGCTACGGCGGGTCGTCTCGGGACGCAGGGCGGGACGTGGCATCGGTCGCCGCCGACCTCGGCGCCGCGCTCGACGCGATCGGCGTCGGCGAGTTCCTCACCTGGGGGGCGTCGGGCGGCGGACCGCACGCCCTGGCGTGCGCAGCGCTGCTGCCCGACCGGGTCCGGGCTGTCGCGTCGGTCGCCGGTGTCGCGCCGTGGGACGCCGACGGGCTCGACCCGATGGCGGGCATGGGCGAGGACAACGTCGAGGAGTTCGGGCTGGCCGTCCAGGGCGAGAGCCCGCTGCGGCCCTGGCTCGAGCAGCAGCGCACCGAGCTGCTCGCGGCGGACGCGGCCGAGCTCGCCGAGCAGATGCGCAGCCTGCTGCCCCCGGTCGACGTCCGCGCCCTGGACGGCGACGGCGGTGACTACCTGCACGCCAGCATGGTCACGGGCCTGGCGGCCGGCGTCGACGGCTGGCTGGACGACGACCTCGCCTTCGTCCGCCCGTGGGGTTTCGACCTGTCGTCCGTCGCGGTGCCGGTGCTGGTGCGCCAGGGCGGGCAGGACCTGATGGTGCCCGCAGCGCACGGGCCGTGGCTGGCCGCGCACCTGGCCGGGGCGACCGGCTGGTTCGAGCCCGACGAGGGACACCTGTCGCTCGCCTTCGACATGAGCCGGGTGCACGCCTGGCTGCTGGGGCACTGGCCCGGCTGAGTCGCTCGGGTCAGGCCTTCGGGGGGACGTCGGTCGGCGGGCGCTGCGCCTCGGCGGCCAGCCGCTGCTCCTCGCGAAAACGCATGCGCCGCAGACGGGCCGTGAGGTTGCGCATCAGCAGCCACGTGACCACGGCCAGGGCGAAGACGACGAGGAACCCCAGCACGCCCGGGGTCACCGAGTCCGGGTCGGGTGCCTTGACCGGCGGCGTGGGCGTCGAGGTGCTGGTGAGCAGCCAGGCGCCGGCCGTGGCCAGCGCGGTCACGACCGCACCCCGGCGAACAGGTCGTCCTCGGGCAGGGCCACCTCGACGTGGCTGTGCGCCAGCTCGAAGTCCTCGGTGGGCCAGATCTCGCGCTGCAGGTCCAGCGGCACGGCGAACCAGGTGCCGAGCGGGTCGACCTGGGTGGCGTGGGCGAGCAGGGCCCGGTCGCGCGCCTCGAAGAAGTCCGCGCACGGCACGCGCGTGGTGATCGGCCGCTCCCCGCGCTCCTCCCAGCGGGCGATCCACTCGGCGAAGGGCGACTCCAGGCCGGCGGCCTGCATCGCCTCGTGGAACACCGTGATCCGGTTCCGCGACATCGTCTGGTTGTAGTAGAGCTTCTGCGGCTGCCAGGGCTCGCCCGCACCCGGATAGCGGCCGGCGTCCCCGGCCGCGTGGTACGCCTCGACCGACACCTTGTGGCACATGATGTGGTCGGGGTGCGGGTAGCCGCCGTTCTCGTCGTACGTCGTGACGACGTGCGGACGGAACTCGCGGATCAGGCGCACCAGCGGCTCGGCCGCGACCTCGACCGGCTCGAGCCCGAAGCAGCCGTCGGGCAGCGGCGGCAGGGGGTCGCCCTCGGGCAGGCCCGAGTCGACGAAGCCGAGCCACTCGTGCTGCACGCCGAGCACCGCCGCCGCGGCGGCCATCTCGCGACGGCGCACCTCGGGCATGTCGCGCAGGATCTCGGGGTCGTGCTGCAGCGCAGGGTTCAGGACGTCGCCGCGCTCGCCGCCGGTGCAGGTCACGACGAGCACCTCGCAGCCGTCGCTGACGTAGCGCGCCAGGGCCGCAGCGCCCTTGCTCGACTCGTCGTCGGGGTGCGCGTGGACGGCCATCAGCCGCAGCGGCTCGGTGGTGGGCTCGGTGCTGTGCTCGCTCACGACGGTGGGGCTCCTGGTCTGGGTGCTGTCCGGGTCCTGCTCCGGGTCCGCTCGGGTGGTGCGCGACAATCATCCCAGGACCGAGGAGGTCGGGTGAGCGCAGCACCGGATGCACGGCTGGCCGACCGTTACGGGGCGCCGGCGTCACCGCGACGGCGACGGGTCACGCTGGCGGTGGGCGCCTTCGCCGTGCTCGCGGCGCTCGGGTGGGTGGTCTGGGCCGGTCTCGGCCAGGCCGGGGCCGACGTCCGCACCAGCGCCGTGGGCTTTCGGATCGTCAGCGACCAGCGGGTCGACGTCACCTACGACGTCGGCAGGGACCCGGGCCGCACGGTCGTGTGCACCCTGCAGGCGCTGGACCGCGGCAAGGGGACCGTGGGCGTGGCCCAGGTCGAGACCAGGCCGACCCGCGAGCGCGTCACCCGCGTCACGGCCCCGGTGCGGACGTCGGCGCTGGCCGTGACGGGCATCGTCCGCGAGTGCGTCCTGCTCCCCTGAGCACGAGCACCGGCGCCGTCAGCCCGTCCTTGGTACCCTGATCGCTTCCCCTCGCGACGTCCGGCCCCGAGATCGGGGTCTGGCCGTCGCGGCACGCGCCGGACCGACCGTGCGCGATCAGCACCGAGGAGACACCCGTGACGGACACCACGCAGAGCG
>JBKJTJ010000386.1:0-9604 GCA_046590855.1 Actinomycetota bacterium
GACCCAGCACGGCCCTCCAGGTACCCACGTGCGGGCAGTCCACTGGTGGACGGCTCGTGGCGGGCTCGACCCGCTGCGACGACGCACAGCACGCTTGGTAGCCCGCGGTCGTGCCGACGGCGCCCCGCCCCGCGCGGGGCGCCGTCGCGTCCGGGGCAGGTCACGGGTGTGCGAGAAGGGACGGAGACGCGGGTGGGGTACGAGGTGCTGGACTCCGCCGGCCGGGCCACCGACCTGCCGGACGACGCCCGGCCGCCGCACGTCGACGTCCTCGACCTCGACGGCCTGGACGTCGACGCGCGTGAGGCGGACGAGCAGCCCGCCCTCGCGCCGCAGGTGCGCCGGTGGCTCACCGAGGCCGGACCGCTGCTGGCCGCCGCCTCGTCGACGGCGCGGCGCACCCTGCGGGTCGTCACCGGCTCGCTCGTGATCGGAGCCGTGGCCAGTGGCATCGCCATCCACGCGAACGACGAGCGCACCGCTCGGCGGGCGCAGCGCACCGTCCTCGCCGTGGACGCGTCGAGCACCAACGTCGAGGTGTCCAGCACCCCCGACGCCGCGACGATCGTGTCCACCGCCCGGGTGACCAACCACGGCCCGGCGGCCATCCAGGTGGTCACCGGCACCAGCCGGACCGGGCTGGTCGTGGCGGCGCTCGGCCAGGGCAGCGAGACAGTCCCCGCGGGTGCGCGCGGCACGGTCAGGGTGACGCTCGTCCTGGACTGCCAGGCCGCGACGCTGGTGCCGGTCCCGGTCCTGCAGGTCCGCACCGCGGACGGCCGGAGCCACGACGTCCCCCTCGAGATCGGTGCGTTCGGCGACACCCCGCTGCGCGACGCGGTCTGCGGCGGCGCTCAGGTCCAGACCATCGACGCGTCGGTCACGGGCTCACTCGACCGGCCGGTCCTGCAGCTGAGCAACCGCAGCGCGAAGAACCAGACGGTCACGGTCAACCGGGTGCTCACCAGCGACCCCGATGGCCGGCCGCTGGTCACCGCGAGCACCGTGCCGGCCGGGCCCCTCGTCGTCCCCGCCAACGGTCACCGCGACGTCCGCGTCATGGTGCAGGTGGCCCGGTGCCTGCGAGACGTGACCGCGGTGACCGGCGTGGGGTACGTCTCGCTCGACATCACGCCGACCGACGGTGGGCCGGTGACCAACGGGGGTGTCGACGTCGGCCCGCTGGTGGGCGTGGCGGCCACCCGCGCGTGTTCGCGCTGATGACTGGTGGTCTCGCGCCGTTCGGACGAGACTGAGCAGATGGGCTACGAGGTCCTGGACGCGAGCGACCACGGCGTGGCCGACCTGGCCGGCGCCCCCGGGGTCGCGGCCGACGTCGTCGACCTCGGCGTCCCACCAACCCGCACCGCGGGTCCGGCCGACGGGTGGGAGCGACCGACTCGGCCGCGGGGCCGACCCGCTCAGGCGCTGGTGGTCGTGGCGGCACTGGTGCTCGGCGCCCTCACCGGTGCCGGGATCAGCCGGCACCGCAGCGACCAGGCCGACGAGCGGGCCGACCGCGGTCAGGTCACCGTCGCCGCCCAGGCCTCCCAGGTCGAGCCGTTCACCCTGCCGCTCGGCATCGGTGCCCACCTGCAGGTGACGGTGACCAACCTCGGTCCGCTGCCGGTCGAGGTCGTCGCCTCGGACCGGACGCGGTCCGACACCGACCAGGGCACCACCCGTCAGGCGCTGGTCACGATGCTGGGCGCCCGCACCACGGTCGAGCCCGGCACGTCGGTGAGCGTCGAGATGCGCTTACCGGTCGACTGCCGGCCCGACCGGCGGATCGCCACCACATTGCCGGTGCGCACCGCGGACGGCACCCGGCACGCCGTGCCCGTCTCGCTGCCGGACGACGGCCTCCCCCCCGCGTCGATCTGCCCCCCGCTCGGTGCGGCGCCCCAGCTGGGGGCCCAGCTGACCGGCACCGTCGTGCTTCCCGTGGTGCAGCTGGCCAACAACACCAACCAGGTGATGCGGGTGCGGCTGCCCGCCCAGGCCCTGACGCCCGAGGGCAGCGACGCGGTCATCCAGGTCGTCACCCGCCCGGCCCTGCCCACCACGATCCGCCCGCACGACCGGCTCACCGTCCACCTGCGCTTCGTCGCGCACACCTGCGTGCGGGAGCTGCAGGACCTGCAGCGCCTCGACATCGCGACACTGTCGGTCGTCCCCGAGCTGCTGGGCCGCACGCTCGTGACCCCGGGCGACCCGGTCAGCGTCGACGTCACCGCGGTGGTCGCAGCGGCGATGGTCCGCACCTGCGGCTAGGGCGACAGCCGCCCCGCCACCACCGCGTCACCGATGGCGACACCCTCGCCCGCACCCACTTGGACGGCGAGCGCGCAGTGCCGCACCCACGTCACCAGTCCCTCGCTCGTGCCACCGGAGTACGCGGTGACCGCGGCGGCGTACGCCGCGACCCCGGCCCGCTCGAACCCGACCTCGGGGACGGCGACCCCGGTGGCATCCAGAGCGCGCTCGACGACGACGGCGCGGAACAGCGCACGGGCCACGACCCCGTTCCCGACCGCGAAGGGCCGCACCACGAGCACCTCCGCGTGCACCAGCGCGGCCACCACCAGCGCCGGGACGCCGTCGTCCGCGCTGAGCAGGGCCGCCAACCCGTCCAGCCGGGCCCGCAGCGCCGCACCCACCGGCGCCGGACCCGGTCCGGCGAGGTCCAGCGGCTGGTCGAGGCCGGCCCGGGGGCGCCCGAGCAGGTCGTCCGGCACGGCGCCGGCAGCAGCGGCCGTGTGCAGCCGGGCCAGTGCCTGCAGGGGCGAGCGGGTCAGCGTCCCGGCGAGCCGACCGGCCTCGACGGTGGCCCGCAGGGCGCCGATCAGCGCACGGCCGGCCGCGTCGTCCGGTGCCGGCGCCGCTCCGCGCAGCACGTCGCGCACCAGGTCGAGCGGCAGCGGGGCGCCATCCATCGCTGCGCTGGCGCGGGCGCCCCGGGCCTCGGCCTCGGCCCGTGCGCCCTCGGTGCGCCGACGCAGCGCCGCGTGCCAGCGCAGCGCCGTGCACGCCTCACGGGCGCCCGCGACCGCCTCGACCACGGCGGGCAGGGCTGACACCCGTTGCAGCGCCTGGGTCGTCGCGGGGGTGCTCACGAGCCGCGACCCTACGGGCCCAGCGGCGGGTAACGTCACGTCGGTGCACCCGACGGCCCTCACGACCACGGCCGGGCTCGCCGACACCAGCTGGGTGACCGTCGTCGTGCTCGCGGCGCTGGGCGCAGCGGTCGTCGCCGTGACCGCCCGGGTCGCGCGCCGCCGTCCGGACTTCGGCTCGTCCGCCGACCGGGCCACCTTCGAGACGCTGCACACCGCCTCGCTCGCCGCCCCGAGCCTGCGCGAGGGACTGACGTCGGACGGCGCCGAGCGCTCGGCCAAGCACCTGCGCGCACTGCTCGGCACTGCCGCGGTCGCCATCACCGACGCAGCCGGGCACACGCTGGCCTGGGACGGCGGCGGCGTGGGTCACGCGCCGCTCGCCGGGTCGCACGCGGCCCGGGTGCTCGCCGACGGGCAGACCGTCGTGCTCTCGGGTGGCGACGTCGAGTGCGACGACCCGGACTGCCCGATCCGCACCGCGATCGTCGCCCCGATCATCAGCGACGACGCGGTCGTCGGAGCCTTGGCGGCGTACGGCCGCAGCACGTCCGCCGGTCTGGTGCGGGCCACCGACGAGGTGGCCCTGTGGGTGTCAGCGCAGGTCGAGCTCGCCGAGCTGGACCGCGAGCGCACCCGGGCGATCGAGGCCGAGCTGCGCGCCCTGCGGGCGCAGATCAGCCCGCACTTCATCTACAACTCGTTGGCCGCCATCGCGTCGTTCGTCCGCACCGACCCCGAGCGGGCCCGCGAGCTGCTGCTCGAGTTCGCGGACTTCACCCGCTACGCGTTCCGCCGCGGCGGCGAGTACACGACCCTGGCCGACGAGCTGACCAACATCGAGCGGTACCTCGAGCTCGAGAAGGCGCGGTTCGGTGAGCGCCTGCAGGTCACGCTGCTCGTCGCGCCCGAGGTGCTGGCAGTCGCCGTGCCGTTCCTGGTGCTGCAACCGTTGGTGGAGAACGCCGTTCGCCACGGGCTCGAGGGCAAGAGCGGCGTCGGGCACGTGACGATCACCGCCAAGGACGTCGGGTCGCAGGCCCAGCTCGCGGTCGAGGACGACGGGGTGGGCACCGACCCGGAGGTCGTTCGCGCTGTGCTGTCGGGCGAGTCCGAGACCGACTCGGTCGGGCTGGGCAACGTCGACGCCCGGCTGCGTCAGGTGTACGGCGACGCGCACGGCCTGGTGGTCGAGACGGCCCCCGGGGCCGGCACGCGGGTGAGCTTCACGGTGCCCAAGTTCGCGCCGGGTGTCAGCGTCCGCTGACCGTCAGCCGCCCACCTGCGGCGGCCGGAGCACCAGCGCCACACCCACCGCCGTTACCCCGATCCCCAGCAGCGACAGTGGTTTCAGCTGTTCGCCGAACACCACGTAGGACTCGAGGGCGGTCGCGGGCGGCACGAGGTAGAACAGGCTCGAGACGCTGGCCGCGCTCCCCCGGCGTAGCAGGAGCAGCAGCAGCAGGATCGCGCCGAGGGACAGCGCCACGACCAGCCAGACCATCGCCACGACGAAGCGCGGGGTCCACCGGATCGAGGTGTCCTCGGTGGCCAGGGCGAGGACGAGCAGCAGCAGGGCGGCCGCGCCGTACTGCACGGCCGTGCCGGTCAGCAGCGGGATCCGGTCGCCGTGTCGCTTCTGCCACAACGTGCCCG
Organism: Actinomycetota bacterium; assembly: GCA_046590855.1. Classification (GTDB taxonomy): domain Bacteria; phylum Actinomycetota; class Actinomycetes; order Actinomycetales; family Angustibacteraceae; genus JACMOY01. The sequence continues at coordinate 4,773 of JBKJTJ010000386.1, forward strand.
CGCTCCCGGCGATCAGCGCCACGACACACGCCAGCACCGCGACCGGGGCGTAGGCACCCTGCCCGGCCGACAGCCCCGGGGCCAGCACCAGCCCGACGCCCGCGACCCCGACGCCGAGGCCCACCCACTGCCGGCCGACCAGGTGCTCGTCGAGCAGCCGGGTGGCGAGGGCCGCGGTCAACAGCGGCTGCAGGCTCACCACGACGGCCGCGACGCTGGCGGGCAGCCCGTCGGCGATGGCGAAGAACACCCCGCCGAGGTACCCGGCGTGCAGCAGCAGCCCGGCTACCGACGCGTTCCGCACCTGCTGAAGCGACAGCGCCGACAGCGACCGGGTGGCCGCGGCCAGACCGGCGAGCAGGACGCCGGCGATGGCGAGCCGCACCGCGAGGAACGTGAACGGCGCGGCGTACGGCAGGCCATACCGCGCTCCGACGAAGCCGGTGCTCCAGAGCAGGACGAACCCGACCGGCGCAAGGCCCGCTCTACGCACCGGTGCGCGGGGTCGTGGCATCGAACGGCATCCCGAACACCGTGCGGACCCCGGGCGACCAGAGCACCGAGTCGGGTGCGCGGCCCACCAGCCCCGGCAGCCCGGCCGCGGCGACCAGCGTGTCGTCCAGGTGCTCGAGCTCGGCCCGGTGCAGCGGCCAGGAGCCGTGGTGGTTGGGCACGTACAGCGTGCGCCCCAGCCACCGCGTGTGCAGCCCCCAGCGCGAGGTGAGGAACGCGGCGAGCGGGTCGGCCTCGACCAGCTCGCCCGGGCGGACCACGACGCGACCACCGGCGCCGCGCGGTCCGGGCAGCCGCCGAGAGGTCTGGTAGGACACGGTCCCGGCGTCGTGGGTGACCCGCATCCGGGCCCAGGTGTAGGGCAGGCCGAACGCCAGCCGGGCGCCGAGCACCACGGCCAGGCGGGTGGCCTCGAGCGAGCGGAACACCACTCCCCGGCGTCCGGTGGGGTCGACCGAGTACAGCCGCACGTTGGTCTCGGCGAACGTCCCCAGCCACGGGACGCCCGGGCCCCCGCCCACGCCGGCCCCCACCATGCGGAACGGCACCAGCCCGACGTACGTCGCGCCCTCGTGCAGGTCGGGTCGGGTGCCCGTCGGCAGCAACGGCGCGACCAGGTCGGGGTCGACCCGCCAGTGCACGAACGTCAGGTCGGCCCACACCTGGCCCATGATCTGGCGGCGGGTCAGCAGCGGGGCGGGGTCGGTCACGGACTGCAGGCACATGCCCCCAGCGTGCACGATGACCGGGTGCCCGACGTCCTCACGGTCCACCTGATGTCCACCAGCGCCTACGCCGGGTTCCAGTGGACGATCCGGGTGGTGGCCTACCCCCAGCTCGCCGAGGTGCCACGGCCGGCGTTCGCCACCTACCTGGCGGCCTACCAGCGGCGGGTGACCTACCTGGTGGGGCCGCTGTTCGCGGCGCTGCTGCTGACGTCCGTGCTGGTCGCCCTGGACGGCGCCGTCACGGCCGTGGGCCGCGTGCTGGCCGTCCTGCTGCTGGGGGCGGTGCTGGGCGCGACGGCGTTCGCCGCAGTCCCGCAGCACTCCCGGCTCAGCGCCGGGTGGGACGCCGCAGCGCACCGCCGGCTGCTCACCGCTGACACGGTGCGCGTCGTCGCAGCCACGTTGAACGCCGTGCTGGCTCTGGTGCTGCTCAGCCCTTGACGCCGCCCTCGTTCGCCCCGCGGACGAAGTGCCGCTGGAAGGCGAAGAACACCAGGGCCACCGGGATGATCGTCAGCACCGATGCCGCGAGCCTCAGCGGGAACTGCGTCCCCGAGCCCAGCTGTCCAGACGACAACCGGGCCAGGGCGAGGATCACCGTCTGCTTGGCCTCGCTCTGGGTGGCGATCAGGAAGTAGGTGAACTCGTTCCACGACCCCTGGAAGGACAGGATGGTCAAGGTGATCAGCGCCGGGCGCGCCATCGGCAGCACGACCGACCAGAACGTGCGGAACACGCCGGCGCCGTCGATGCGCGCGGCCTCCTCGATCGAGATCGACACCGAGTCGAAGAACTGCTTCATGATGAACACGCCGGCGGCGTCGACCATCAGCGGGATGATCATGCCGCTGTACTGGTCGTACATACCCACCTGCTTCAGCACCAGGAACTTGGGGATCAGCAGCACCACGCCGGGGACGGCCATGACGGCGAGGACGGCGTTGAACAGCGCCGCGCGGCCGCGGAACTGCAGTCGTGACAGGGCGTAGCCGGCGAGGGAGTCGAAGAAGACCCGCCCCGCGGTCACCGTCACCGTCACGAACACCGAGTTGAAGAAGTACAGGGGGTAGTTGCCGGTGCTGCCCTGGAACAGCCGCTTCCAGGCCGCCAGGGTGAACGGGTTGGGCACGAGCGAGAGGGGGTTGCCCGCGGCGTCCGGGTCGGTCTTGAACGACGTCGCGATCTGGATCGCGAACGGCAAGATGTAGACCAGCGCCAGCAGGAGGAGCAGGGAGTAGCCGAGCGCACGCTTGCTCACGCGGCGTCCCGGCGTCTGGCCCCGTTCGGCGAGGGGGACGGTGGACGGCACGAGACCCGTGGTCTGGGTCGGGGCGCTCATCGCGCACCCGCTTTGCGCAGCTGCGCCCGACGGCCACGCTTCTCGGCGATGGCGTCCTTGTCGCGCAGGACGTAGCGCTGCAGCAGCGTCAGCGCCGTGATGATGATGAACAGCATGAACGCGATCGCCGCCCCGTTGCCGTACTTGAACTCGTTGAAGCCGGAGCGGTACGACAGGTACGCCGGGGTCAGCGTGGTCTTGGCCGGGTTGCCACCGCCCAGCAGGTAGACCTGGTCGAAGACCTGCCAGGTGCCGATCAGCCCGAGCGTCAGAACCAGGAACAGCACCGGCCGCAGCTGGGGCAGGGTGACGTAGCGGAACTTCTGCCACGGCCCGACGCCGTCCAGCAGCGCAGCCTCCTCGACCTCGACCGGGATGTCCTGCAGCGCCGCCAGGAACATCAGCATGAAGGTCCCCGCGGTGGTCCACACGACGAGGAACACGACGGCCATCAACGCGACCGACGGACCGGAGAGCCAGTCCCACCAGGTCAGGCCCAGGACCCCGTGCCCGGTCAGGCTACCCGGCGGTTTCGCGATGTCGACCAGGCCGAGCTTGTCGCCGACGACCTGGAACAGGCCCCGGGGGTCGGCCAGCCACTGCGGTCCCTTGATGCCCACGAAGCTGAGGAGCTTGTTGATGGCACCGCTGTTCTGGAACAGGAAGATGAACACGATCGTGATCGCCACCGAGCTGGTGACGGACGGGAAGTAGAAGGCTGTGCGGAAGAAGCTGCGACCCCTGAGGTATTTCTGGTTCACCACGGTCGCCAGGAACAGCGCGAGGGCGGTCTGCAGCGGCACGACGAAGAGCACGTAGTAGAAGGTGTTGCGCAACGAGAGCATGAAGTCCTTGCGCGCCAGTCCGTCGGTGACGAGCAGCGACTGGTAGTTGTCCAGGCCGACGAACTTCGCCCCGCCGGCGAACGGGCTGCCCTGACCGTTCCAGTCGAGCGTGCTCACCCAGATCGCCATGATGATCGGGACCAGCAGGAAGATGCCGAGGACGATCACCATCGGCGAGACGAAGAGCCAACCGGCCCGCCCCTCACCGGCCCGGATGCCCTTGCCCGAGCCACCCGATGAGCCCCTGGGGCGCCAGGGTGCGACGGTGGTGGGAACCGTCGTGGTGATGTTGCTCATGGCGCTCCTCGTGCGGTCGGCCGGGCGGAGAACCGGTGCGTGCCGGCCGAGAGGCCGGCACGCACCGGGGCGGGCTACTTCGTCGCTGCTTCGGCGTTCTTCTGGAAGCTGGCGAGGATGGCCTTCGGGTCACCGGTCTTCAGACCCTGCAGGCCGGTGTCGAGGTCGGCCAGCACCGAGTCGAAGCCGGGCTTGTTGACCGGGCCGACGCCGTACTCGCCGCCGGCCACGAACGCCTTGTCCTCGGGGAACTTCTGCTCGTACTGCGCCTTGGCGGAAGCGCGCGAGGGCATGACGCCGTACGCCGTGGCCGCCGCCAGCTGCTGGTCGACCGCGGTCAGCGAGTTGACCAGGTCGACGGAGGCCGCCTGGTGGGTGCTCTTGGCGGCGATCCCCCAGCACTGGGTGAACAGCAGCGTGCCCTTGCCCTTGGGGCCCGCGGGCAGCTCGGCGACCTGGTAGTCGACGTCCGGGTAGTCGTTCTTCTGCGAGCCCTTGATCCAGTTGCCCTCCATGGCCATGGCGGCGACGCCCTTGCCGAACGCCTCACCCGCCCAGCCGGAGTCCAGCTGCTTGGGGAACTTGGCGCTGCCGTCGGCGAGCATCGACTTGACGAACTCGAGGGCCTGCACGTTCTCGGGCGCGGTGGCCGTGATGGTGGCACCGTCCTTGCTGGTGAGTCCCCCACCGGCCTGGATCATGAAGGCGTCGATCCGGTCGCGGGTGTCGCCGATCGCCAGCCCGGTCTGCTTGCCGGTGGTGAGCTTCTTGGCGACGGCGTGCAGCTGGTCCCAGGTGGTGGGGATGTCGCCGTCGGTCAGCCCGGCGGCCTTCCACGCCTTGTTGTTGATCTCCAGCGCGATCGTCGAGAAGTCCTTGGGCGCGCAGTAGAACTTGTTGTCGTAGGTGAAGGTCGTCTTCAGCGCCGGGTAGAAGTCCTCGGGGCTCTGCACCTGGTCGCCGTACGCGTACAGCGCACCCGCCTTCGCGTAGTCCGGGAATCGGGCCGCGTCGGTGTAGAAGATGTCCGGGGGCGTTCCACCCGCGAACGCCTGGCCCAGCTGCTGCTTGATGTCCTGCGCGACCTGGACGTCGACCGTGTTGCCGGAC
>JBKJTJ010000387.1:0-6162 GCA_046590855.1 Actinomycetota bacterium
CGCCGTCGTCCTGCCCGACGGCGCATCCGCCCTGGCCCTGGCCCAGGCGGCGGCCGCCGCGGCCGGTGCCGAGGGGCGCGACGTCGCCGTGCTGCCCATCCGGTCGCCGGTCCAGGCGCTGGCCGCCCTGGCGGTGCACGACCCGTGGGCCGCGCGTGCGCAGGACCTGGTGCGGATGGCGACGGCCGCAGCGGCCACCCGGCACGGCGCCGTCACGACGGCGGACGTCGACGCGCTGACCTCGGCCGGGTGGTGCCGCGCCGGCCAGGTACTCGGCCTGGTCGAGGACGACGTCGTCGAGCTGGGTGAGGACGCAGCCGCAGTGGCGTTGTCGGTGGCGGCGCGCATGCTGGCTGCAGGCGGCGAGCTGCTCACCCTGGTGTGGGGTTCCGCAGCGGGGGCGCGCGAGCTCGCCGAGGCCGTGTCGACGGCGGTGCGCCGCGAGCGCAGGGACGTGGAGGTGAGCCTGGTGGACGGCGGTCAGCGGGGTCACTCCCTGCTGCTGGGGGTCGAGTGAGCCCGGCCCCCGAGCTCGACGTGCCGCTGGACCGCCGGATCGGCAAGAAGACCGCGGTCGCCGTGGCGAAGACGCTGGGACTGCACACGGTCGGCGAGCTGCTGCGGCACTACCCGCGGCGGTACCTGCTGCGCGGCGAGCTCACCGACCTGTCGCGGCTGCCGGTCGGCGACCACGTGACCGTGCTGGCCCGGGTGGCGCAGGTGACCGGGCGGGCCATGGTCAGCCGGCCCGGCTGGATCCTCGAGGTGCGCGTTGGGGACGGTCAACGCACCCTGTCGCTGACCTTCTTCGACCGGGCCCGGCCGGTGCACCAGGGCCGTGAGGCGGCCCTGACCGTGGGCACCACCGGCCTGTTCTCGGGTCGGGTCGGCGTCTACCGAGGGTCGATGCAGCTGGTCAACCCGATGTACCACCTGATCCGCGAGGGTGCCGACGGTGCCGGCGGTGAGGTCGACACCGACGCCGTGCTGGAGCAGCCGATCCCGATCTACCCCGCGGGGGCCGGCCTGCAGTCCTGGCAGATCGCCAACGCCACCCGGACGCTCGTCGACGGGCTGGCGCCGATGCCCGAACCGGTGCCGGACGAGATCCGCGCGGTGCAGGGCCTGATGCCGCTGCACGCGGCGCTGGTCGCCGTCCACGCCCCGAAGACGATGGCCGAGGCGCAGCAGGCGCGGCACCGGCTGCGCTACGAGGAGGCCTTCGTCCTGCAGGCCGCGCTGCTGCGCCGCCGGGCGGCCCGCCGGCACCAGGCGGCGACGCCGCGGGTGCCTCGGGCCGGCGGCCTGCTGGCGGCGTTCGACGAGCGGCTGCCCTTCACGCTCACCGAAGGCCAGCGCGCGGTCGGCGACCAGGTGGCGAGCGACCTGGCCGCCGCCCACCCGATGCACCGGCTGCTGCAGGGCGAGGTGGGGTCGGGCAAGACCGTCGTCGCCCTGCGGGCCATGCTCACCGTCGTCGACGCCGGGGCGCAGGCGGCCCTGCTCGCCCCCACCGAGGTGCTGGCGACCCAGCACCACCGCTCCATCACGGCGATGCTCGGCGACCTCGGCGAGGCCGGGCTGCTCGGCGGCAGCGAGATCGGCACCCGGGTCACCCTGCTGACCGGGTCGCAGCCCGCCACGGTGCGCCGCAAGGCGCTGCTCGAGGCGGCGTCCGGCGAGGCGGGCGTCGTCATCGGCACCCACGCGCTGCTGCAGGAGAACGTGCAGTTCGCCGAGCTCGGTCTGGTGGTGGTCGACGAGCAGCACCGGTTCGGTGTCGAGCAGCGAGACCTGTTGCGCGCCAAGGGTTCGGTGCCCCCGCACGTTCTGGTGATGACGGCGACCCCCATCCCGCGCACCGTGGCCATGACGGTCTTCGGCGACCTCGAGACCTCGACCCTGACCGAGCTGCCCGCCGGCCGCGCGCCGATCACCACGCACGTCGTCACGGCCGAGAACCCGCGCTGGGTCGAGCGGGCCTGGGAGCGCGTCGCCGAGGAGGTCGCCGCCGGTCACCAGGCGTTCGTCGTCTGCCCGCGGATCGGCGACGACGGCCCCGCCGAGCCCGAGCAGGTCGAGTGGGACGACGGTGCGGGCTCGGGCGAGGACGACAAGCGGCCGCCGATGGCCGTGGTCGACGCCCTCGAGCTGCTGCAGGCGGTCCCGGTGCTCGCCGGGCTGCGGATCGAGGTGCTGCACGGCCGGCTGCCGACCGACGTCCGCGACGACGTCATGCGGCGGTTCGTCGCCGGCGAGGTCGACGTCCTGGTGGCCACCACCGTGATCGAGGTCGGGGTCGACGTCCCCAACGCGACCGTGATGGTGGTGCTGGACGCCGACCGGTTCGGCATCTCGCAGCTGCACCAGCTGCGGGGGCGGATCGGGCGCGGCGGGGCGGCCGGGCTGGCGCTGCTGGTGACCGAGGCGGCGCCCGGCACACCCGCCCGCGAGCGGCTGGCCGCGGTGGCCGCCACCACCGACGGGTTCGAGCTGGCGCGGGTCGACCTCGAGCTGCGCAAGGAGGGTGACGTGCTGGGCGCGGCGCAGTCCGGCCTGCGCTCCTCGCTGCGGCTGCTGCGGGTGCTGCGCGACGGGGCGGTCATCGAGCAGGCCCGCACCGACGCCGCCTCGCTGGTCGACGCCGACCCGCTGCTGGAGTCCCACCCGGCGCTGGTCGCGGCGATCGCCGTGCTGGTCGGCGACGAGGGCGAGCAGTTCCTCGAACGGGGTTGAGCGCCGCCCCCCACGCGCCGCCGCAGCGCCCTAGGGTCAGGGGCCATGACTCGCATCATCGCCGGCACCGCCGGCGGCTCCCGGCTGCAGTCGCCGGTGGGACGCGAGACCCGACCAACCAGCGACCGCGTCCGCGAGGCGCTGTTCAGCCGGCTCGAGCACGACGGCCTGCTGGACGCGACCCGGGTGCTCGACCTGTACGCCGGGTCGGGGGCGCTGGGGCTGGAGGCGCTGAGCCGTGGTGCGCGCTCGGCGGTGCTGGTCGAGCAGGGCCAGGCGGCGGCGCGCGCGATCCGGCGCAACCTCGGCTCGACCGGCCTGGGTCAGGGTGAGGTGCTGGCCGACCGGGTCGAGCGGGTGCTGGCCCGCCCCGTCGTCGGCCCGCCGTTCGACCTGGTGCTCGCCGACCCGCCGTACCCGATGCCCGAGCCGGCCCTGGCCGAGGTGCTCGCCCTGCTGGTGGCCGGGCGCTGGCTGGCCACCCATGCGGCGGTGGTCGTCGAGCGCAGCACCCGGACGCCGGAGCCCACCTGGCCGCGCGGCCTGGAGTGCTACGACGACCGGCGCTACGGCGAGACCCGGATCTGGTTCGCCGAGCGCGGGTAGACCGACCTGCCGGGCGGGCGCGGGCGGTAGGTTCGCGCCGTGCGCCGCTGCGTCTGCCCCGGGTCCTACGACCCCGTCCACCTCGGTCACCTCGACGTCATCGACCGGGCCGCGGCCCTGTTCGACGAGGTGGTCGTGGCCGTCCTGCACAACCCGGACAAGGCCGGGGCGTTCACGCCCGACGAGCGGCTGGGGCTGCTGCGCGACGCCCTCGGTGAGCGTCCGGGCGTCCGGGTCGAGGTGTTCGCGGGCCGGTTGCTGGTGGACGTGTGCCGCGAGGTGGGGGCCGAGGCGATCGTCAAGGGCGTGCGAAGCGGCGCCGACGCGTCCTACGAGCTGCCGATGGCGCTGATGAACCGCCACCTGACGGGGGTCGAGACGCTGCTGCTGCCCGGCGACCCGCGGCTGGAGCACGTGTCGAGCAGCCTGGTGAAGCAGGTCAGCGCCTACGGTGGGGACGTCACCGGGCTGGTGCCGGACGTCGTCCGGGACGCACTGGTGGCCCGCCGGGCCTGACCCGGCGATCGGAGGGACAGCCGGTGGACGTGCACGACAAGCTCGACCAGATCACCGCCCTGCTCGAGGACGCCCGAGCGATGCCGATGTCGGCGTCGGCGCTGGTCAACCGCGCCGAGGTGCTGGGACTGCTCGACGAGCTGCGCGACCTGCTGCCCGAGCAGCTGCACCACGCCGACCTGCTGCTCAGCGACCGCGAGGCGGTCGTCGAGCAGGGCCGCAGCCGGGCCGAGCAGATGGTGTCCGCCGCCCAGGTCGAGCACGACCGCCTGGTGGAGCAGACCCAGATCGTCTCGGCGGCGCGTGAGCGGGCCGCCGCCGTCCAGCTCGCGGCGCAGGCCGAGGCCGAGCGACTGCTCGCCCAGGCCGACGACTACGTCGACCGCAAGCTCGCCGAGTTCGAGATCGCCCTCGACCAGCTCGGCCAGCAGGTCGGCCGCGGCCGCGACCGGCTGGCCCAGCGGCGCGCCCAGGACGGCGGACGGCCCGTCCCGGATCCGGACGACCAGCCGACCGGGCCCGACGCCGGCCTGCCACCGCGCGAGGACCAGCTCGATTCGTAGGCCGGGGCCGGCGTCCGCTAACCTGGTGCGTCGGTTGCGCGCAGGGCTCGCCTTGCGCCGACCGACCCAGGTCTGCACCGTCCGTCATGCTCATGGAGTCCGCGATCCGTCTGAACCCCCGTGCGCCGCTCGTCCTCGTCACCCACGAGCTCGACCGCCGTCCGGGTTCGATGATCACGCTCGTCCGCGACGTGCCGGCGCCCGCCGACCTGGGCACCGACGTCATCGGCGTCACCGAGGGGTCCGACCTGCACCTGGACCTGCGGCTGGAGTCGGTGATGGAGGGCGTTCTCGTCACCGGCTCGGTGAGCGGGCGGGCCACCGGGGAGTGCATCCGGTGCCTGACCGGTCTCGAGCAGAGCGTCGAGGTCTGGCTGACCGAGCTGTTCGCCTACCCGGGCGCCCAGCCCGACCAGGACGACGTCGACGCGGTCGACGAGGACGTGCACGAGCTCGTGGGTGACCTGCTCGACCTCGAGCCCGTGGTGCGCGACGCGGTGGTGCCAGCACTGCCGTTCAAACCGGTGTGCCGGGTCGACTGCCCGGGGCTGTGCTCGCAGTGCGGAGCGCGCCTCGAGGACGACCCGGACCACCAGCACGACGTCGTCGACCCCCGGTGGGCGGCGCTGCAGGGCCTGGCACTCGACGAGGGCCAGCCGACGAACGAGGTCAGTGCGCCCCCCGGCGCGCGGGCCGACGCACAGGAAGAGAACTGACGTGGCCGTCCCGAAGCGGAAGATGTCGCGCTCCAACACCCGTTCGCGTCGCGCGAACTGGAAGGCGCTGCCCGCCACGCTGTCGGCGTGCCCCCAGTGCCGCGAGCTGCGCCAGCCGCACATGGCGTGCCCCGCCTGCGGCACCTACGGCGGTCGTCACTACGCCGCGGCCGAGCGCGCCGAGCACCAGGCCTGAGCGCCCCCCGCCCGGCGGCCGGTCCGCCGCCCGACGCCATCGACCTGCAGACCCAGCTGGGTCTGCAGGTCGATCCTGCGTTGCTGCGAAGGGCGCTGACCCACCGCAGCTACGCCTACGAGCACGGTGGTCTGCCCACCAACGAGCGCCTGGAGTTCCTCGGCGACTCGGTCCTCGGTCTGGTCGTCACCGACACGCTGTACCGCACCCACCCCGACCTGCCCGAGGGTCAGCTCGCCAAGCTGCGCGCCGCCGTCGTCAACATGCGCGCCCTGGCCGGTGCCGGGCGCACGCTGCGCCTCGGGGACTACGTCTTCCTCGGTCGCGGCGAGGAGAGCACCGGGGGCCGCGACAAGGACTCGATCCTGGCCGACACCGTCGAGGCGGTGATCGGGGCCGTGTTCGTCGACCGGGGTCTTCCCGCCGCAGCCGGGCTGGTGCACCGCCTGATCGACCCGCTGATGCGCGACACCCAGACCCTCGGCGCCGGTCTGGACTGGAAGACCAGCCTGCAGGAGCTGACCGCGAGCGCCGGCGAGGGCGTCCCCGAGTACGTCGTCGTCGAGGACGGCCCCGACCACGCCAAGTCGTTCACCGCCACCGCGCGGGTCGGCGGGCAGCCGCTCGGCGTCGGGCGCGGCAACAGCAAGAAGCAGGCCGAGCAGGAGGCCGCGGCCACCGCCTGGGCCGCCGTCCGCGCCCGGCACCCCGGGCCCGGCTAGGCGGTGCCCGAGCTGCCGGAGGTCGAGGTGGTCCGGCGCGGCGTCGCCACGCACGTCGTGAGCCGCACCATCGCGGCGGTGCAGGTGCACCACCCCCGGGCCGTTCG
>JBKJTJ010000081.1:0-7200 GCA_046590855.1 Actinomycetota bacterium
GCGAGGGTCCGCGCGAGTTCGGGGCCCGGATCGAGAACGCCGTCGCCCTGCTGGTCGACGAGGACGCCACCACCTGGTGGGACGCCACCCGCCGCGCCGCCCGCGGCCAGACCCCGGCGATGAGCGCCCCCGACACCGCCCAGTGGCGGCGCGTCTGGGACCAGACCCGGCCCCCCGTCGTCCGCACCACCCGCCGCATCTGGCGCTGACCCCAGTCCGGCGGCACTTTGTCACGCAAGTGCCGTCTGAGACGCCGTCCTGCGGCACTTAGGCGAGCAAGTGCGGGGGTGGTGCGGTGGGGGTGGCGTGCTGGCGGACCCAGGAGTGCATGGCGATGGCGGCCGCGGCGCCGGCGTTGATCGAGCGGGTCGAGCCGAACTGGGCGATCGACAGGACGACGTCACAGGCCGCGCGAGCCGCCTCGGACAGGCCCGGGCCCTCCTGGCCGAGCAGCAGCACGCAGGCCCGCGGCAGGGCGTGGGTCTCGAGCGGCATCGCGCCGGGCAGGTTGTCGACGCCCAGGACCGGCAGGCGGGACGCCGACGCCCAGGTGCGCAGGTCGTCCGCGCTCGCGTGGTGGTGCAGGTGCAGGTACCGGTCGGTCACCATGGCGCCGCGCCGGTTGAACCGCCGCTGCCCGACGACGTGCACGCCGGCTGCGTTGAACGCGTTCGCCGTGCGGACGACGGACCCGATGTTCAGGTCGTGCTGCCAGTTCTCGATCGCGACGTGGAACGGGTGACGGCGGGTGTCGAGGTCGGCCACCACGGCATCGACCCGCCAGTAGCGGTAGCGGTCGATGACGTTGCGGCGGTCGCCCTCGGTCAGCAGCACGGGGTCGTATCGCTCGTCGTCCGGCCACGGGCCCACCCACGGGCCGACGCCCACCTCGTCCTCGCGTGCCGGTCCGTCCACGGATCGACCCTAAGGCGGCTCCACGGTTCCTCACCTACGCTGGCCGCGTGATGCACACCCTCGGCCCGTCGTGGCTCGACCCCCAGTCCCTGCTCGACAGCCTGGGCTCGTACGCCCTGTGGGGCGCGGCGCTCGTCGTGTTCGTCGAGTGCGGCCTGTTCATCTTCTTCCTGCCCGGCGACTCGCTGCTGTTCACGGTGGGCCTGCTGCAAGGCCGTGGCAGCCTGCACCAGCCGCTGCTGGTCGCCTGCGTGGTGCTCAGCGTGGCGGCGTTCGCCGGAAACGTGGTCGGGTACGAGATCGGGCGCAAGGCCGGTCCTGCCCTGTTCCACCGCCCCGACGCCAAGCTCTTCAAGCCCAGGTACGTCGACCAGACGGTCGCGTTCTTCGACAAGTACGGTGCCCGCGCGATCATCCTGGCCAGGTTCGTGCCCATCGTCCGCACCTTCATCACGGTGACCGCCGGGGTGGGGCGCATGCCGCGCCGCACGTTCCTCGGTTACACCGCCATCGGCGCCGTGCTGTGGGCCACCGGGGTCACGCTGCTCGGCTACTTCCTCGGCTCGGTCGCGTTCATCGCCGGGCACCTCGAGCTGATCCTGCTGCTCATCGTGGCCATCTCGGTCCTGCCGGCGATCGTCGAGGTGCTGCGCGCGCGCTCCAAGGGCGGCACCGACGGCCGCGACCCCCGCTACGACGAGGACGACGAGCGCCAGCGGGTCATCGACGAGGACGTCCGCGGCAGCTGAGCGCTACGGCTTCTGCTGGGCCGCGTACGCACGGACCGCGGTGGTGTCGTCGCGGGCGATGGCGGCGAACACCGCCGTGGCCTTCGTCGTGTCCCACAGCACGACCGAGCCCGAGCCCGCACGGGTCGCCGTCCCGCGGACGGGAACGGTCAGCGACACCCCGGACGACCCCGCGCTGGCCTTCATGCCCAGCACGAACCGCGCGAGCGCGATCGGTCCGGTGCTCGAGTCGACGGTCAGGGCGCCGGCACCGCTGGAGGCGAGGGGGAACGTCCGCAGCGGGTTGACGAGCGTGGCCGGGCTGGTCGCCTTGGTGACGATCGCGGCGAGCAGCTCGCGTTGCCGCTCGACCCGGCCGAGGTCGCCGCGGGGATCGCTGTAGCGCGCCCGGGCGTAACCGAGGGCGGTCGCACCCTGCGCCTGCTGGCAGCCTTTGGCGATGTCGAGCCCCGCGCGGCGGTCGTTGATCGCCCGCTTCGGGCAGATGCGCACGCCACCGACCGCGTCGACCATGTCTGCGAACCCGGCGAACCCGATCTCGACGTAGTCGTCGACCCCGATCCCGGTGTTCTGCTCGACGGTCCGCGCCAGCAGCGCCGCTCCCCCGAGCGAGAACGCCGCGTTGATCTTGCCCTTCCCGTGGCCCGGGATGTCGACGTAGCTGTCGCGCGGGACGCTCATCAGCACCGTCGGTCCGCGGCCGGACGGCACGTGCAGCAGCAGGATCGTGTCGGTGCGCTGCCCTGCTGCGGTGCCGGTGCGCAGCGCCTTGCGCTGAGCCGCTGTCAGCCCGGCCCGCGAGTCCGACCCGACCACGAGGTACGTGCGGCCCGGCGTCGCGGCCGAGGCCCCGAGGGCGGCCGTGCGGTTCAGGCTGGTCCAGGCGACCGCGAGCAGCGCGAGGGGGTAGGCCGCCAGCAGCACTGCGAGCAGCGCGACCCAGCGCACACCCCGGCGCCGCCGTGCGGACGTCGGGGCGCCGGCCGGCCGCGTCGGGGTCGGCTCACTCGGTGCGCCGGGGGCGCGGACGCCGGACCCCGGCGGGGCGTCCGGAGCCCGGCCACCGGACTGCGGCAGCATCTGCGTGCGGTTCCAGTCGTCGGCGGGCATGCCCCCAACGGTACGTCGCCCCCGCCGCGCACCCGAGACCGCACGAACGGGTCACCCGGCGGCCTCCAGGTGCCCCGATCGTGGTGTCTCGACGATCGGGCCCGGGACGGTGCCGGTTACCGTGACCCGTGCCCGACTGGCTGTCCACGTTGCTGCACCCCGACCTGGCGACCCTCAGCGCCACCGGGGTGTACGTCGTGCTGTTCACCCTGGTGTTCGTCGAGTCGGGCCTGCTGGTCGGGTTCCTGCTGCCCGGCGACACGGTGCTGTTCGCCGCGGGGCTGCTCGCCGCCCGCGACGGCTCGTCGCTGTCGCTGCCGCTGCTCGCGATCGGCACGGCGGTCTGCGCGGTGGCCGGCGACGCCGTCGGCTACTGGACCGGACGCCGGCTCGGCCGCCCCTGGGTCGAGCGCAGGGCCGGCCGCGCCGCCCACCACCTGCCCCGCGCCGAGGCGTTCTACGCCCGCTGGGGACTCAGCGCCGTGGTGATCGCCCGCTTCATCCCCTGGGTACGCACGTTCACCCCGATCGTCGCGGGAACGGCCCGGATGCCCTACCCACGGTTCCTCGCGGCCAACGTCGTCGGCGCGCTGCTGTGGGGGTCGGGGCTGGTCGTGCTCGGCTTCGTCGCCCACTCGGTGCCGGGGGTGCGCTACGCGGCGTACGCCGTCGCCGGGGTGTCGGTGCTGGCGTCCGTGGTGGGGCCGGTCGTGGCCCGCCGCAGGGCGCGCAGCGTCAGAAGCTGACCGAGACCGCCGTGCTGGTCGAGGGTGCGAGGTTCCAGGCGCCGGGGTAGACCCAGCGGTAGGCCACCTTGCGGCGCGGCTGCACCGCGAACGTCACCCGGCCGAGCCGGTCGGTCATCCGCCGGGTCACAATGCGCCAGGTGCTGGTGCCCGCGTAGCGCACCTGCAGGCTCACGTACTGCCCACTGACACCCAGCAGGGCGTTGGTGCGCACCGTCGCCGCGAGGACGTCGGGGCGCCCGGCCCGCACGGACGCCAGGGTGGCGGTCGGCCGCTTGACGAACCGCGAGACCCGCGAGGACGACAGCCCGCGCGCGACCGCGGCGGTGGCCGGCACGACCACCCGCAGCGTCAGCGCGGTCGGCGTCGTGCGTCGGACGACGAACGCGGCCTTGCCGGTGGACGACGTGGCGGTCGTGGCCAGCACCCGCCACCCGGTCACAGACGTCCAGGACTGCAGCTGCACCGCGGTGGTGACCGGGCCGGTGGCGGCCGAGACCGACGTGCTGACCCGGGCCGACGCCCCGACGTACGTGCTCGCGGGGGCGGCGACGGCCACCACGACCGGGGCCGGCGCGGTCGCCGCGGGGGTCACCGTCGCCGGGGGCGGGCTCGTCGTGGTCGCGGGGGCCGTCGTCGAGCTGGCGGTGGACGTCGCGCCGAGCACCGGCACGGCGTCCAGGAACGCCGACCGGGCCGTGTTCCAGGCGCCGGCGAGGTAACCCCGGGGGGTCGGTGCGTCGTCGAAGTAGTCGTCGTGACCGCAGTCCAGGCGAGCCTCGTCGCCGGCGGCCGCGCACCGGGTCACGACAGCCGCGCCCGAGCCGTCGTCGTAGCACAGGGCGTCGTCCTCGTCGGTGCAGTGCCCGTTGACCGTCGCGTGCGGGGCACCTGGCTGCACGGCGCCCAGCATGTGGGTCAGCTCGTGCGCCGGGGTGGAGTGCCCACCGCTTCGCGCCGACCAGCAGGCGGTGTCGACCCGGGCGTACTGGGCCACGACGCCGTTGTTGGCGTTGGTGGACGTCGGGTCGTCGTCCTGCACCATCTGCCCGATGCCGCACAGCGCCGACGCGTCGGCGAACGCGAGGTACTTGCGGTCGGCGCGATCGTACCCGGCCGCCTGCAGCGAGGGGACGAGCTGGTTCAGGCCCTGGTTGCCGGTGAGTGCGCCATCGGCGACGACGACCTCGGGCAGTGCGGGCACGCAGGTGCCGTCCTGCACCCAGCGCACCCGTCGGCCGGACGTCGGCGACGAGACGGCGAAGGTGTCGTCGACGTCGGCGACGAACGAGCGCAGCGAGGGCAGCAGGTCGGCGTAGCGGCTCGGCGTGCTCGCCTCGCGGACGTACATCACCTGGACGCGGTCGCCGTCGGTGGTGCCGGTGCACGAGGGACTGACGTGCTCGGCCAGGCCGCCGAGGGTCGCGGCGCCGCCGGGCACCGAGAGCACGCTCACGGTGGTGGGGGTGCCGGATGCGATCCGGGCGCCGTGCGGGGCGAGGTGGGTGCGCGCGACCCGGTAGACGGCCCGGTGGGCGCCCACTCCTGAGCGGGCGACGAGCGCGGCGGTCGCGACGTGGGCCTGGACGTCGACCCCGGCCGGGGGGTCGTCCAGGTGGGTCCGGACGACGTGGGTGGGGGTCGTCGTCGCGCTCACCGCCGCCGTGGGGACGGCCGAGGCCGACCCCGCGGCCAGCACCACCGCGCAGAGCGAGGCGGTGCCCGCGAGCACGGTCAGAGGGCGCATGGGCAGTCCTTCGGCACGAACGCGCCGGAACTTGAGCCCGCCACTGAGGATGTCAGTCCTGGGGGCTGACGGCGGGACCGGGGGCGCCGAAGGAGACCTGCGGGGCCGCCCGGACCGCGGGGTCCTCGGCCTCGAAGTACTCGGCGCGGCCGATGTGGAACAGGCTCGCGACGATGTTCGAGGGCACGGTCTCGACCTTGGTGTTGAGCGTGCGCACGTTGGCGTTGTAGAACCGGCGGCTGGCCGCGAGCCGGTCCTCGGTGTCGGTCAGGTCGCGCTGCAGCTGCAGGAAGTTCTGGTTGGCCTTCAGGTCGGGGTAGGCCTCGGCCACCGCGAAGAGCCGACCGAGCGCGGCGGTCAGCACGTTCTCCTGCTGCGCCTGCTGGGCCGGCGAGGAGCCGGGGGCGGCGGCCGCGGCCCGGGCGTTGGTGACCGCCTGCAGGGTCTCGCGCTCGTGTGAGGCGTACCCCTTCACGGTCTCGACCAGGTTGAGGATCAGGTCGTGACGGCGGGTCAGCTCGACGTCGATCTGCCGCCAGGACTCCTGCACGACGTTGCGCACGCGCACCAGGCCGTTGTAGAGCCCGACACCGACCAGAACCAGCAGGACGAGCAGGACGATCACGACGAGCAGGACGATGATGCCGCCGGTCATGGTGCTTCCTTCCGCAGTGGTGGGCTGAGCGTACCGGGGTCGTGTCCGTGGTCGAGCCAGACGAACCGCGGGATCCCGGCGACGACCGTGCGCACCATCGCGAGCCGCTCGTCGACGCTCGGGCCGTCGACTCGGCCCGACGTCCAGGCCAGCGCCCAGCCCTGCGCCACCCGCAGCGACGGGGTCACCGGGGCGGCTCAGAGGCCGAGCTCGGCCTTGCCGTACGCGTACCGGTACTCCAGGCCCTGCGCCGCGATCGCCTCGGCCGAGCCGGTGTCGCGGTCGACGATCACCGCGACGCCGACGACCTCGGCACCGGCCTCGCGCAGCGCCTGCACCGCCGTCAGCACCGAACCGCCCGTCGTGCTGGTGTCCTCGACCGCCAGCACCCGGCGTCCGGCTACGTCGGGGCCCTCGATCCGCCGCTGCAGGCCGTGGGCCTTGCCCTCCTTGCGGACGACGAACGCGTCCAGCCGCCGCCCGCGCGCGTGGGCCGCGTGCAGCATCGCCGCCGCCACCGGGTCGGCGCCCAGCGTCAGGCCGCCCACGGCGTCGAAGTCCAGGCCGGCGGCGAGGTCGAGCATGACCTCGCCCACCAGCGGGGCGGCGTGACCGTCCAGGGTGATCCGCCGCAGGTCGACGTAGTAGTCGGCCGTGGCGCCGCTGCTGAGCGTGACCGCGCCGTGCACGACCGCGGTGTCGACGATGCGGGTGAGCAGGGCGGCGCGGGCGTCGGGCGAGGTCATGGCCGGACCCTATCCGTCGTCGCCGGCCCGCTAGGTTTCGCTGCGTGCGCATCGCGACCTGGAACGTCAACTCCGCCCGCGCCCGCGTCGACCGGATCGCCGCGTGGGTCAAGCGCAGCGACGTCGACGTCGTCGCGCTGCAGGAGACCAAGTGCAAGGACGAACAGTTCCCCACCGACGTCTTCGAGGCCCTCGGCTACGAGGTGGCCCACCACGGCTACTCGCAGTGGAACGGCGTGGCGATCCTGTCGCGGGTGGGCATCGTGGACGTCGAGACCGAGTTCGCCGGGCAGCCGCAGTGGGGCGACCCGCCGGCGTCCGAGGCGCGGGCGCTGGGCGCGACGTGCGGTGGCGTGCGCGTGTGGTCGCTGTACGTCCCCAACGGCCGCCAGCTCGGCGACCCGCACCTGGAGTACAAGCTCGAGTGGCTGGCCCGGCTGCGGTCGGCCGGCGCCGACTGGCTGGCCGCCGACCCGACGTCCCAGGTGGCGCTGGTCGGGGACTGGAACGTCGCCCCGCGCGACGAGGACGT
>JBKJTJ010000264.1:0-18492 GCA_046590855.1 Actinomycetota bacterium
AGCTGATCGCCCACGCCAGGGCCGCGGAGCGGTCGGGCCTGGCGCCGTGCAGCAGGGCCAGCGGCCGGCTGTCGACCGCGGCCCGCATGTCGAGGCCCATCCGAGTTCGGAACAGGAACAGCCGGAGTCCTGCGGCGACGGCGGCGGCGATCACGAACGCGCTGGCCTGATGCCAGCTGATGCGCACACCCAACAAGTCGAGCGTGTGCCCGGGGAAGAGGCTCGGCGTCTGGTGCGGTTGCTGGGGGCTCCAGAGCCACAGGCCGATGCCCAGCAGGGCGACAAGGAGGCTGATCGTGACGACAATCCGAACCGTCTCCGGCGCGTCGGTCAGCCCGCGCATGATGCCGCGCTCGACCACTAGGCCGAGGGCAGGCGCGAGCACGAGCAGCACGGCGATGAGCGCCAGCGGCACGGGCCAACCCCAATCGACCTGGAGCTGCCAGTACGCGAACGCGCCCAGCATCCCGATCGCACCGTGGGCGAAGTTGAAGACGCCGGTGGTGGTGTAGGTGAGCACCAGCCCGCAAGCGGCGAGAGCGAAGATCGACGCGGTGCACAGGCCGAGGATCGTCAGCCGCAGGAACTCATCCATGGGTGCGCTCGCCCGGCTCGGTCACCCGCCCGTGAGCGCGATGACGTTCTTCGGGTCGCAGTTGTAGAGGCCCTTGTTCGCCTTGGTCGCAGCCTTGTTGAGGCTGAAGCCCTTGGCGCCGAGGCTCAGGGTGAGCCAGCAGTTGCTCGGCTCGGTGTTGCCGGGCGTCTGCGGAGCGTGCAGGCCCCCGCCGGTCCAGCCCGACTCGGCCTTGGCCTTCTGCAGCAGGCAGTCGGCCGTGAGGTCGGAACCGCACGACGTGGCGGCCTTGGCGAAGAGGAGCCACGAGGACATTCCCTGCGCGCCGAGCAGAGCGACCTTGCCGTCGGGGTTGTACTGCTTCATGAGGTCGAGGTAGTCCTGCGTCGCCTTGTTGTTGGCCGACAGCTCGAAGGGGTGGAACTGCGACTGGATGTAGATGTTGCCGGCCACCGCGCCAGCCTCGGCGGCGTAGTTGGCGTCGTAGAAGTTGCCGCTCAGCAGGACCACGTCGGGATGCCACCCGGCGGTGTCCATGGCGCGGTTCAACGATGTGAGGTCGATCGGCTGACCGACGAACTCCAGGACCTTCACGTCCTTGGCCTGCATGTCAGCCACGAAGTTGGCCCAGCCGCTCTCCCCCGCCGGGGCGTACTCGAGCTGGTAGATCTTCTCGTACCCGAGGGTCGCCGACGCCTCGAGGAGCTGGTTGCGCACGAGGGTGACCGCCGGGATGTTGGCCGACATGATGCCGAAGCGCTTGATCCCCTCCGGGAAGTCGCGGGCGGCGGCGAGGTAGCGACCGACGTTCGTCTTGGCGAGCGGGTTGGGCAGGGGCTGGACCTGGAGCTCGGCGTTGCGGGCCGGGGCCGACACCACGTAGCCGGCGATGTTGGCCAGGCCACAAGCGACGCGCACGCCGTTGGGGTCTTCGTCGAACACAGCGCCGCCTCCCACGAGGGAGAAGTCCTTCTCGCAGGCGTCGGTGATCCGAGCCTCGTACTCGGTGAGTGCCGCGTCGAGGTCGTCGAGCACGAGCTTGCGACCGAGGATCCCCCCGTGCTCGTTGCACCAGCTGGTGAAGGCCACCGCCGTGTCGTACATCTCCTTGTTGAGGCCGGCCGCACCCGTGAACCCCTTGTCGGTGACGGTGCCGACGTGGACCTCGGTGTCGGTCACCCCGGTCGCGGTGCTCCCCTTGGCGGTGCCGGCCGCGCACACCGCCTTCATGTCGCCGAACCCTCCCTTGGCGAGCGACGTGGCACCCCCACCCGCGGACGGCTTGGTGGTGGTGGTCGAGCTGCTGCCCGTCTCGGTGCTGTTCGAGCGCGAGCAGGCCGACGCGACCAGGAGCAGGAGTACGAAGATCGACGTACGGGTTCGTGAGTGCTTCACGTGCTGGTTCCCCCCGGGGTCAGATGTGCGGTGGAGCGTAGTGGTGCGATTCGTCGTGCGAGCTTGCGGGAGTGGTATGTCCAGGTCGTGCCGTTCGGTCTCAGACGGTGGTCGGCTGAGCGACCAAGCTCTGCCCGAGGGCCAGCAGCGACGGGGTCGCTCCGCCGAGGGTGAGCTCGAGCACCTTGGCCCAGCGGAAGTACCGATGGATCGGATAGTCGAGGTCCATGCCGATGCCCCCATGCAGGTGCTGTGCGGCGTGCACCACGCGCTGGGCTCCCTCGGCCGCCCAGTACTTCGCCACCATCAGCTCGTCGTGGGCCTCGACCCCGGCCTCGATCCGCCAGATCGCCTGGAGCGCCGTGAGCCGGATGCCCTCCGTGTCGATGTACGCATCGGCAACCCGATGACCGACGGCCTGGAAGGTGCCGAGCTTGGAGCCGAACTGCTCGCGCGTGTTGACGTAGCGAGCAGTGATGGCGAGCGCCTCCTCGCACACGCCGGTCTGCATCGCGCAGATCGCAGCCATCATCCGATCGGCGATCCATCCCACGATCTCGCCGCCCTGATCCGCCGCACCCAGCAGAGCCTCGGCGGACACGACGACGCCATCGAGGCGCACCGTCCACTGCGGTTCGCCGCTGACGGCCTCCTCACGAGCCAGCGTGACGCCGTTCGCCGATGGATCGACGAGGAAGACCGCGGATGTGGCCTCCCCCGTACGGGCCGGCACGAGCAGGGCCGCGGCGCGGTCGGCGCCCACGACGAACGCCTTGTCGCCGTCGATTCGCCACCCGCCGTCGATCGCGCTGGCCTGGGTGACGGGCACGGCGGGCAACGTGACATCGCCGGGTTCGTGCAGCGCCACCGCCAGCATCGTGGAGCCGTCGATGAGGCCGAGCAGGTGCTGGGCTCGCTGGGCCGCTGAGCCGAACTGCGCGATCGCGAGACCGGCGCCGACGATGGCCGAGAGGTACGGCAGGGGTGCCACGGCGCGACCGATCTGCTCGGCGATGAGGCAGGCCTCGGTGAGACCGAACCCGCCCCCGCCGTCAGCCTCGGGCAAGCAGATGCCGAGCAGCCCGGCCTTGGCGAGCTCCGCCCAGACGTCGTCCGCGAACCAGACGGCACCCTCCTCGAGGGTGCGCAGCCGCTCGGGTGGGAGCCGCTCGCTGAGGATCCGTGCCGCGAGGTCACGGATCGCCTCTTGCTCCTCGGAGAGGGTGAAGTCCATCGCTGCCGTCCTCCTCAGGTCCGGGGCACGCGGGGCAGGCCGGCCCCGAAGAGGGCGATGAGATCGCGCTGCACCTCGTTGACGCCGCCGCCGAAGGTGAGGATGAGGCAGCCCTGGAACGCACGCTCGAGGCGGCCGGCCAGCATGGCGCTCGTCGATCCGCGCGTGAGGTAGGCGGCGGGGCCGAGCACCTCCATCAGCAGCCGGTAGGCCTCGGTGTAGAACTCCGTCGCGAAGACCTTGGTGGCGCTGGCGTCGGCCGGGTTGGCGCCGCCCGCGGCGGCGACCTTCCAGTTGATGAGCTTCACGAACTCGAGCTTGGCGTGCACCCGTGCGAAGTTGAGCTGCACCCACTCCTGGTCGGCCACGCGGCGGCCGTCGGGCAGCTTCGTCTGCTGGGCCCACGCCATCACGTCGTCGAACACCCGCTCCACGGTGCCCGGCGGTCCGAGCGACACCCGCTCGTAGTTGAGCTGGTTGATGATGAGGTCCCAGCCGCGGTTGAGGCCGTAGACGAGGGCCTCCTCGCCGACCCGCACGTCGTCGTAGAAGGTGTTGTAGGTGCTGGCGTTCACCATCGTCTCGATCTTCGAGTACGAGAACCCTGGATCGGTGGTGGGCACGAGGAAGATCGAGATGCCGCGGTGCTTGGGTGCATCCGGGTCGGTGCGGACGGCCAACCAGATGTAGTCGGCGTAGCTGGCCAACGACGTGAAGATCTTCTGGCCGTTGATCACCCACTCGTCGCCGTCCTTGACGGCCTTGGTGGTGAGCGACGCCAGGTCGGTTCCGGCGTTGGGCTCGGTGTACCCGATCGAGAAGTGCAGCTCGCCGGCCAGGATCTTGGGCAGGAAGAACTGCTTCTGCTCCTCGGACCCGAACTCCATGATCGTCTTGCCGACCGTGTTGATCGACAGGAACGGGATCGGCGCGCCGGCGCGCCACGCCTCGTTGAAGAAGATGAACTGCTCCACGTCCGTGCGGCCCTGACCGCCGTACTCGGTGGGCCATCCGATGCCGAGCCAGCCGTCGCGCCCCATCTTGCGCACGGCCTCGAGGCACGCCGGTCCGCCCGTCTCACCTTGCGCGCACTCGGCCTCGACCGCCGGCGTCATGAGGTCGGCGAAGTACCCGCGCAGCTCCCGCTGCAATGCCTCTTGCTCGTCCGTGTAGGCCAGGTACATCGCCGGGGGCCTCCGACTAAAGTAGAACAGGTTCCAGTTTCTTCTAACACACCGTCAGATCTGCTGCCACCGCAGGGCAGGAGGCGGACGACCGGGCGGCGAAAGGTGCTACGGCCGGTCATACCAAGGGGATCTCGCCACATGCAGTCCAAGAAGGCCGTCGCGCTCGCGCTCTCGATGCTCCTCGCTGTGACCACCGCCGCCTGCGGTTCGCGGCTGAGCGATCAGCAGCGAGCGCTCGCGCTCTCGAGCAACGGCGGTGGGTCCGCCAGCGGCCGTGCCGCGGGTAGCGGGAAGACCACCGACACGACGATCGCCGCCGGCGATGCGGCTGGGGTGGCTGGTCCGACGGCCGGCGGAGCCGTCGTGTCAGGCGGGCCGGGGCAGGTGGGCCCGGCCGGCGGGACGGGCACCAAGGTGGCCACCGACGGCTGCAAGCCCGGCACGGCCACGAGCGTCGGGGTGACGCCAACCGAGATCAAGGTCGGCAACGTGAGCCAGATCACCGGCCTGGTGCCCGGCTTCGCGCAGACGTCGGTGAACGGCGTCAAGGCGTACTTCAACATGGTGAACAACGCTGGGGGCGTGTGCGGACGCAAGCTCACGCTCATCACCGCCGACGATCGCTTCCAGTCGGCCACCAACCGGTCCGAGACCGACAAGATGACGACCCAGGTGCTGGCTCTCGTCGGCAGCCTGTCGGTGGTCGACGACGGTGGCGCACCCATCATCGACGAGAAGCGCATCGCCGACGTCTCCCTGGCCACAACCGGCCCCCGTGTGGCAGCCAAGAACAACTTCTCGCCCAACCCGATCGACCCCACGCCAGGTGCTGGCAACGGCCTCGGCAAGATCCTCGAGTACTTCAAGTCCACGCAGGGGATCTCGAAGCCCGCCATCTTCTACCAGGACGTCGCCACCGGCGCGAACCAGGCCAACTCCTACAAGGTCGACTTCGAAAGGGCCGGCATCCCTGTCGTCGCCACCTATCCCGTGGCGCCAACCGCCACGAACTTCAACACGCAAGCGAACGACATGAAGCAAAAGGGCGTCGACTTCGTGATCACCGTGGCTGAGGTGAACGCCATGGCCAACTTGGCCAAGGCATTCCAGAGCGTCGGCTACTTCCCCAAGGTGCCCTTCTACGGTGCCCAGGTGTACGGCAAGAAGTTCCTGCAGCTTGCGGGGCCGGCCGCCGAAGGCACGAAGGTCGGCCTCATCTTCGCCATCCCCGAGGAAGCGGCATCGAACCCGGCGATCGCGGCCCTCGCCACCTGGTATGCACGCACTGCTCCCGGCGCTGACCTCGACTTCTTCTCCGTCGTGAGCTGGCTGGGGGCCGACATGTTCGTCAGCGCCCTCAGGGCCGCTGGTCCTGACCCCACCCAGGCCAAGATCATCGCCGAGCTGCAGAAGTTCACGGCCTACACGGGCAACGGGTTGGTCGGCACGATCAACCCGGCCCAGAAGAAGCCGCCGGCGTGCTTCAACGTGATCGAGGTCAAGGGCGGGAAGTGGGTGAAGACCTTCCCGGCCAAGGGCTTCCAGTGCTGACCGATCTGGTCGGGCGCCTGCGGGCCGACCGGCACCTTGCCACCGGAGCAGCCGTCGGCACCGTGGCCAGCCTCCTCCTCCTGGTGCGCGCCTACGACGGCGCCGGCTCCCTGTCCTCGTTCCTCCAGTTCACGCTCATCGGTATCAGCGGCGGCTGTGTCTTCGCCATCGCGGCCAGTGGCCTGGTGCTCACCTACACGACCACCGGCGTCTTCAACTTCGCGCACGGCGCCGTTGGGATGGTGGCGGCGTTCGCCTATCACCAGATCAACGCCGAGACCGGCGTCCCCGCCCCGTTCGCGCTGCTGATCGTGCTCGGTGTGCTCGCGCCCCTCATGGGGCTCGGCCTCGAGCGCACCATGCGCAGCTTCCGCAACGCGCCCCCTGGCACCACGCTGACCGTCACCATCGGCCTGACGATCCTGCTCATCGGGGTCATCCAGTACCTCTACCAATCGGACGGGAAGCAGCGCACCAGCTCCTACCTCTTCGGTGATCGTGCCGTCTCGATCGTGGGCGCCCGCATCCGCTGGGACGAGTTGGCCTTCTTGCTCGTCGCGGTGGGCGTGGCCATCGGCCTGCGGTATCTCCTGAAGGCGACGCGCACCGGCGTGGCGATGCGAGCGGTGGTGGACAACGCCGAGCTCGCGGGCCTCACCGGAGCACCCCCGCTCACGATCGCCCGCACGAGCTGGATCCTTGGCTCTGTCCTCGCTGCGGTTGCCGGTGTGCTCTACGCGCCCACCGCCGGCGCCCTCGACGCCATCAACCTCACGTTCTTCGTGCTCGCCGCCTATGGCGCAGCGGTCTTTGGTCGGTTGAAGAGCCTTGCCCTTACCTTCCTCGGGGCGATCATCCTCGGGCTGATCCAGGGCTACGCCCCGATCGCCTTTCCCCACACCGAGGTGTGGAACCACCTCCAAGTCGGCGTCCCGGGCGTGTTCCTGTTCCTCGTGCTACTCGCCCTTCCCGACGCCAAGCTCACGGTGGGGCGCATCGTCGGCCGCGACACACCCGCCGTGCCCGGCTTGCGCGCCACGCTCGTGCGGGCGGCCGTGTTCGTCCCGGTCGTTGCCCTCCTGGCGAGCGTGGCCGGCGACAACCTCCTCGATCTCAACCGCGCCCTCATCTACGGCACGCTGCTGCTCTCGCTGGTGCTCCTCACCGGCTACTCGGGCCAGATCTCCCTCGCGCAGTACGTGTTCTTCGGGCTCGGGGCCTTCGCCATGGGCAAGGTGGCCGGCGGCGACAGCCTCTTGGGCATGGGGGCAGCGGCGGCGATCGCGGTCCCCTTCGGGGTGGTGATCGCCCTCCCTGCCCTGCGCCTCCAGGGTCTCTACCTGGCCCTCGTCACGTTTGCCCTGGCCCAGGTGTCGCGCGATGTCATCTTCCAGGACTCCCGCATCTACGGCCGCGGCAGCGTGGGCGTCGGTCGCCTCCACATCTTTGGCCTGAGCTTCACCGGTGACCGCGCGTTCTCGGTGCTGTGCGCGCTCGTGTTCGCCTTGGTGGCCGTGGGCGTGCTGACGCTGCGGCGGGGACCCTTCGGGCGTCGCTTGGCAGCCATGCGCGACAGCCAGGCGGCCTGCGCCACGCTCGGGCTCGACGTGCGGCGCACCAAGCTCAGCGTGTTCGCCCTGTCGTCGGCCATCGCCGGCCTCGCCGGTGCGCTCTATGGCGGTCTTGGCTTCACCGCCAGCCAGCTCGACTTCGAGCCCCTGTACAACGTGCTGCTCTTCCTCTTCGCCTTCGTGGGCGGCATCACCACCGTGACGGGCGCGCTGCTCGGCGGCCTGCTCTTCGCGCTGCTGCCCCTCGTGCAATCCGAGAAGCCGGAGCTGGCCGGCCTCGTGTTCGCGGTGATCGCCGCGGTCGCCGTGGCCCTGGGCAAGCAGCCCAACGGCATGGCCGGTCTACTGTTCTCGCGCTGGCCGAAGCGCTCCAGCACGACACTCCCGGTGCCGATCACTGCCTCATCGACGCTCGCCCCGACGTCGATCGCTCCTACGGAGGTGGCCGATGCGCTCGTCTGATCGCCATCGCAGCTCGGATCGTCGTCGTGGCCGGCTCGCGCTGCTCATGGGCGCCGCATCGCTGCTCGGTCTCGGGAGCAACCTGCCCGCCACCGCCCAGGACAGCACCGCGCCCGCCGGCAAGTCGGGCGAGGAGCTGTTCGGCACCTACGACCTCGAGGCCCGCGGCCTCGGCGTGCAGGGCACCTACGAGATCGAGGGTCTGCTTCCGGGCGGCTCGCCGGTGCTCGACCTCACGATGCCGGAGACGCTCGCTCGCTTCGGCGCGGGGCCCACCGGCTACGGCCTCGCCTCGCTGGCCTACCCCGGCGGCATCTTCGCCAACTTCGGCTCGCTGGTGTCCCAGTCTGGCGGGCCGGGCGACCAGGTGCCCCCGTACCCGATCAAGGCCGAGGCCTTCTACCCCGCCGGCCCTACCGAAGTCGACGCCTCGCAGCCCGGGGGGGTCACCCAGAAGGTGGTCACCACCGACCGCGGGGTCCAGGTCAACGCCTCCTTCCCCGCCATCGAAGCGCCCCCGGTGGTGTCGATCGGCAGCCTCGTGTCGGCGTCGAGAGGTGCCATCGAGGGGAACCTCGCCATCAGCCGCACGCGCGTCGCGCTCGGCGATGTCCGGATCCTGGGCGGGTTGATCACGATCCAGTCACTGGTCACCGATCTCGCCGCCGCCCATGACGGGCAGGTCGGCTCCACCGCCGGCGGCACCACGGCGTCAGGCGTGAAGTTCCTGGGCCTTGACGCGTCGCTCACCGAGACGGGCCTCGTGCTCAAGAAGGGCGGACCCGCCGACGGTCCGCTGGCACCGGTCGGCGGCCCGCTGGGCGAGCTGGCCGGGCCCCTCAGCGGCATCACCGGTCCCGTGCAGCAGCAGCTCGCCCAGGTGCTCGGCCAGGCGGTACCGAAGGTCGATGACCTCCTCGCCCAGGCCGGCATCCGCCTCACGATCCTCAACCCGCACGACCAGCAGGTGGACAGCGGCGCCGCCAGCCGCATCACCACCGGGCTCTCCCTCACGCTCAGCTACAAGGGTCGCGAGCAGAAGGCCATGGTCGACCTGATCAACGCCATCCCCGCTGATCTGAAGCCGAACATCGGCCCGATCCCGAACCCGGTGACGTTCCTCGCCGAGAACCACATCACCGGCCTGGCTCTCGCCCCGGCCTCGGTGAGCTCCCTGGCCACGCCACCCTTCCCCGCCATCGACTTCCCGGTGGTCGACTCCCTGACCGATCTCGGCCCTGACGTCCCTGCGTGGTCGAGCACGGTCGGATCGCCGGGCTTCAGCACCACACCCGCAGCCCTGCCCACTCCCGCGACCCGTGACGGCGCCACCCCACCGACGGAGCCCATCTCCAGCTCGCTGGCCGATGGGGTGCCGGCGATCCTCGTGGCGCTCGCACTCCTGGCCTCACCGCTCTTTGGGCTGGGATCGGGGCGGCTCGCTGACAACGTCCTGGCGACGGTCTCCACCTCATGTCCGACCGGGCTCGACCAGCCCCCTGCGCCCCCGAGGCCCTCGTGACGACGTCGATGTCCCCGAACCGTGCCGAGGTCCTTGCTGCCATCGGCCAGCCTGCGAGCGCTGGAGCGGTCCACGGGTCAGAAGCCCCAAGCGCAGACGAGACCGACCGCGAGGAACGACACGACCGCTTCAGCGACGGCGTGCGAACGCTTCGGGTCGGCGGGGCCTCGCTGCGCGTCGAGGAGCGGATCCTGATGGTCCTGGGCGGGGTGATCGCGCCGCTCGGCCTGGTGGTGGTCCTGCTCGGCTGGTGGGGCGCTGCCCACAGCCCCTATGTGTTCGAGCAGCTGCCCTACCTCATCTCGGGGGGCTTGCTCGGCGTGGGGATGATCTTCCTCGGGGCGTTCCTCTACTTCACCCACTGGCTCACGCAGCTCGTGAAGGAGCATCGGATTCAGTCGGCTGCGATGCTCGGCGCGTTGGATCGTCTTGCCACCCAGGTCGCGCTGCAAGTCGAAGGTCGGCCTGCGACCGCGGGATCCTCCTCACACGAGGAGCCTGGGGTCGGGACGGAGCAGCTGGTCGCCACCGAGCGGGGCACCATGGCCCATCGTTCGGACTGCGTCGTGGTTGCCGGCAAGACGGGTCTGCGATCCGTGTCGGCAGACGACGGCTTCGGTGCCTGCAAGCTCTGCGATCCGTACTGATGCGCGCGGACCTTGTCGCGCCGCACGGTCGTTCCTGAGCCGCCTACGCGATCGCGCCGTCGGCTCGTAGGGCGGCCATCTCGTCCGGCGTGAAGCCGGCGTCGGCCAGCACCTCATCGGTGTGCTCCCCCGGTCGCGCCCCCGGTCGCGGCACCGCGGTGGGCGTCGCGGAGAATCGGGGTGCCGGAGCAGGCTGGGGCACCCCGTCGATCTCGAGGATCGTCTGGCGAGCCACGATGTGGGGGTGCGATGCCGCGTCGCGCATGGTGAGCACGGGGGCCAGGCACGCATCGCGCCCGGCGGCCCGCTCGAGCCACGCACGCCGCGTCCGGCCGGCGAAGGCAGCGGTGAGCGCCGAGCGCAGCTCCGGCCATCGATCGGCCTCCTGTCCCGGTGTGCTGGCTGGATCGAGCTCGAGCACGTCGAGCAGAACCGCGAAGAACTGCGGCTCGATGGCGCCGACGGCGATCTCGAGACCGTCGGCGCATCGGTACACGTCGTAGAAGGGGGCCCCGGAGTCGAGGAGGTTGGTGCCCCGCGCATCGCTCCAGAACCCGATGGCGCTCGCCCCGAAGAACGGAGCCATCAGCAGCGCGGTGCCGTCGACCATGGCGGCGTCCACCACCTGGCCTGCGCCAGCGCGCTGGGCGTGCAGCATCCCCGCCAACAGGCCCAACGCCAGGAGCATCCCCCCACCACCGAAGTCAGCGACGAGGTTGAGCGGAGGCGTGGGCGGCTGCCCAGCGCGCCCGATGTGGGCGAGCGCTCCGGCCACCGACGCATACGTGATGTCGTGGCCGGCGGACTGCGCGAGGGGCCCGTCCTGGCCCCACCCGGTCATGCGGCCGTAGACGAGCCGGGGGTTGCGGGCCAGGCACGCAGCGGGACCGACGCCGAGTCGCTCCGCCACGCCCGGGCGAAACCCCTCGATGAGGGCGTCCGATCGAGCGGCGAGGCGCAGCACCACCTCCGGGCCGCCAGGAGCCTTGAGATCGACGGCAACCGACCGCCTCCCCCGACCCAGCACGTCGAAGCGGACGTCGCCCGCTCCTCCCTCTGCCGCGTCGGCCCGGTCGATCCGCACCACGTCGGCACCGAGGTCGGCGAGCACCATCGCGCAGAACGGTCCCGGCCCGATCCCCGCCACCTCGATGACCCGGAGGCCGGCGAGGGGACCCATGTCGTCAGACGCTCAGAGGGCGATGGGGGCGGCCGGGACGACGAGGCGCTCGGCCACCGAGCTGACGCCGCGCACGAGGGCGGGACCGAACTCCCGCTTCGCGCACACGACATGCCCATCGTCGATGTCGTGCACCACCGAGCCGGCGATGGCGTTGGCGAGCCGCATCTGCGCCTCAGGGCGCACGGCGCGGTCGCGCCGCGTGACCATCACCGTGGTGGGGACGTCGATCTCGCTGATCCAGCGGCGGGCGCTGTAGCTGCCGATGGCCTGCCCTGCCTCCATCAGCTTCACCTTGTCGTGGCGCTGCATCTCCCCGGCCGCCCAGGCGCGCAGGTTGGTGGGTCGCGAGGCCGAGCCGCGCGGCGCCCGCGAGCGCAGGCCTGGGGTGCGGCCGAGGGCCTCGCCCGTGCGGGTGGTGCCCACGGCTGAGGCCATCATCGTGCCGAAGATGAGGCGCTCCCGCGCGCCGGCAATGAAGCGGTACGAGGTGGCGCAGAACACGAGGCCTGCGACCATCTCGGGATGGCGGCGCCACAGGAGCTGCGCGACCGGCCCGCCCATCGAGTACCCAACTGCGATGACGGGGCCGGTGTCGAGCTGCTCGAGGGTGCTCGCGACATCGTCCGCACAATCGGCGAGACGGAACCGCCGTCGGCTGCGAAGCCCACGACCGTGCCCACGCAGATCGGGGGCGATCACGGAGTACTGCTCGCTCAGGGGCTCGAAGGCGTTGAACCAGTTCAGTCCCCCGCTGGCGATCCAGCCGTGGAGCAGGACCACGGTCGGTGCGCCCGGCGGCCCCGCGATGCGACGCACGAACGTCGTGCCTCGACCGGGTAGCTCGATGCGCTCTCCGAGAGGGAGCGGGGGCTCGCCCACCAACGTCGCCGTCATGCGGTCAGCCTATGACACGCCGTCAGATTCGACGCGGACCGCAGCGGTACGATCCCGGGGTGACCGTGCTCGATCGCTCCTATGTCGATGGGCTCCGGGGCCTCCTCCCCAGCCGGGTGGTCTGATCTGCCGTGCGGATCACGGCCAAGGTCGACTACGCCGTGCGCGCCACGGTCGAGCTGGCCGCGGCCCAGGCCGCCGGCGACGGGCCGCGCTCGCCGATGAAGGGCGAGGCCATCGCTGCCGCCCAGCAGATCCCCGCCCGCTTCCTCGAGACCATCCTCGCTGACCTGCGCCGCTCAGGGCTGGTGAGCAGCCAGCGAGGTTCGGACGGCGGCTACTGGCTGGCGCGGCCGGCGGCTGACGTGAGCGTCGCCGATGTCATCCGGGCCGTCGAAGGACCCCTCGCCGATGTCCACGGGTCGCCTCCCGAGGAGGCTGTCTACGCAGGATCCGCCGTCGAGCTCCAACGGGTTTGGATCGCAACGCGCGTTGCCCTGCGCGGCGTGCTGGAGGAGACGAGCATTGCCGCCATCGCCCGCGGCGAGCTGCCCGCGGTGGTCGTCGCCCTCGCTGAGCAACCTGGTGGTTGGTCACGGAGGTGACGGCCTGAGCTGGGCGTTGGGGGAGCCAACGGGTCGCCGAGTACGGTTGTTGACCCAGACGGCCCGCATCGGAGCGGGCCCCCCGGACGACCGCCCCTGGAGCGAGCTCCCATGCCCCGCAGGATCGACATCGAGCTGACGAGCTCGCGCGACGACGGCACGTGGACCTGGCGAGCCGCCGGTGCCAAGGCCCCGAAGGGCACGGTCGCCACAGCGCTCGTGCCGGAGGGAGCGAAGCCGGGTGATGTCCTGCGCGTCGACGCCGAGTTCTTCGTCGACGGCATCTCGATCATCGGCGTCGTGCCGGTGAAGGGTGTCCGCAAGGAGCGCGATCTGTTGGAGCTGATCGCACCGGTCGGTAAGGACGAGCCGCTCGTCACCACCACGCTGGCGTCCCGCTCGCGTGACGACCGTGGGCCGCGTCGCGACGGTCCACGCCGCGACGGCCCGCGAGGCGACGGGCCTCGTCGTGAAGGGGCTGGTCGTGACGGAGCGCGTCGCGAGGGTTCCCGCGGTGAGCGGCCGAGCGGCGAGGGCCAGGCTCGGCGACCGAGCAACGACCGCCCGGCGCGGCGGACCCGACCCGAGCCTCCGCCCATGCCCGCGGTCGATCGACCCAAGGCCAAGCGACTGCGGGCCGGAAAGGCGCACCGCAGCGCGCTCCTGGAGTCGCTGCCCGAGGAGCAGCGCCCGATCGCAGAGCAGGTGGTGCTGGGTGGCCTCCCCGCAGTGCGTCAGGCCATCGAGAAGCAGAACGCCGAGCGAACGGCCGCTGGCGAAGCGCCCATCACCGCCGGCCCGCTGCTCGACATTGCGGAGAAGCTCGTCCCGAAGGTGCGCGCCGCCGAGTGGCGAGACCGCGCCGAGGCCGCTCAGCGTGACCTCGAGCACCTCGACCTCCGCGACCTGCGGTCTGTCGTCTCCACCGCCGACGCCGGCGCCAAGGACGACGACTCCCGGGCCCTTGCGCAGACGTTGAAGGAAGGCCTCACCACCCGGGTGGACGCCGAGCACGCGGCCTGGCTCGCCGAGCTCGTCGCCACGCTCGACGTGGGCCGCATCGTGCGCGCCCTTCGGCTCAGCTCACGCCCCCCGAAGGCGGGCGCACCACTGCCGACGGAGGTCGCCAAGCGCCTCACGGACGGTGCTGGGGAGGCCCTCACCTCTGAGGCGGCCCCCGAGCGCTGGGTCGCGGTGCTCGACGCGCTGGCATTCGCGCCGGTGCGCGACAAGGTGATCCCCGCCTCGCTGCCCAAGGAGCTGCACGCCGATGTGCAGGCCACGATCGCGCGCCTGGCCACGCGCATCCCGAAGATCGCCCACATCTTCGAGATCACCCCCGACCGAAGCGCCCCCCGTCCCAAGGTGGAGCGCCGGCGGCCCCCGAAGCCCAAGCTCGACAAGCCCAAGCACGACAAGCCCAAGCACGACAAGCACAAGCACGATCAGGACAAGCCCGACCAGGACAAGCCTGAGGTCACCCAGGTCGAGCCGGAGCAGGCTGAGCCCGAGGCCACCCCGGTCGAGCCCGAGGCCGCGCAGGTCGAGCCCGCCGAGGCGTCGACGCCTGAGCCGATCACAAGCACCGAGTAGCCCGAGGGCGGCGCTGCCGCCGACGCTGCGGCTCAGTACTCGCGCGGGGTGGCGACGGACTCCTTGCCGCTGCGGCCCTTGTAGTCGCCCGTGACGGGGTCCTCGTCCCAGCGCGCGCCGCAGGAGGCGCAGGCACACGAGTCGAGGCGCAGCGATGCGAGGTAGAGCCGCTCCACCTCGTAGGTCTCACAGAACGGGCACTGGAGGTGCCGCGCTCGCTCGTTCATGGCCATCGATCACGCACCAACCGGCTCGCCCGACGTTGCCAGCACCCTACCGCTGGCTGGCTAACGTGCCCGTTCATGTCAGTCGACTTCGAACAACGCGGACCCTTTGCGGTCATCACCATCAACCGGCCCGAGGCGCGCAACGCCGTCAACGGCGACGTCGCCAAGGGGATCGAGGAGGCCATCGACCGCCTCGAGGCCGACGACTCGATCTGGGTGGGGATCCTCACCGGGGTGCCGCCCGTCTTCTGCGCGGGGGCCGACCTGAAGGAGATCAACTCGGGCAACGCCGCGTCCCTCACGACCGCCAAGGGAGGCTTTGCCGGGTTTGTGCAGCGTCAGCGCACCAAGCCGGTGATCGCCGCGGTCGACGGGCCCGCGCTGGCGGGTGGCACGGAGATCGTGCTCGCCGCAGATCTGGTGGTGGCCTCCACGACTGCCACCTTCGGCATCCCCGAGGTGAAGCGCTCGCTGGTCGCAGGAGCGGGCGGGCTGTTCCGGCTCGGTCGCAAGATCCCGTTGAACATTGCCATGGAGCTCACCCTCACCGGCGATCCGATCGATGCCACGCGCGCGCACCACCTCGGGCTCGTGAACCGATTGGTGGAGCCGGGCACGGCGCTCGACGGAGCCATCTCGCTCGCCGAGCAGATCTGCGCCAACGCCCCGGTCGCGGTGCGGGAGTCGCGCAAGATCGTCCTCGAGGCGACCAACGCCCCCGACGACGTCGGCTGGCGCATGTCGATGGAGGGCATGGGCGTGGCCATGTCGTCCGAGGACTTCTCCGAAGGCCTCACTGCCTTCATCGAGAAGCGCCCCCCGGTGTGGAAGGGCCGGTGATGATCGTCAGGTGAACGTGGCGATGATGCCGTGGTCGTGCAGGAACTCCGTCAGGCCGTCGACGAGCGCCAGCTCTGACACCTCGTGCAGCTCCACCCACCTCGCCTCCGTGGCATCATCGCCCGCCACCGGCTGGTCCTCGCCCATGAGGGTCACCTCGAAGTCGAGGATGACGAAGTGGTGCGTTGGGTCGAGGCGCTCCACCCAGCCGAGCAGCGGACCGCAGACGCCCTCGAGGCCCGTCTCCTCCCGCAGCTCCCTCGTGACGGCTTCGGCGAGGGTCTCCCCCACCTCCACGCGTCCGCCGGGCACCGACCAGCGGCCAGCCGCGGGACCGTGACCCCGCCGCACGAGCAGGAGGCGGTCGTGGTCGACCACCACGGCGCCCACGGCCACCTCGGGGTGCGTCGGCGTCACGGCAGGGATCGATGGACGATGAGAGCCCGAGCCACGAGCCCGAACGACTCGAAGAAGTTCTTCGTGTGCCGATCGCCTGGGAGGGCGAGGCTGTCGACGCCGAAGCAGCCGCGCTCGGCGCACCAGTCGACCAGGGCCTGCATCATCTCCTCGCCGAGGCCGAGCTCGCGGGCCCCTGGTTCGGTGTACAGATCGTCGACGACGCCGAGCAGGCCGCCATCGCGCAGCGCCTCAACGTGGGCCACGCCGTAGGCCATCACGACACCGTCCAGCGTGCCCACCAGCAGGCGGCGATCATTGTCGCCAAGCTCGCGCTCCAGCGCCGGTTCGTACGGTGCGACGCGCCCCTGGTGCCGGGACCACACCTGGCCGCCTCGCCCGCCCTGCAGCTCGGCAACGGCTTGTCCGGCCAGCTCCGCTAGGCGGGGCAGGTCGTCCGCCACGGCCGGCCGCCACGCTTCGTTCGGTGGCGCGCTGGACATCACCTGGACTGCAGCTGTGCGACCTTCGACAGGATCGTCTTGCGGCCCCTGGAGGCGGCCTCGTAGCTCCGCACCGCCTCGAGCTCCTCAGCCGAGAGCCCGGCCAGGCGGTTCACGACGTGGGACGCTGAGAGGCCGTCGTAGTCAGGGATGGCCAGGCTGGGGTCGGCGACCCGTGCAGCCGCGGCTGCGGGGGGCGTCGGCGCGCCCACGCCGGCGGTCTGGCGGGCGGCCTGGCGGGCCGCACCGGCGGTCTTCGGGGCGGCGCGGCCCGCCGAGCGTCCGTTGGCTCGCGGCGCACTGGGTCGAACGCGGGGTTGCGGGTCCGCCGGCGGCGGTGCGACGCTGCCGCCGATGAAGTCCAGGACGCCGGCGGCCTGATCGGAGAGCTTCCCGGCTGCCTTGGTGGCCTCCTCACGGCCCTGGCTGACGGCGAACTTGCCGATCATCCGGGCCATGGTGACCTGGTCGCGGCCCTTCTCGATGAGCTGCGGCAACAAGGACGCCCCCTCGAACAGGAGGCCGATGGGCGCGTAGACCAAGGCTTCCACGGCGTGGCCCACGGCCGCTTCCACGGGCGACTTGTCGGGGGACGGTTCGTTCTGCGGGTCGGTCACTGGTCCATCCTGCTCGCTCGGTGCGGGGGCATGAAAGTCGGCTGGCTAGGCGGTCGTGTGGGCCACGAGCACGTCGCACGGGGCGTGGTGCGCCACCGAGGCGGCCACGCTGCCCAACAGGAAGTGGGCATGGCTGCTGAGACCTCGAGAGCCCACCACGATGAGCTCCGCGTCGAAGTCCTTGGCCGCCTCGAGGAGCACGCCGGCTGGATCCCCCGGGATGGCCTGCACCACCACCTTGCCGGCGCCGGCTGCCTTGGCGACCTCCCGGCCGTGCGAGCCGAGCTCCTCGGCCTGCACCCGGTCGGTGAGGGTGAAGCGGATGTCGGCAGGCACGATGTCGGGATCGACCTCGTGGGCCGCTCCCTGGCCCGGCGTGTAGGCCGTGACGATCACCAGGCGAGCCCCGTCGCTGGAAGCCAGCGTGGCCGCTTGGGCGATCGCCCGCTCGGCCGTGGCGGATCCATCGGTGCCGACGACGATGTTGCGGTAGGTCATGCCTCACAGGCTCCCAGGGTCGAGGCGTCCGGTGCCCAAAGGGTAGTTGACCGTTCTGTCCGGGTTGAGCGGTCGGAGCAGATCAGACGCAGTCAGCGCAGAGGCGTCGCTTGGCGTCGGCCAGCTGGCTCGGGTGCTTCACGAGGAAGCAGGACTGGCAGACGAACTCTCCGGGACGCTTCGGCTGGATCCGCCCCGTGCCATCGGCACGCTCCTCTGGCTCCGGCGTCTCCTCCTCTTCGTCGTCCTCTTCCTCTTCGGCCGCGGCGATGCGATCCTTCAGGATGGCGTCGAGATCGGCTTCGACGTCGTCCGGGTCGGCCTCCTCCTCGTCCTCCTCACCCTCTTCGTCGTCGTCCCGCTTGGCCTTGACCGGAGCGATCTCGACGATGTCGTCTTCCTCGTCCTCGTCGACCACAACGACGTCCTCGTCGAGGTCATCGACTACGAGGTCGACGTCGACCAGCTCGTCATCGACGAGGTCGTCCTCGTCGATGTCGGCCGGCTCGTCATCCAGCTCGTCGTCCTCGATGACCTCGTCGTCCTCGATGACCTCGTCGTCCTCGATGACCTCGTCGTCTGCCATTGCCAGTCCTCTGCGGGGGGGGTGTCGGGGGGCGTTGCGGCGGGATCATAGGCCCGTCGCTCCTCGCCCGGGCAACCCTGTGGAGCAACCTCCGGCGAGGGGCGCTCAGGGTACCGACGTCGCGGGAGAACCGGAGGTGTCGGTCGTCACAGGAGTGCCGGTTCGGTTGTCGAAGTTGAGGTCCGTGACCTGGTCGACCTTCCAGCGCTGGCCGACGCGGACGAGCGTGAGCCGGAAGTAGACGTCGTAGAGGGTGCTCGGTCCGTTGGCCCCGCTGTGCTCGATGTCGACGACGACGATCGCCTGGGCGCGCTCGGCGTCGATGTCGCTCAGGTACACGTCCTTCACGAAGCCCTTGGAGGTGGCCTTGACCTCGGTGATGATCTTGCCCAGCCCCTGGTCGAAGG
>JBKJTJ010000181.1:0-2938 GCA_046590855.1 Actinomycetota bacterium
TGCGGGGCGTACGCCGGCGCCGGCCACTCCTCGGCCGTGACCGCGTACCGCTCGTGGTCGCGCCACGCCTCGACACCGTCGCCGCCCTCGCCGCGCGCCGCCAGGTGCAGCATCCGCGGCGTCTCACCCTCGTGCCGGAACCCCAGCGAGCGCAGCAGTCCGGCCGAGCGGGTGTTGCCCGGTTGGACGTTGGCCTCGACCCGGTGCAGCCCCAGCCCACCGGCCTCGCGGGGGCGCAGCGCGACGTCGACCACCAGCCGCAGGCCCTCGGCGAACAGCCCCTGCCCGACGTAGGGGTCGTACGCGTCGTACCCGAGGCTCGCCGAGGAGAACCGGCCCCGCACCACGTTGGTCACGTTGACCTTGCCGACGATCCCGTGGGCGCCCCGCGGGTCCAGCGCCCGGACGACGAAGGTGCGGTGGGCGTCGGACTGCGCCCGCAGGTGCCGGGCCAGGTCGGTGGGGTCGACGGCGTTCCACCGGGCCAGCCGCTGCGCCGAGGCCGCGACGGCGAGCTGGTACGGCGCGACGTCCGCGTGGGTGACCGGCCCGACCTCGACCCGGGCGCCGGTGGCGCGCAGGCGTTCGCTCACACCACTGTTCCGCGCAGCACCACGGCTCTGGGGTGTGCGAGCACGCCGACGTCGTCGCGCGGGTCGTCGGGGTACACCACCAGGTCGGCGGACTCGCCCTCGGCCAGGCCCGGGCGGCGCAGCCACACCCGCGCCCCCCAGCAGCCGGCGTCCAGCGCGGCCAGGCGAGGCAGGCCCGCGGCGACGAGCTCGGCCACCTCGGCGGCGACCAGGCCGTGCGGCAGCGAGCCGCCCGCGTCGGTGCCGACGTAGATCGGCACGCCCTCGTCGTACGCGTCCCGGACGGTGGCGTAGCGGCGGGCGTGCAGGTCGCGCATGTGGGCGGCGTAGAGCGGGAACTTGGCCTCGCCGGCGTCGGCGATCGACGGGAAGGTGGCGATGTTGACCAGGGTGGGGACGACGGCGACCCCGTGCTCGGCCGCCGCGAGCGTGGTGTCGTAGGTGAGTCCGCAGCCGTGCTCGATGCCGTCGATGCCCGCGGCGATCAGGTCGGGCAGGGAGTCCTCGCTGAAGCAGTGGGCGGTGACCCGGGCGCCCGCGGCGTGAGCGGCGTCCATCGCCGCGCGCAGCGCGTCCAGCGGCCAGCAGGGCGCGAGGTCGCCGGTGTCACGGTCGATCCAGTCGCCCACGATCTTGACCCAGCCGTCGCCGCGCCGCGCCTGGACGGCCACGGCGGCCGCCAGCTGGTCGGGCTCGACCTCGTCGGCGTAGCCCCGGATGTACCGCCGGGTGCGCGCGATGTGCCGCCCGGCCCGCACGATCCTGGGCAGATCGTCGCGGCCGTCGACCCAGCGGGTGTCGGCCGGGCTGCCCGCGTCGCGCAGCAGCAGCGCGCCGGCGTCGCGGTCGGCCAGCGCCTGGGCCTGCGAGGTCGCCTCGTCGACGGCTCCGTGCGCGTCCAGGCCGACGTGGCAGTGGGCGTCGACCAGGCCGGGCAGGACGACGCCGTCCAGGGTCGTGACGTCGGCGCTGGCGGGCCGCTCGAAGGTGAGCCGGCCGCCGACCACCCACGCCTCGGCACGCTGCTCGTCCGGCCCAACGAGCACCGGCCCGCTCAGGTGCAGCACGTCTGGACTCACGGCGCCACCCTAATCCGTGCGCCCGACGCCGCTACGCTCACCGGATGAGACCGCTGTGAAGACCCTGGCGACGTACAGCATCAAGGGCGGCGTCGGGAAGACCAGCGCCGCCGTCAACCTGGCCCACCTGGCGGCGGCGGCTGGGCTGCGGACGCTGGTGTGGGACCTGGACCCGCAGGGCGCCGCGACGTACCTGCTCGGGGTGAGGCCGCGGGTCAAGGGCGGCGGCGCGGCCCTGGTCAGCGGCAGGCGCAGCCTGGACGACGCGATCAGGTCCAGCAACCTGGGCGAGGTCGCCGTGCTGCCCTCGGACTTCTCCTACCGCAACCTCGACCTGCAGCTGGACGACGCGAAGCGCCCGACCCAGCAGGTGCGCCGCCTGCTCGAACCGCTCGGGGGCGACTACGACCTGGTGGTGCTGGACTGCCCGCCGAGCATCTCGATGGTGTCCGAGAACGTGTTCGCCGCCTCGGACCTGCTGCTGGTGCCGGCGCTGCCCACCGCCCTGTCGCTGCGCCCACTCGAGCAGCTCACGGACTTCGTCGCGGCGATGGACAAGCCGCGACCGGCCGTGTGCGCGTTCTTCTCCATGGTCGACCGGCGCAAGACCCTGCACCGGGAGGTCGTGGGCGGCCCGCCGGTGCGCGGCCAGACGTTCCTCCCCACCAACGTGCCGGCCGACAGCCTGGTGGAGCGGATGGCGGTGACCCGCCGTCCCGTCGTGGTCTCACACGCGTCCAGCCGGGCGGCGTTGGCCTACCGGCTGCTCTGGCACGACTGCGCCGAGCTGCTCTGGCCGGACGGGCGCCCCTGAGCTCAGGACCCCGCGGCGGCGACCCAGCACCCGTGCTCATGACGGCCGCCACCGCAGCGGGTCCGGGAGGCGGTGACCGTGGGTCAGCGACCGAGGAACTTCTCGAAACCCTGGGGTAGCTGGTCGAGGCCGGCGGGTGCGTCGTCCGCGTCAGGCGCGCCGGCGCCGAAGGCCGACCCGATCGCCCCGGCGCGGGCGTCCTGCGCCCGGGTGGCCGCACCGCGCTCCTGCTCGGCGCGCTTGGCGGGGTTGCCGCTCCTGCCCTTCTTGCGCACCGGGGCCTTGGCGCCCTTGCCCTTGCGGCCGGGCCCGCTCATGCCGGGGACGCCGGGCAGGCCGGGCACTCCCCCGCCGCGGCGCAGCTGCTTCATCATCTTCTGCGCCTCGGTCAGCCGCTGCAGCAGCTCGTTGACGTCGGACACCGACCGGCCCGAGCCGCGGGCGATGCGGGC
>JBKJTJ010000279.1:0-7217 GCA_046590855.1 Actinomycetota bacterium
GTGCTGCCGCCTTGAAAGGGCGGTGTCCTGGGCCACTAGACGATGGGGGCGTGGACGCCTCCGGACGTGCCAGCGTCGTGGACGTCGGCAAGCATAGGGGAGCCGGTGAGGTTCTCCCAAGTCCACCGGGAGGAGAGCGGCTGGCGCGATCATGTGCCCGGCCGGGTTGGCGCCGCAGCGGCCGTGCAGCAGGATCCTTGGGTGACGTCCGAGCCCGCGCCCCCGCTCACTTCCGTCAACGGACGCGAGGTGCGGCCGATGCTGGTCCTCGCCATCGTCCTGACGGCCGCCTTCGTCCAGCTGGTCGACGTCTCGATCACCAACGTCGCCGTCCCCAGCATCCGCACCGACCTCGGCGCGAGCTTCTCGGCGGTCCAGCTGGTGCAGTCCGGCTACCAGCTCGCTTTCGCCTGCACGCTGATCACCGCGGCCCGTCTCGGTGACCTGCACGGACGTCGGCGCCTGTTTCTGATCGGGATGGTCGGCTTCACCCTCGCCTCGATCCTGTGCGGGTTCGCGACCGGGCCCACGATGCTCGTGCTCTCGCGCGTGCTGCAGGGGCTGATGAGCGGGCTGATGTACCCGCAGGTGCTGTCGGTCATCCAGGTGGTCTTCCCGCCCCGCGAGCGCCCGCGCGCCTTCGCCGTCCTCGGCGCGACCATCGGCCTGGCCACCATCCTTGGCCCGCTGCTCGGCGGGGCCCTGATCCAGTGGAACGTGGGCGGCTCGCAGTGGCGGTCGATCTTCCTGGTCAACGTGCCCATCGGCGTCGTCGCGGTCATCGCCGCGATCCGGCTGCTGCCCGAGTCGCGGGCCCCCAGGGCGACCCGGCTGGACGTCCCGGGCGCGCTGCTGTCGGCGCTGGCCCTGCTGCTGCTGATCCTGCCGCTGACCGAGGGTCGCGAGCGCGGCTGGCCGTGGTGGCTCATCGCGATGCTCGTCGCCAGCGTGCCCACCGCGGTGGCGTTCGTGCTCGTCGAGCGCCGCCGCACTCGCGACGACGACTCGCCCCTGGTCGACCTGCGCATCCTGGACCTGCGCGGCCCCCGCGTGGGCATGCCGCTGAGTGCCGTCTTCTTCGCCGGGATCCCGGCGTTCTTCTTCTGCTTCTCGCTCTACCTGCAGGTCGGTGAGGGCTTCAGCGCGCTGCGCAGCGGGCTGACGACGATCCCGTTCGCGTTCGCCTCGGCCGTGCTGTCCTCGCGCAGCCCCGTGCTGGCCCGCCGCCTGGGCCGCACCGTGCTGCTGATCGGTTGCCTGCTGATCGCGGCCGGCATGGCGGTCGCGCTGCTGACCGTCACGCTGGTCGGGGCCGGGCCGCACCCGTGGCAGTTCATCCCAGCGTTCGTCCTGGCCGGCGCAGGCCTGGGTTGCTTCGCCGCGCCGAACACCTCGGTCATCCTGGACGGCGTCCCGCCCCGGTCGGCCGGACAGGCCAGTGGCCTGCTCGCCACCAGCCAGCAGGTCGGCGGCGCCGTCGGCGTGGCCCTGGTCGGCATCGTGTTCTTCGGCGTGCTGTCGTCCTCAGCGGCTGCGGCCGCGCGCGACCAGGCGCCCGCCCTGCGCACCCAGCTCGCGGCGGCAGGGTTGTCGACCGCGGCGGTCGGCCCCGCCGTCCAGGGCTTCGAGCAGTGCTTCGTCGACCGGTCGGCGTCGACCGACCCCAGCGCGCAGCCGCCGTCCTGCCAGGCCCTCGCCGGGCGAGGGGGCAGCGCACCCGCGGGGACGGCGTTCGCGGACGCGTCGACGTCGGCGCTGTCGTCCACGTTCTCGCAGGCGATCCGCTGGGGCCTGGCCTACGAGGTGCTGGTGTTCCTGCTCGCGGCGCTGCTCGTGCTGCGGCTGCCGCGCCACACGTCCGGGCACGACGAGGGCGCGGCGCCGGAACAAAAGGCCGCCGCGGTCGGCTGACGCCCCGGCACACCACCCCCGACGAAGGAGTCACCGCATGCAGACGCGCACCATCGGCACCGCCACCGTCTCGGCCATCGGCCTGGGGGGCATGCCCATGTCGATCGAGGGCCGTCCCGACCGTGAGCGCTCCGTCGCCACGATCCACGCCGCCCTGGACGCCGGGGTCACCTTCATCGACACCGCGGACGCTTACCACGAGCACGCCGACGAGGTCGGTCACAACGAGGAGCTCATCGCCGCGGCGCTGCGCAGCTGGGGCGGCGACGCGTCGTCCGTGCTCGTCGCGACCAAGGGCGGGCACCTGCGCCCGGGCGACGGGTCGTGGACCCAGGACGGGTCGCCCGAGCACCTCAAGGCCGCCGCCCAGGAGTCCGCGCGCCGGCTCGGCGCCGAGGCGATCGGGCTGTACCAGTTCCACCGCCCCGACCCGAAGGTGCCGTACGCCGAGTCGGTGGGTGCGATCCGCGACCTGCTCGACGCAGGGACGATCGTGCAGGCGGGCATCTCGAACGCGAATCCCGAGCAGATCCGCGAGGCCCAGGAGGTCCTGGGCGGTCGCCTGGTCAGCGTGCAGAACCAGTTCTCGCCCGCCTTCCGCAGCAGCCAGCCCGAGCTCGAGCTGTGCGACGAGCTCGGCATCGCGTTCCTGCCGTGGAGCCCCCTCGGTGGGATCGCCAAGGCCGCAGACCTCGGCTCGGCCTTCGCGCCGTTCGCCCAGGTCGCTGCCGACCGGGGCGTCAGCCCCCAGCAGGTCGCCCTCGCGTGGCAGCTGGCGCTGTCACCGGTCGTCGTCCCGATCCCCGGCTCGAGCCGGCCCGAGACCATCCGCGACTCGGTGCAGGCCGCTGACCTCGAGCTCACCGCGGACGAGCTCGCCTCGCTCAGCGCTGCTGGCTGAGCCGGGTCCGCCGGGCGCGCCCGGCCGTCGAGGGCGCGGTGCGCAGCATCGTCAGCACCGCGCTCTCCATCGGTCCGTGGGTGGCCGGGTGCCCCGGCTGGGTGTCCTCGCCGAGTCGGCGCAGGGCGTGCTCGACCGTGACGCCGTCCTCGAACAGGTCGATGACGCGCGGGTCGACGTACGACGCGCGCGCCACGGCGGGGGTGTTGCCGAGGTACGTCGAGACCTCGCTCATCGCGCGGGCGACCGCCCGGCGGCGGGCGGTCGGGGTGTCGGCGGCGTGGGTCGAGACGGCCAGCGCGACCGCTGCCAGGACCGTTCCGTGCCAGGTGCGGAAGTCCTTGGCGGACACCTCACCACCCACGACGGCCTTGACGTACTCGTTGATGTCCGAGCTCGTCACGTCCCGCCAGCGACGTCCGTCGCGGTAGGCGAGCAGCTCGGTGCCCCCGCCGCGGCGTCGGCGCAACGTGGTCACGGCGTCGCGCACCGCCGGGTCGCCGACCGCCACGACCCGGTCCTTGCCCGACTTGGCGACGTACTCGAAGACGATCAGGTCGCCTTCGACCCTGACGTGCTCGCGTCCGATCGTGGCCAGTCCGTAGCTGCCGTTCTGCTCGGCGTACGTCTCGCCCCCGATCCGGAAGAACCCGAGGTCGAGCAGCCGGAACGCGGCGGCCAGGGCGCGCTCGCGCGGCATGCCCGCCAGCGCCAGGTGCTCCCCGACCCGACGGCGAGCGCGCGGCAGACGGGCCGCCACCGCCAGCACCCGGTCGTGCTTGGCCCGGTCGCGCTGCTCGCGCCACAGCGGGTGGTGGAGGTACTGCCGCCGCCCCTTCTCGTCCGACCCGACGGCCTGGATGTGACCGTTCGGCCACGGGCAGACCCACACGTCCTGCCAGGCCGGCGGGATCACCAGGTCGCGGATCCGGCCCACGACGACCGGGTCGGTGATGCGTTCGGCGCCGTCCAGGAACACGAACCCGCGGCCGCTGCGCCGCCGGGTCAGCCCCGGCTTGGACGGCGACACGGTCCGCAGGCGGGGCATGACCGAATGGTCACCGCCCGGGGGTGCCCGGGCAAGCGGGGGCGCGCTCGACCGCGAACGCTGCCCC
This sequence comes from Actinomycetota bacterium, assembly GCA_046590855.1. Classification (GTDB taxonomy): domain Bacteria; phylum Actinomycetota; class Actinomycetes; order Actinomycetales; family Angustibacteraceae; genus JACMOY01. The sequence goes on from JBKJTJ010000279.1 coordinate 3,928, forward strand.
GCCGAGGAGTCCAAGGGGTGGTACCGACGTCCGGATGCTGGACCCCGACTGCTGACCGCCGACGTCGCTGTGGCACCATGCTTGAGTGAAGTCCCACCTGCTGACCCGCCTCGTGAGTCGACGCCACGTCGACCTCGGGCGCACGCGCAGCAGCATCTGTCGGCCCTGCTGACGCACTGCCCCTGACGACCTCGGTCGTCGACGACCGTCGGGCGTGGCGCAGCCCGCCGACGGTGTCCGCTCAGGGCTCGTCCCGGTGCAGCGCAGGCTCCCGGACACCACTTGGACGAGGACTCCCCGATGACCTCCAGCACCGCCGACCGCACGACCCCAGCCCTCGGGCAGTGGGCCTCCGGCGACCGGACTCCGCTGAACGCCAACGAGCGGTTCAAGGCCGAGGACGACGCCCTCAACGTGCGGGCCCGCATCGAGCAGGTCTACTCGCGTGACGGCTTCGCCTCGATCACCAGCGACGACCTCCGCGGTCGCTTTCGCTGGTGGGGGCTGTACACCCAGCGCCGGCCGGGGATCGACGGCGGTCGCACCGCCCTGCTCGAGCCCGAGGAGCTGGAGGACGAGTTCTTCATGCTGCGCGTGCGTATCGACGGCGGTGCGCTCACCACCGAGCAGCTTCGCACCATCGGCACCATCTCCACCGAGTTCGCCCGTGACACCGCCGACATCACCGACCGGCAGAACATCCAGCTGCACTGGGTGCGGGTCGAGGACGTGCCCGAGATCTGGCGCCGGCTCGAGGCCGTGGGCCTGTCGACGACCGAGGCGTGTGGCGACTGCCCGCGCGTCGTCCTCGGCAGCCCGGTGGCCGGCATCGCCCGCGACGAGATCCTCGACCCGACCTGGGCGATCGAGGAGATCCAGCGCCGCTACATCGGCAACCCCGAGTTCAGCAACCTGCCGCGCAAGTTCAAGACCGCCATGACCGGCATGGCGAACAACGACGTCGTGCACGAGATCAACGACGTGGCCTTCACCGCCGTCGTCCACCCCGAGCACGGCCCCGGCTTCGACCTGTGGGTCGGCGGCGGGTTGTCCACCAACCCCAAGCTGGCTGTCCGGTTGGGTGCCTGGGTGCCGCTCGAGCAGGTGCCCGACGTGTGGGCCGGAGTCATCTCGATCTTTCGTGACCACGGCTACCGCAAGAACCGCACCAAGGCTCGCCTGAAGTTCCTGCTCGCCGACTGGGGCCCCGAGCGGTTCCGCGAGGTGCTCGAGAACGACTACCTGCAGCGCCCGCTGCTCGACGGGCCCGCGGCGCCGCCGTCCGCCGACCTGGGCGACCACGTCGGGATCCACGAGCAGAAGGACGGCCTGCGGTACGTCGGCGCAGCCCCCGCCGTCGGGCGCGTGTCGGGCAGCACCCTGGTGGCGCTCGCCGACCTGGTGGAGCAGCAGGGCTCGGCGCGCGTGCGGCTGACGCCGCACCAGAAGGTCGTCGTGCTCGACGTCGCCACCGACCGGGTCGAGCCGCTCGTCGCCGGGCTGGACGCGCTGGGCCTGCAAGCCCGACCCAGCCCGTTCCGCCGTACCACGATGGCCTGCACCGGCATCGAGTTCTGCAAGCTCGCGATCGTCGACACCAAGAAGACCGCGACGGCGACGGTGAACGAGCTCGAGCGGCGGCTCGGCGACGTCGTCGAGGGGCTCGACGTCCCGATCACGTTGCACGTCAACGGGTGCCCCAACTCGTGCGCGCGCATCCAGACCGCGGACATCGGGCTCAAGGGGATGATCGTCGCGGATGCGTCCGGTGCGCAGGTCGAGGGTTTCCAGGTGCACCTGGGCGGCGCCCTGGGTCTGGATGCCGGATGGGGACGCAAGGTCCGTGGGCTGAAGGTGACGTCGGACGAGCTGCCGGACTACGTGGAGCGCGTGGTGCGCCGGTTCGTCGCCGACCGAGAGCCCGGCGAGCGCTTCGCCACCTGGGCCGTGCGCGCCGACGAGGAGGCACTGTCATGACCACCACCACGACCGACCTGCGGGCGCGTGCCGAGCAGGCAGGACGTGACCTGGACGGCGCGCCCGCCCTCGAGATCGTCCGCTGGGCCGTGGAGGCGTTGCAGGGCAACCTGACCGTCGCTGGCAGCATGCAGGACGCGATCCTGCCGCACCTGGTCGGCCAGGTGCGCCCCGGCGTCGACGTCCTGTTTCTCGAGACCGGGTACCACTTCGCGCAGACGCTGGACACCCGCGCGGCCGTGGCCCGCAGCCTGCCCGTCAACGTCGTCGACGCCCTGCCGCGCCAGACCGTCGCCGAGCAGGACGCCGATTACGGCGCACGCCTGCACGACCGCGACCCCAACCTGTGCTGCTTCCTGCGCAAGGTCGAGCCCCTCGCCCGCGCGCTCGAGCCCTACGCCGGCTGGGTGACCGGCGTCCGTCGCGACGAAGCACCAACCCGCGCGGGCACGCCGGTGATCGGCTGGGACGACAAGCACGACATGGTCAAGGTGAACCCGCTGGCGACCTGGACCATGGCCGATGTCGAGGCCTACCAGGTCGCGCACGACCTACCCCGCAACCCGTTGGTCGCCCAGGGCTACCCGAGCATCGGGTGCGAGCCGTGCACGCGGCGGGTCGCACCGGGTGAGGACCCGCGCGCGGGTCGCTGGTCGGGGCAGGACAAGACCGAGTGCGGAATCCACACGTGAGCGCGGCACCGGCGTCCGAGACGACCGACTACCAGCTCGACCAGCTGGACGCCCTCGAGAGCGAGGGCATCCACATCATCCGCGAGGTCGTCGCCGAGTTCGAACGGCCCGTGCTGCTGTTCAGCGGTGGCAAGGACTCCGTCGTGATGCTGCACCTGGCGGCCAAGGCGTTCTGGCCCGGCCCGGTGCCGTTCGCGCTGCTGCACGTCGACACCGGCCACAACTTCCCCGAGGTGCTGGCCTACCGTGACGCCGCCGTCGAGCGGCTCGGGGCGCGGTTGCACGTCGCATCGGTGCAGGACTGGGTCGACGACGGGCGGCTGCGCGAGCGCGCCGACGGCACCCGCAACCCCCTGCAGACGCAGCCGCTGCTCGACGCCATCGCCCGGCACCGCTTCGACGGCGTCTTCGGTGGCGGTCGGCGCGACGAGGAGAAGGCCCGCGCCAAGGAGCGGATCTTCAGCCTGCGCGACGAGTTCGGTGCCTGGGACCCACGCAACCAGCGCCCCGAGCTGTGGAACCTCTACAACGGCAGGCATCGCCCCGGCGAGCACGTGCGGGTGTTCCCGCTGTCCAACTGGACCGAGCTCGACGTCTGGCGCTACATCGCCCGCGAGGACA
>JBKJTJ010000037.1:0-9497 GCA_046590855.1 Actinomycetota bacterium
CCGTCGAGGCGTTCGCGGCCCGCGGGTTCCACGCCACCACGACGCGTGACATCGCCGGGCGCGCCGACCTGTCGCCGGCCGGCCTCTACGTCCACTACGCCAGCAAGGCGGCCGTGCTCGGCGAGGTCAGCCGGCTGGGTCACGAGCGTGCCTACGCGCTGGTCAGCGCGTCCCTCGCGGACGACGAGCGCACGTCGGCGACGCGTCTGGCCGAGGTGGTGCGCGAGTTCGTCACCTGGCACGCCCGGCACCACACCACCGCGCGCGTGGTGCAGAACGAGCTCGACGCCCTCGCGCCGGACGACCGGGCCGCGGTCGTCGACCTGCGCCGACGCACCGAGGCACTGGTCGAGGCCGAGGTGCGCCGCGGCGTCGCCCGCGGCGAGCTCGCCGTCGCCGACCCGCATGCCGTCACCCGCGCCGTGCTGTCCCTGTGCATCGACGTCGCCCGGTGGTACGACCCGGCCGGGCGAGAGTCGCCGACCGAGATCGCCGACCTGTACGCCACACTCGTGCTGCGGATGCTGGGGGCCGACCCGGTGCGCGGGACGGAGACCCGGTGAGCACGCTCGACCCCGATGACGGCCAGGACGGTCCCGGGCTGCTGCAGGGGCTGCTCGACGTGCTCGACCTGCAGCCGCAGGGTCTGGACGCCCAGGGGCAGGACCTGTTCGTCGGCGCCAGCCAACCGCAGCCCCACGGCCGCGTCTTCGGCGGGCAGGTGCTCGGCCAGACGCTGGTCGCCGCCGGGCGCACGGTGCCCGAGTCGCGCCCGGTGCACTCGATGCACGGGTACTTCCTGCGCCCCGGCGACTCCGCTGAGCCGATCACCTTCGCCGTCGAGCGGCTGCGCGACGGGCGCTCGTTCAGCGCCCGCCGGGTGCACGCCATCCAGTTCGGGGCGCCGATCCTGTCGATGATCGCCTCGTTCCAGGACGACTCCCCCGGATTCGACCACCAGGACCCGATGCCGGACGTCCCCGACCCCGAGTCGCTGCCGACCATCCACGAGCTGATCGGCCGCATCGACCACCCGGTCGCGCAGTACTGGTCGCGGGCACGGGCCATCGACCTGCGGCACGTCGAGGCGCCCATCTACTGGGATGCCGGCAGCGAGCGGGTGGCGCACCAGGCGGTCTGGATGCGCACCGTCGCGCCGATGCCGGACGACCCTCTGATCCACCGGGCGGTGCTCGGCTACGCCAGCGACTACACCCTGCTCGAGTCGGTGCTGCGTCGCCACGGCGCCACCTGGGCGATGCCGGGCCTCAAGGCGGCGAGCCTGGACCACGCGATGTGGTGGCACCGCCCGGCCCGCGCCGACGAGTGGCTGCTGTACGCCCAGGCCAGCCCCTCGACGTTCGGCGCCCGCGGGCTGGGCCTCGGACGGATCTTCACCCGGGACGGCGTCCTGGTCGCGACCGTGGCGCAGGAGGGCATGCTGCGCCCGCCTCAGCCGCGGGCCTGAAGGGCCAGCCACAGCTCGTAGCGTTGGGCGGGCTGGTCGAGCGACCGCCCGGTCAGCGCCGCGATCCGGTCAAGCCGGTTGCGCACCGTGTGCCGGTGGACGCCGAGCCGCCGGGCGGTGTCCTCGGCCGAGCCGGCGGCGTCCAACCACGCGGACAGCGTGGCGACCAGCGTGCCGGTCGGGTCGGCCGTCTCGATCGGGGTCAGGACGGCGTCCGCGAACCCGCCGAGCAAGCCGTCGTCGGCCAGCGAGAGGAGCAGCCGGACGCTGGCCAGCTCGGCGGACGCGACGACCCGGCCCGAGCGGCGGCTGGCGGCCACGGCGGCGCGGGCCTCGCGCACCGACGCTCCTGCCTGGTGTCCGGCGACGACCGGGCCGACCCCGGCCGGCAGCCCGCCGGCGAACCGGGCCAGCACCGCCCGCACGTCCACCTCGTGCCCGGCCACGGCCTCGACCAGCCCCTCGTGCACCCGGACCAGCCCGCCCGGCAGCGCGAGCGCGAGGTCGGACGCGACCTCGGCGGCGTCCTGGCCGGCTGCGGCGACCGCCAGCCCCTGCACCTGGTCGGGCAGGCCCGCGACGCGCAGCAGCGAGGACGCGCGGTCGCCGTCCGCTCCGGCCGACCCTCGCGCTGACAGCAGCCGGCCCACCAGCTCGGCGCGCTCGCGCCGGCGGTCGGCGCCCATCAGGTGCCGCCGCTCGAGGTCGAGCGAGAGCAGCGAGACCATCCCCTGCAGCACCAGCCGGTCGGCGCCCGCGCCGTAGCCTCCGACCGCCAGCAGCCCACGGACCCGGCGGGTGCCCAGCGGGTGCAGCCGCGCCTCGTGGCCGCCGACGGTGACCGACGCGGCAGCCCGCAGCCCGTGCCCAGCCACCTGCTCGAGGCCGTCGCGGGCGGCAGCGACCAGCGGACCGGCCCCGGAACCGGCCGAGGCGAGCAGCCGTCCGACCGGGTCGACCACGACGGCGGGCGCACCGCTGGCCCGCCACCAGGCGGTCAGCAGACCCTCGAGCCCGCCGACGCCCGCGGCCGCGGCGGTCAGCGCCCGGTGCGCCGCCACCGCCCGCTCCAGCTCGTCGCGCTCGACCGCCGCCCGGGCGGCGAAGACGGCCTTGGTGACGGCGATGAACGGGACGTCGTCCGGCACGGCGAGCAACGGCACCCCGGCCACCCGGGCGGCCGCGACCATCGCCGGTGGAGCCTGCTGGAAGGGCAACGAGGCGCCCAGCCCGACGGCGAGCGCCGCCACCCCGCTCGCCGCCGCCTGGTCGACCCAGGCCCGCTGGGCCGCCTCGTCGCCGAGCAGCAGCCCGATCGTCATCAGGAGCTCACCGCCCTGCAGCCACGGCCCGGGGCTGGTCAGCTCGGTGACGTGCGCGGCCTCGACCACCCGGTCGTGGCCGATCCCCCCGGTGGCGTCGACCAGGTGCAGCGCACGGTCGGCCAGCAGCAGCCCGACGGTGAAGGTGGACATCATGTCCACAGTCTCTGGTAAGGCAGGCCGACCTGTCGATATCGCCCGGTGGTCGCACGGCCCTAGCGTGCCGGTCACCGCTCGACGTCCCCCGGAGGTGCGCATGACCCACGGCCCCGCCGCGGCGATCAGCCAGGACGAGGCGCTCCACTGCCTCGAGCGTCTGGTCGACGCGTTCTCCCGCACCGACACCGAGGCCTACTTCGAGGTCCTCGACCCGCGGGCCACGTTCGTGTTCGCCGGTGAGCCCGCCCCGCTCGTCGGCCGCGACGCCTACCGCTCCCTCTGGGACGGCTGGGTCGCGTCCGGGTGGCGGGTCACTGGCTGCGAGAGCACCGAGCGACGGGTCACGTTGGCCGGTCCGGTCGCCGTCCTCACCCATCGTGTGCTGACGAGCACCACCGGCCCGGATGGCTACCAACGGCTGGACGAGCGCGAGACCGTCGTCGTCACCCGCGGCGAGGACGGCGTCGTCCGCGTGCTGCACGAGCACCTGTCCCCCACCACCGCCGAGGAGTCCGACGATGACGTCTGAGCAGACGGTGCACGCCGCACCCACCACCACCCCCGCGATCACCGAGGTCGAGGCGTTCGGCGTCGAGCAGATCCCGGACGCCGACCGGAGCGCCCGCCCGATCGACCTGTTCCGCGTCTGCTTCGGCGGCGCCAACACGTTCGCCACCTCGGTGCTCGGCGCGTTCCCGATCCTGTTCGGGCTCTCGTTCTGGCAGGGCGCTGCAGCCACGGTGCTCGGCCTGGTGGTCGGCGCCCTCGTCCTGGCCCCGATGGCGGTGTTCGGCCCGGTGAACGGCACGAACAACGCGGTCAGCTCGGGCGCCCACCTCGGGGTGCGCGGCCGCGTCGTCGGCTCGTTCCTGTCGCTGCTGACCGCGGTCGCGTTCTTCAGCATCTCGGTGTGGAGCTCGGGTGACGCCCTGGTGGGCGGCGCCCACCGGTTGGTCGGGCTGCCCGAGAACACCGCGACGCACGCTGTCGCGTACGGGGTGTTCGCAATTCTGGTGCTCGTGGTGTGCGTCTACGGCTTCCGCTTCATGCTGTTCGTCAACAAGATCGCCGTGGCCGCGGCGACCGTCCTGTTCGCCCTGGGGGTGTTCGCCTTCGCCGGTGACTTCGACGCCTCGTACCCCGGGATCTACGGGCCGGGCGCCGACGCGGCGACGGCAGCGCTGTTCTGGCCCTCGTTCATCGGCGCGGCGCTGATCGTGCTGTCGAACCCCGTGTCGTTCGGTGCGTTCCTCGGCGACTGGGCCCGCTACATCCCGGCCGACACCCCGCGCCGCAAGGTGATGGGGGCGGCGTTCCTGGCGCAGATCGCCACGGTCGTGCCGTTCGGGTTCGGCCTGGTGACCGCGTCGATCATCGCCGCCAAGGCGCCGACGTACCTCGACCCGGCTGCGCCGAACTACGTCGGTGGACTGCTCGCCGTGTCGCCCGGCTGGTACTTCCTGCCGCTGTGCCTGATCGCCCTCATCGGTGGGATGTCGACGGGCACGACCTCGCTCTACGGCACGGGCCTGGACTTCTCCAGCGTCTTCCCGACGTTCAGCCGCGTGCAGGCCACCCTGTTCATCGGCGCGCTCTCGGTGGCGTTCATCTTCGTCGGGCGCTTCGCGCTCAACCTGGTGCAGAGCATCTCGACGTTCGCGGTGCTGATCATCACGTGCACCGCGCCGTGGATGGTCGTGATGATGATCGGGTTCGTCACCCGCCGCGGCTGGTACGACCCCGACGCCCTGCAGGTGTTCAACCGCGGCCAGAAGGGCGGCCGCTACTGGTTCACGACCGGGTGGAACTGGCGGGGCATGTCCGCCTGGCTGCTCAGCGCCGCGCTGGGCCTGGCGTTCACCAACATCCCCGGCCAGTTCGTCGGGCCGCTCGGCGGTCTGGCTGGCGGCGTCGACATCAGCCTGCCGCTCTCGCTCGGGCTCGCGGCGGTGCTGTACCTGTCGCTGCTGACTGCGTTCCCCGAGCCGCGGGCGGTGCACGGCCCGCGCGGCGCGTGGCTGGTGCCGACCGCCGACGTCCCGGTGGCTTCCGTGGTGGGCGAGAGCCGGCGCTGATGGGTTCGCCTGTCCTGCACGACCTCTCGCACCCGCTGCGGTCCGGGATGCCGGTCTACCCCGGCGACCCCGCGGTCGCGGTGGGGCAGGCGCTGACCGTCGACGCGGACGGCGTGAACGTGCTGGCCCTGCACCTGGGCTCGCAGTCCGGCACCCACGTCGACGCCCCGTTCCACGTGGACGACGCGCTCCCCGACCTGGACGCGCTGCCGCTCGAACGGTTCGTGGGGCCCGCCGTCCTGCTCGACGTGCGGGACGCGGCGCCGCGGGCCGAGCTCGCAGAGCGGGTGCTCGACCCGGTGGCCGCACGGCTGCGGCCCGGCGTCGTCCTGCTCGTCGTCACCGGGTGGTCACGGCACTGGGGCACCGACGAGTACCTCGAGCACCCGTGGCTCTCACCAGAGCTGTCCCAGCGGGTCGTCGACCTCGGCGTGCGCACAGTGGGGATCGATGCGCTCAGCGTCGACGTCACCCCGGACGGCGGGGCCACCGCCCTGCCCAGCCACCAGGTGCTGTGCGGCGCGCACGTCGTGATCGCCGAGAACCTGACCGGCCTGGCGTCGCTGCTCGACGCCCAGCGCGACGGGTCGCCGATCGACGTCAGCCTGCTGCCGTTGCGGATCGAGCACGGCGACGGCGCCCCGGTGCGGGCCGTGGCCACGGTCCGGTCATCAGAACGCGACCGCGAGGAGCAGCCATGAGCACCCCCATCGGTCCTGTCGACGCGACCCAGGTGCCGCGGTTCGCGGGGCCGGCCACCTTCGCCCGACTGCCCCGCCTCGACGAGGTGACCCGCCCCGACGTGGCCGTGATCGGGGTTCCGTTCGACACCGGCGTGAGCTACCGGCCGGGGGCGCGGTTCGGCCCGGCGCACGTGCGCGCGTCGTCCAAGCTGCTACGGCCCTACCACCCCGGCCTGGACGTCTCGCCGTTCGAGGTGCAGCAGGTGGCCGACGCGGGTGACGTGGCGGTCAACCCCTTCGACATCGAGGAGGCCATCGGCACCCTCGAGCAGGCAGCACACGGCTTCGCCGGCGACGACGTGCGCCTGCTGACCATCGGCGGCGACCACACCATCGCACTGCCGCTGCTGCGGGCTGCGGCCCGGCGTCACGGCCCGATCGGCGTGCTGCACCTGGATGCGCACCTGGACACCTGGGACACCTACTTCGGCGCGGCGTACACGCACGGCACGCCGTTCCGGCGCGCGGGCGAAGAGGGCCTGCTCGACCCGGAACGCTGTCTGCACCTGGGGATCCGCGGGCCGTTGTACGCGCCGTCGGACCTGCGCGACGACCGGGCGATCGGCTTCCAGGTCGTCACCGCCGACGACTACCAGGACACCACGGTCGCCGCCATCGTCGAGCGGATGCGTGCCCGCCTCGGCGCCGGCCCGGTCTACGTGTCGGTCGACATCGACGTGCTCGACCCCGCGCACGCACCGGGAACCGGCACGCCCGAGGCGGGCGGCCTCACCAGCCGCGAGCTGCTCCAGACGTTGCGCGGGCTGGTCGGGCTGGACGTCGTGGGCGCCGACATCGTCGAGGTGGCCCCGGCGTACGACCACGCCGAGATCACTGGCATCGCGGCCGCGCACGTCGGGTACGAGCTGCTGTCGGTGCTGGCCCGCAACGCGATCGCGGCGGGCCAGCCCGGCTAGTCGCGGGTCAGCTTGCGGTAGGTGACCCGGTGCGGACGCGCTGCGTCGGCACCGAGGCGGTCGACCTTGTTGGCCTCGTACGAGTCGTAGTTGCCCTCGAACCAGTACCACGCGGACGGGTTCGCCTCGTCGCCCTCCCACGCCAGGATGTGGGTGGCGACCCGGTCGAGGAACCACCGATCGTGGCTGATGACCACGGCGCAACCCGGGAACTCGAGCAGGGCGTTCTCGAGCGAACCCAGCGTCTCGACGTCCAGGTCGTTGGTGGGCTCGTCGAGCAGCAGCAGGTTGCCGCCCTGCTTGAGGGTGAGCGCGAGGTTCAGCCGGTTGCGCTCACCGCCGGACAGCACCCCCGCGGCCTTCTGCTGGTCGGGGCCCTTGAAGCCGAAGGTCGAGACGTAGGCGCGCGAGGGGATCTCGGTGTTACCGACCTTGATGTAGTCGAGCCCGTCGGACACGACCTCCCACACGTTCTTCTTCGGGTCGATGCCCCCACGCGTCTGGTCGACGTACGAGATGTTGACGGTGTCGCCGATCCGCAGCTGCCCGTCGTCGATCGGCTCGAGGCCGACGACTGTCTTGAACAGCGTGGTCTTGCCGACGCCGTTGGGGCCGATGACGCCGACGATACCGTTGCGCGGCAACGTGAACGACAGGTTGTCGATCAGCACCCTGTCGTCGAAGCCCTTCTTCAGGTCGTTGGCCTCGATGACCAGGCTGCCCAGGCGCGGACCGACGGGGATGGTGATCTCCTCGAAGTCCAGCTTGCGGGTGCGCTCGGCCTCGGTCGCCATCTCCTCGTAGCGGGCCAGGCGCGCCTTGGACTTGACCTGACGGCCCTTGGCGTTGGACCGCACCCACTCGAGCTCGTCCTTGAGCCGCTTGCTGAGCTTGGCGTCCTTCTTGCCCTGCACCTGCAGGCGCTCCTGCTTCTTCTCCAGGTACGTCGAGTAGTTGCCCTCGTAGGGGTAGGCCCGACCGCGGTCGAGCTCGAGGATCCACTCCGCGACGTTGTCGAGGAAGTACCGGTCGTGCGTCACGGCCAGGACGGCGCCGGGGTACTGCGCGAGGTGCGTCTCGAGCCACTGCACGCTCTCGGCGTCGAGGTGGTTGGTGGGCTCGTCGAGCAGCAGCAGGTCGGGCTTCTGCAGCAGCAGCTTGCACAGGGCCACGCGGCGGCGCTCACCACCGGACAGGACCGTGACGTCGGCGTCCGGTGGCGGGCAGCGCAGGGCGTCCATCGCCTGCTCGAGCTGGGAGTCAAGGTCCCACGCGTCGGCGGCCTCGATCTTCTCCTGGAGGGCGCTCATCTCCTCCATCAGCTCGTCGCTGTAGTCGGTGGCGAGCAGCGCGGCGATCTCGTTGTAGCGGTCGAGCACCGCCTTGATCTCGCCGGCGCCCTCCTCGACGTTGCCGAGGACCGTCTTGGACTCGTTCAGCGGCGGCTCCTGCTGCAGCATGCCGACGGTGTAGCCGGCAGCGAGCATGACGTCGCCGTTCGAGGGCTGGTCGAGCCCGGCCATGATGCGCAGCACGGTCGACTTGCCGGCCCCGTTCGGGCCCACGACGCCGATCTTGGCGCCGGGCAGGAACGACAGAGTCACGTCGTCGAGGATGACCTTGTCACCGTGCGCCTTGCGCGTCTTGCGCATCGAGTAGATGTATTCAGCCATGCCCCCAGGCTATCCGCAGCAGGCGCCACCGCCCGCCGCCGTGGGACGCAGCAGCGCCCGCCGGGTGACCCGACGGGCGCTGCCGAGATCAGGTGCCAACGTTTACGGGGTGCCGGCCGCCGAGCATGTCGCGGTGTAGGTGAGGCCGTAGGACGTCGTGGGCGTCGCGGGGGTGACGTTCACCAGGGTGGGCGAGGCGGTCAGCAGCTGCGCCGTCACCAGCTGCGCCCCCGTCGCGTAGCTCTTGTTCTTGGCGTAGTACGCCTCTTCAGCCGTACGGACCGTGCTGGCCTCGGTCTTGCAGGCCGAGACCTGACTGTTGTCCTGGACTCCGGCGACGGAGAACACGACGACACCGGCGAGGATGCCGAGGATGGCGATGACGACGAGGAGCTCGACCAGCGTGAAGCCGGACTCCTGATCGGCTGCTGCGCGGAGCTTCTTGAGCATCGGGGTGACCCTTCGGTTTCGCGGCCACCCGGTGTGTGCCGCTACCACTACTTCGGCTCACCACCCAGGGACTTGAGCCCCCGAATGGGGCAATGCGTCACCCACCGTCTCGATCGGCAGAGATGCTCGTCAGTCGGGTGACCACAGGGGTGGCAGGGGTGTGCCTCGTCGTCTGGTCCAGATGGGTGGGTCGAACACGGGTCGTCCGGTGTCGTCGTCGATCCGGACGCGCCACCGGTCTTCGCGTTGGTCGTCGTGGATGACGCGTTGGTGGTGGTAGCGGCACAGCAGGACCAGGTTGCCCAGGGCGGTGGGGCCGCCGTCGGCCCAGTGGACCACGTGGTGCGCGTCGCAGCGGCTGGTCGGGGTGTCGCAGCCGGGGAACGCGCAGTGCTGGTCTCGGACCATCAAGGCGGCCCACATGGCGGCGTTCACGGTGCGGGTGCGGCGTCCGACGTCCAGCACCTGGCCCTCGGGGTTGACGGTGACGGGGGTGATGGTGGCGTCGCACGCCAACCTGCGGGTGGTCTCACCGGAGATGACTCCACCCCAGTCCAGCGACGACCCTCCCTGCTCACCGGCCAGGGCCCCGGCGCCGGTGACGACCGACAGGTGCGCACCAGGGCGGCGGATGTCGGCGGGTTGCTGGCAGTCCAGGTAGTGGCGACTCACCTCCACCAGGGCGTCCAG
>JBKJTJ010000172.1:0-7559 GCA_046590855.1 Actinomycetota bacterium
CCGTCCTCGAGGATCTGCAGCAGCGAGTTGAAGATGTCCGGGTGGGCCTTCTCGACCTCGTCGAACAGCACCACCGAGAACGGCTTGCGGCGCACCTTCTCGGTGAGCTGGCCGCCCTCCTCGTACCCGACGTAGCCGGGGGGTGAGCCGAACAGGCGCGAGACCGTGTGCTTCTCGCTGAACTCGCTCATGTCGAGCTGGATCAGCGAGTCCTCGTCGCCGAACAGGAACTCGGCGAGGGTCTTGGCGAGCTCGGTCTTCCCGACGCCGGTGGGGCCGGCGAAGATGAACGAGCCACCCGGACGGCGCGGGTCCTTCAGCCCGGCGCGGGTGCGCCGGATCGCCTGCGACAGCGCCTTGATCGCGTCGTCCATGCCGACGATGCGCTGGTGCAGCTCGGCCTCCATGTTGAGCAGCCGCGAGGACTCCTCCTCGGTGAGGCGGAACACGGGGATGCCGGTGGCCGTGGCGAGCACCTCGGCGATCAGCTCCTCGTCGACCTCGGCGACGACGTCCATGTCGCCGGCCTTCCACTGCTTCTCACGGTCGGCCTTCTCGCCGAGCAGGCGCTTCTCGGTGTCGCGCAGGGCGGCGGCCTTCTCGAAGTCCTGCGCGTCGATCGCGGACTCCTTCTCGCGCCGGGTCGAGGCGATCCGCTCGTCGAACTCGCGCAGGTCCGGCGGGGCGGTCATCCGGCGGATCCGCAGCCGGGCGCCGGCCTCGTCGATCAGGTCGATCGCCTTGTCGGGAAGGAAGCGGTCGTTGATGTACCGGTCGGCCATCGTCGCCGCCGCCACCAGCGCGGCGTCGGTGATCGAGACCCGGTGGTGGGCCTCGTAGCGGTCGCGCAGGCCCTTGAGGATCTCGATGGTGTGGGCCAGGTTCGGCTCGGCCACCTGGATCGGCTGGAAGCGCCGCTCGAGCGCGGCGTCCTTCTCGATGTACTTGCGGAACTCGTCCAGCGTGGTGGCGCCGACGGTCTGCAGCTCACCGCGGGCCAGCATCGGCTTGAGGATCGAGGCGGCGTCGATCGCGCCCTCAGCCGCACCCGCACCGACCAGGGTGTGGATCTCGTCGATGAACAGGATGATGTCGCCTCGGGTGCGGATCTCCTTGAGCACCTTCTTCAGGCGCTCCTCGAAGTCACCGCGGTAGCGACTTCCGGCCACCAGCGCGCCGAGGTCGAGGGTGTAGATCTGCTTGTCCTTGAGCGTCTCGGGCACCTCGCCGCGGATGATCCCCTGGGCCAGGCCCTCGACGACCGCGGTCTTGCCGACGCCGGGCTCGCCGATCAGGATCGGGTTGTTCTTGGTGCGCCGCGACAGCACCTGCATGACCCGCTCGATCTCCTTCTCGCGACCGATGACCGGGTCGAGCTTGCCCTCGCGGGCCGCCTGGGTCAGGTTGCGACCGAACTGGTCGAGCACGAGCGAGCCGGACGGCGTCCCCTCGGCCGGGCCGGCCGCAGCCGGCTCCTTGCCCTGGTATCCGGACAGCAGCTGGATGACCTGCTGGCGCACGCGGTTGAGGTCGGCGCCGAGCTTGACCAGCACCTGGGCTGCGACGCCCTCGCCCTCGCGGATCAGCCCGAGCAGGATGTGCTCGGTGCCGATGTAGTTGTGGCCCAGCTGCAGCGCCTCGCGCAGGCTCAGCTCGAGGACCTTCTTGGCCCGCGGCGTGAAGGGGATGTGACCAGAAGGCGCCTGCTGGCCTTGGCCGATGATCTCCTGCACCTGCTCACGGACGGCGTCCAGCGAGATCCCGAGGCTCTCAAGGGCCTTGGCGGCCACTCCCTCGCCCTCGTGGATGAGCCCGAGCAGGATGTGCTCGGTGCCGATGTAGTTGTGGTTGAGCATGCGGGCTTCTTCTTGCGCCAGCACGACAACGCGACGGGCTCGGTCGGTGAACCTCTCGAACATGACGTCTCACTCCTCGCGAGCCTTGTCAGGGGCGGGACTTCCCCTCCCCTCGACCACAGGCGATGGTATCCCCGTGGTCCGACAGCGACCCCCGTTCGTCCGCAGGTGGCGCGATGGCCTTCTGCGTCAGCCCGGGAGCCCGCGTCGTACCCGCACAACGGGACGTCTCGGGCGACTGTTCCGCCGCGCCGCCGACGTTCGCCGCCAGCAGAACGCCTCCCTGACCTGACCACCACGCGGTCTTGACACGGGCGTCCGGTTCGCGGTGGTCTAGCCCCGCCCCCGCAGCCGTGGGTGCGCAGTGCCGCGTCACCCTGGAGGACACCGTGGTCCGACCCCGCCGACTCACCGCCGCCCTCGCCGGCGGCTGCCTGCTCGCCGCGCTCCTGTCCGCCGGCACCAGCGCGCAGGCTGACGACGGGCACCGGGCGCGCCAGCCGGTGCCGACCGACGCCGGGGCGGCCACCGGGGGGCCCGGGTCGTTGTCGCACTTCGGGCTGGCCCGCAAGGACTGCCTCGGCACCTCGCGCGGCACCGCGTCGAAGGTCTGGTTCACGGTCGCGGGCGGCGTGCTCTCGGACGTCTACTACCCGACCATCGACACCACGAACGTCGAGACCCTGCAGCTGGTCGTCACCGACGGGCGCACGTTCACCCACCTCGCCACCCGCGACATGACCTACACGGTCGCCCCGCTGGACGCGAGCGGGATGACCTGCCGGGTCACCAGCCGCGCCAAGGACGGCCGCTACACGCTCACCACGGACTACGTCACCGACCCGAAGCGCGCGAGCGTGGTGCTGCGCACCCGCCTCGTGCCCCGGCACGAGGACGACGACCTGCGCCTGTACGCCCGGCTCGACACGAACCTGAACGGCAACGGCGGGGGTGGCGACGCCGCCACCCAGAACGCCGGCCCGGACGCCGGCACCACCGACCGCTCGACCCGCACGCCCGTGCCGGTCGGCAGCGACACGGTCACCGCGACCAACGCCGCCAACCGCGACTACGCCCAGCCCGTCTACAGCGCGCTGAAGGCGGATCGGCCGTTCACCGCCGTCAGCAGCGGCTTCGCCGGCACGGCCAGCGACGGCCTGACCCAGCTGGACGCCGACCACCGGCTGGCCACGACGTACTCCAGCGCCACCGGCGGCAACCTGGTGCAGACGGTCGGCCTGGCCGACCACGACGGGCAGGCGACGCTGGCCCTCGGCTTCGGCCCGACGTCCGCCGCCGCGGTCAGCACCGCCTCGGCCAGTGCGCGCACGAGCTTCGCGTCGACGTACGCGCGGTACGTCGCCGGCTGGGCGGGCTACGACCGCCGCCTCACCCCGCCGCCGACCGCGGGGCTGCCCGCGGCTCGGGCCGCCGAGCTGCGGCGCACGTACTACCTGTCGGCGAACGTGCTCAAGGCCAGCGAGGACAAGACCTTCCCCGGCGCCACGATCGCCTCGCTCGCCAGCCCGTGGGGCCAGGCGGTCAGCGCCGGCGACCGCGCCAACACCTACTTCGGCTCCTACCGCGAGGTGTTCGCGCGCGACCTGTACGAGACCTTCACCGGGTTCCTCGCCGGCGGTGACACCGCCACTGCGACCGCGCAGGTGCGCTTCCTGTTCGAACGCCAGCAGCAGGCCGACGGGTCGTTCCCCCGAAACTCCCTCGTCAACGGCAAGACGGCGCCGGACAGTTTCGGCGTCCAGCTTGACGAAGTGGCCTACCCGATCCTGATGGCCCGCACCGTGGGCGTGACCGACGCCGCGTTCTACCGCGACCACGTCAAGCGCGCCGCCGACTACCTGGTCGCCCACGGCCCGGCGTCCGGCTCCGAGCGGTGGGAGGAGCAGGCCGGCTACAGCCCGTCGACGATCGCGGCCGAGATCGCCGGCCTGGCCGCCGCCGGCGCCATCGCCGACCTGAATAGCGACGGGGCCTCGGCCCGCGTGTACCGCGCCACGGCCGACCGCTACCAGCGCTTGATCAAGGGCTGGACGCTGACGACCAACGGCCCGCTCGACCCCAAGCCGTACTTCGTCCGCCTCACCAAGAACGGCGACCCGAACAGCGCCTTCACCTACAACCTCGGCAACGGCGGCCCGGACGCCGACCAGCGCGCGGTCGTCGACGCCGGGTTCCTCGAGCTCACCCGCCTCGGCGTGCTGCCCGCGGACGACGCCGACGTCGTCCGCTCCCTCTCGGTGGTCGACCAGGTGGTCAAGGCGGAGACCGCCACGGGCACGGGGTTCTATCGCTACGGCACGAGCACCCCCGGCACCGAGGACGGGTACGGCGACTGCAACGTCGACGACCCGACCAGCTGCACGGTGCAGGGCAAGCCGTGGGCCGGTGAGTGCCTGGGGCAGGCGCAGAACAAGGGGTCCGGCCACGTCTGGCCGGTGCTCGCCGGTGAGCGCGCCGAGTCCGAGATCGCCCGCGGTCTGCGCTCGTCCGCGATCGAGCGCTACGCGGCCATGTCGGGCACGGCGTCGGGCTTCGGGCTGATCCCCGAGCAGGCGTGGGAGAACGCGGACCTCGCGGCCTCGCCGTACGGCACCGCCCCCGAGTGCGCCTCGATCGGCTTCCAGGACGGCAAGGCGGCCGGCAGCGCCTCACCGCTGACCTGGTCGGCCGCCCAGTTCGTCCGGCTCGGCGCGAACCTGCGCGCCGGCGCGGTCACCGAGACCCCGGCCGACACCACCGCGCGCTACGTCACCGCGACCCCGCCCGCGCAGGCGCCGATCACGCTGACCAGCCCGGCCGAGAACGCCCAGGTCACCGCCTCCACCGTCGTGGCCGGCAGCACCGTCGCGGGCGCCAGGGTCGACCTGACGGCCGTCAACGTCGACATCGACGGCGCCAGCACCTCGGCGTCGACGGTGGCCGGCGCCGACGGCACGTTCTCGGTGACGTTGGCGATCCCCCCGGGCACCGCCACGATCACCGCCGCCGCCACGACCGCCGCGGGCGCGACCGGTACGGCCCAACGGACCGTCGTGTACGACGTCGTCCCGGGCACGCTCGTGTTCGAGCAGGCGGACCCCGATGGCGACGACAACGGCCCGGGCACGTACGTCTACCCGTCGGCGGGCGACTTCAAGCCCGGCGCGTACGACCTGCAGGCCTTCCAGGTCTACGACTCGGGCCCGGACTCGGTCACCTTCCGGGTGCGCACACGCGACCTGACGCCGACCTTCGGCAGCCCACTGGGCGCGCAGCTCGTCGATGTGTACGCCTTCGCGCCCGGCGCCGGCCCGACGTCGACGGCCGCGTCGTTCCCGCAGCGCAACTACACGATCGACCCCGCCTCGGCCTGGAACCGGCTGATCGAGGTGCAGGGCTTCGGCCAGCGCTTCGTGAACGCGAGCGGGTCGACCGTCGGATCGGTGAGCATCCGGGCCAACGCGGTGACCCACTTCATCACCTTCACCGTCTCGAAGGCGGCGCTGGGTGGGACGCCGGGTGCGGGCTGGTCGTTCGCGGTGACCCTGACCGGTCAGGACGGGTTCGAGTCCGACCAGGCCCGCGGCTTCACCCCCACCGGTGAGGGCTACAAGTTCGGGGTGTGCCGGGCCGGGGTCAGCTCCCTGATCTGCGCGGTCGCGCCGGGCTCGGTACCCAAGGTCGTCGACACGATCACCCCGGCGGGCGTCGACCAGGCCACCGAGCTCGACCCGACGCAGCCCCCGGTGACGGTGGCCGGCGTCCGGATCGGGTAGGGCGTGCGGATCGCGCTGTTCGTCACGTGCCTGGCCGACACGCTGTTCCCCGACGTGGGTCGGGCCACCGTCACGGTGCTCGAGCGGCTCGGGCACGAGGTGGTCTTCCCGCCCGACCAGACCTGCTGCGGGCAGATGCACACCAACACGGGATACGCCGACGGCGCGACCCGCATCGTGCGCCACCACGTCGAGGTGTTCGAGCGGGCACTGGACGAAGGCGCCGAGGCGATCGTGACGCCGTCCGGGTCGTGCGCCGGCTCGGTGCGCCACCAGCACGTCATGCTGGCCCAGCGGGCGGGTGACGCCGACCTGGCCCGTCGCGCAGCGCGGGTGGCGGCGGCGACGTTCGAGCTCAGCGAGCTGCTGCTCGACCGGCTCGGCGTCACGGACGTCGGCGCGTCCTACCCGCACCGGGTGACCTACCACCCGACCTGCCACTCGCTGCGCCTGCTGCGGGTCGGCGACAAACCGCTGCAGCTGCTGCGGGCCGTGCGCGGCATCGACCTCGTCGAGCTCGACGGCGCCGACCAGTGCTGCGGGTTCGGCGGCACCTTCGCGGTCAAGAACGCCGAGACCTCGACCGCGATGCTGGCCGACAAGATGTCCGCGGTGCTCGCCACCGACGCGGAGGTGGTGACGGCCGGCGACGCATCGTGCCTGATGCACATCGGGGGCGGCCTGGCGCGGCTGCGCACCGGGGTGCGGTCGATGCACCTGGCCGAGGTGCTGGCCGCCACCGAGGGTGCCGTCACCAACCGGGCTGCGGAGGCGAGCCGGTGAGCACCTTCCTCGGCATCCCGACCTCGGTGCGGGCCGACGTCCGCACCGGGCACCTGTCGGGCGACCGCTCGTTCCCGGCCGCGGCGCACGACGCGCTGGCCAACACCCAGCAGCGGCGCAACCTGACCCACGCCACGGCCACGATCCGCGCCAAGCGGGCGTCCGTCGTCGGCGAGGTGCCCGACTGGGAGCAGCTGCGCGACGCCGGGTCGGCGATCAAGGCGGACGTGATGGCCCGGCTGCCCGAGCTGCTCGAGCAGCTCGAGGCCGCGGTCACGGCTCGAGGCGGGGTCGTGCACTGGGCCCGCGACGCGGCCGAGGCGAACGCCATCGTGCTCGACCTGGTGCGGGCCACCGGCAGCACCGAGGTCGTCAAGGTCAAGTCGATGGCAACGCAGGAGATCGGGCTCAACGAGGCGCTCGAGGCCGGCGGCGTCACCGCCTACGAGACCGACCTGGCGGAGCTGATCGTGCAGCTGGGCCACGACCAGCCCTCACACATCCTGGTGCCGGCGATCCACCGTGGTCGGGCCGAGATCCGCGAGATCTTCCTGCGCGAGATGCCCGGCGTCGACCCGGCCCTGACCGACGACCCGCCCCGACTGGCCGAGGCCGCCCGCTCGTACCTGCGCGCCAAGTTCCTCACCGCGCGGGTCGCGATCTCGGGAGCCAACTTCGGCGTCGCCGAGACGGGCACCCTGTCGGTGGTCGAGTCCGAGGGCAACGGGCGGATGTGCCTGACCCTGCCGCAGACCCTGATCACGGTGATGGGCATCGAGAAGGTCGTGCCGACCTGGCGCGACCTCGAGGTGTTCCTGCAGCTGCTGCCGCGGTCGTCCACCGGCGAGCGGATGAACCCGTACACCTCGACCTGGACCGGCGTGACTCCCGGCGACGGGCCGAGCGAGCTGCACCTGGTGCTGCTCGACAACGGCCGGACGGCGGCCCTGGCCGACGAGCTCGGCCGCACCGCGCTGCACTGCATCCGCTGCTCGGCCTGCCTGAACGTCTGCCCGGTGTACGAGCGCACCGGCGGCCATGCGTACGGATCGGTCTACCCCGGCCCGATCGGGGCCATCCTCACCCCGCTGCTGACCGGCCTGGACGGCAGCTCTCCCAACGACTCCCTGCCGTACGCCTCGTC
>JBKJTJ010000284.1:0-10081 GCA_046590855.1 Actinomycetota bacterium
CCTGCCCGGTCGCCGACTTCGAGCTGACCCGCGTGCGGCTGCGCGCCGACGGGCGGCACGTCACCGTCTTCGGCGTCGACAAGTTCCCGCGGATGGTGGACTACGTGCTGCCCACCGGTGTGCGGATCGCCGACGCCGACCGGGTCCGCCTCGGTGCCCATCTCGCGGCGGGCACCACGGTCATGCACGAGGGCTTCGTGAACTTCAACGCCGGCACCCTCGGCGCCTCGATGGTCGAGGGCCGGATCTCGGCGGGCGTCGTCGTCGACGACGGCTCGGACATCGGCGGCGGCGCGTCGATCATGGGGACGCTGTCCGGCGGGGGCACCACGGTCATCAGCATCGGCGAGCGCTGCCTGCTCGGCGCGAACTCCGGGGTCGGGATCAGCCTCGGCGACGACTGCGTGGTCGAGGCCGGCCTCTACGTCACCGCGGGCACCAAGGTGACCGTCGTCGACGGCCCGGACGCCGGCACCGTGGTCAAGGCGCGCGAGCTGTCCGGGCGCGACAACCTGCTGCTGCGCCGCAACTCCGTCACCGGTGCCGTCGAGGTGGTGGGCCGCCCGGGCACGACGGTCGAGCTCAACGCCGTCCTGCACGCCAACTGAGCGTGCGCCCCTCACGGCGCCGGCTGCTGGTGCGCCGGGCCGTCGTGGCGCTGCTGGTCGTCGGGCTCGTCGTGGCGCTGGTGGTCGCGGTGCGCCGATCGCTGCAGCCGGCCCCCGCTGTGGCCTGCGAGGCGACCGTCGCCGGCCGGACCGTGACCCTGACCCCAGAGCAGGCGGGCAACGCCGCCACGATCGCCGGGGTGGCCGTGCGCCGCGGGCTGCCCGCGCGGGCGATCACCATCGCCCTGGCCACCGCCCTGCAGGAGTCCAAGCTGGTGAACGTCCGCTACGGCGACCGCGACTCGCTCGGCCTGTTCCAGCAGCGCCCGTCACAGGGCTGGGGCACCGAGGCCCAGGTGCTCGACCCGGTGCACGCCGCGGGCGCGTTCTACGACGTGCTCGTGAAGGTCGACGGCTACCGCACCCGGCCGATCACGCAGGTCGCGCAACGGGTGCAGCGCAGCGGGTTCCCTGAGGCCTACGCCCAGCACGAGGACCAGGCGCGGGTGCTGGCCTCGGCGCTGTCAGGCAGCTCACCAGCCGCGCTGGTGTGCATCCTCGACCCCGGACGGCGTGCTGCCGGCCGCTCGGGCCTGCCCGTCCTGCGGGCGGCGCTGGCGCGCGAGCAGCCGACCCGAGCCACCCGGCTGCTCACCTCGGGCGTGCGACTGACCCCTGCCCAGCCCTGGGCCGCGGCGCAGTGGGCCGTCGCGCGGTCCGACCAGCTGGGGGTCTCCCGCGTGTACGTCGGCGCCCGGCTCTGGTCGCGCGCCCACGCCGAGCGTGGGTGGACCACCGTCAGCGGCTCCGGCGCCCGGACCGGCGAGGTCGTGGTGATGTTGACCGACGCCGCGCCGGGAACCTAGCGGTGTGTCTGACTCCTGGCGGCCCAGGACGACGGCCTGCTCCGACCGAACCCACCGCGAGCTGTTGCTGCTGCTGCAGCAGGCCAAGAGTGGCTCTCGCCGCCCCACCGCCGGTGTTGCCGGCAGTAGCCGCTGGTTGCCCAAAGTTCCTCAAAGTCGTTGTGGGAGAATGGATCTGAGGGGCCTGGACTGTCGGTGGTGACCTCTAACGTGTGAGACATGGACAGCACCAGGACACTGAGCGTGGCGCTGGTCGCCGTGCGCGATGCGGTGACCGGGTTGCAGTCCGAGGACCTGCACGGGGTGGACTCCGGGTCCTTGCTCACCGACGTCGCGGACCTGCGGCGCCTGGCGGATCAGGTCGAGGGTCAGTGGCTTCGCCAGGTCGGTGAGGTCCACGCCCGGGGCGCGGCCGACGTGCTGGGTGCTGGTTCGACGAAGGCGTTCCTGCGCGGCACGTGCCTGGTGTCCCCGTCGGAGGCGTCGAAAGCGGTGGCCACCGCCAGCGCGCTGCGGTCCTCGTGCATCCAGACCGCGGAGGCGGTGGCCGCTGGTGTGATCGGGATCGGTCAGGCGCAGGTGATCACCAGGGTGATCACCGACCTGCCGTCGGCCCTGCCCGAGGACACCCGCCAGGACGGTGAGCGGGTGCTGCTGGCCCACGCCGCCGCGCTGGACCCAGCGCAGCTGGCCCGGGCCGGTCGGTACTTCGCGTCCCGGGTCGACCCCCACGGGGTCGCCCGGGACGAGCAGGAGCAGCGTGAGCGGTCGGGCATCACCTTCGCCTCCACCCTGTACGGCGCCGGGATCGCCCGCGGCGACCTGGACCCGGAGTCACTCGCTGTGATCTGCGCGGCGCTCGAACCCTTGTCCGTCCCACGACCGCCGACCCCAGACGGGCTCATCGACGGCCGCACCGCCGCCCGCCGCCGCCTGGACGCCCTAGTGGAAGTGAGCCGCCACTACCTGGACTGCCAGCAGACCCCGGACGTACGCCGTCCCGGGGCGCACCTGACCGTCGTCACCAGCGCCGGGACGCTCAAGGGTGAGCCCGGCGGGTCGTCCCTGGACTGGGGCGGCGTCATCTCCGGGGAGACCACTCAGCGCCTGGCGTGCGACGCCACGATCACCCCCGTCACGGTCGGCCCCCAGGGTCAGGTGCTGGACGTCGGGCGCCGCACCCGCACCGTCACCGCCCCCATCTGGGCGGCCCTGGTTGTTCGCGACCGTTGCTGTGCGTTCCCCGGCTGCGACACCCCGACCGCCCGCTGCGACGCGCACCACGTGGTCCACTGGGCCGACGGCGGCCCAACGGCCCTGGCCAACCTGGTGCTGCTGTGCCGGTACCACCACCAACGGGTGATCCACGACGGCCATCACCACGACCGGTGGCGCGTCCGGATCGACGAACCCACCGGCCGACCGGTGTTCTCCCCGCCCGCCTGGACCGGCCGACGCGGGCTCCCGCTGCCGCGCCTGTGGTCACCCGACGGGTGAAACCCGACGACCGGGGCAACAACGTGTCGCATCTGACGCGCGGTTGCCCCGATCACCCATCGGCGGACTCAGCCGTCCCGCCCGTCCGGCAGATCGATCAGGTACCGGGCGGCTCAGCGTGCGTCGGGGGCCACGTAGTCGCGGGCGGTGGCGCCGACGTACAGCTGGCGGGGACGGCCGATCTTGGTCTCAGGGTCCTCCATCATCTCGCGCCACTGGGCGACCCAGCCGGGCAGCCGGCCGATCGCGAACAGCACTGTGAACATCCGGGTGGGGAAGCCCATCGCCTTGTAGATCAGGCCGGTGTAGAAGTCGACGTTCGGGTACAGCTTGCGCGAGACGAAGTAGTCGTCGGCGAGCGCGATCGCTTCCAGGCGCAGGGCGATCTCGAGCATCTCGTCGTGCACACCGAGCTTGCTGAGCACCTCGTCGGCGGTCTTCTTCACGATCGCGGCGCGCGGGTCGTAGTTCTTGTAGACGCGGTGGCCGAAGCCCATCAGCCGCACGCCCTGCTCCTTGTTCTTCACCCGGTTCATGAACGTGTCGACGTCGTCGCCGCTGGTGCGGATCTGGTCGAGCATGTCGAGCACCGCCGAGTTCGCGCCGCCGTGCAGAGGTCCCGAGAGCGCGTGGATTCCGGCCGAGACCGAGGCGAACAGGTTGGCCTGGCCCGAGCCGACGAGGCGCACCGTCGACGTCGAGCAGTTCTGCTCGTGGTCGGCGTGCAGGATGAACAGCTGGTCGAGCGCCTTGGCCATCACCGGGTCGACCTCGTACGGCTCGGCCGGGAACCCGAACGTCATCCGCAGGAAGTTCTCGACCAGACCCTGGCTGTTGTCGGGGTACAGGAACGGCTGGCCGACGCTCTTCTTGTACGCGTACGCCGCGATGGTGGGCAGCTTGGCGAGCAGCCGCATGGTCGACAGCTCGATCTGGCTCTGGTCGCGGATGCTCAGGCTGTCCTGGTAGAAGGTCGACAAGGCGCTGACGGCGCTGGACAGCACCGGCATCGGGTGGGCGTCACGGGGGAAGCCGTCGAAGAACCGGCGCAGGTCCTCGTGCAGCATCGTGTGCCGGCTGATGACCCGGGTGAACGTCGCGAGCTCGTCCGGGGTCGGCAGCTCGCCGTAGATCAGCAGGTAGGACGTCTCGAGGAAGGTCGAGCTCTCGGCCAGCTGCTCGATCGGGTACCCGCGGTAGCGCAGGATCCCGGCGTCGCCGTCGATGTAGGTGATCTGCGAGCGGCACGACGCGGTGTTCACGAAGCCCGGGTCGAGCGTGACGTGCCCGGTCTCCTTCAGCAGGCCCGAGATGTCGTACGCGTCGGTGCCGTCGGTGGCCTGCGCTCCCTGCAGGGTGAGCGTGCCGCCCGGGTGCTGCAGCGTCGCGTCCTCGGCCATCCGGAGCTCCTTCGTGAGGGGTGTGCCCAGCGGGTCTCGCGCGGGCGGGTCGAGCCGGGGCCGACGCTACCCGCCCGCCCGGTGCCCTGACCACTTCGGACCTATCGGGCTGCACCGCCCAGCCGCTGGACGGCGGCCTCGATCCGCTCGTCGGTGGCGGTGAGGGCCACGCGCACGTGCCGCGCACCTGCTGCACCGTAGAACGACCCCGGAGCCACCAGGACGCCGAGGGCCGCGAGGCGGTCGACGGTGGTGCTCGCTGGCTCGTCGGCGGTGGCCCACAGGTAGAGGCCGGCCTGGCTGTGGTCGACGCGCAGGCCGTACGCCTCCAGCGCGGGCCGCAGCGCCGCCCGACGCACGGCGTACCGCTGCTTCTGCGCCGCGACGTGCTGGTCGTCGCTGACGGCCGCGAGCATGGCCTGCTGCACCGGCCAGGGGACGATCATCCCGGCGTGCTTGCGGATCGCGAGGAGCCGCGCGACGAGCGCGGGGTCGCCGGCGACGAAGGCAGCGCGGTACCCGGCCATGCTGGACTGCTTGCTGAGCGAGTAGACCGCCAGCAGCCCCTCGTGCGAGCCGCCGCAGACCGCGGGGTCCAGGATGCTCGGCACCGGCTGACCGTCCCAGCCGAGCTCGGCGTAGCACTCGTCGCTCGCGACGACGGCGCCGCGGGCGCGCGCCCATGCCACGACCTTGGCCAGGTGCTCGACCGGCAGCACCCGACCGGTGGGGTTGGACGGCGAGTTGACCCACACCAGGCCGACCCGCCCGGGCCCGACCTGGGTGGTGGCGTCGGCCGCAACCGGTGTGGCAGAGGCGATCCGGGCACCCACGTCGTACGTCGGGTACGCGACCTCAGGGTGGACGACGACGTCACCGTCGCCGAGCCCGAGCAGCGTCGGCAGCCACGCGACGAGCTCCTTGGA
Organism: Actinomycetota bacterium; assembly: GCA_046590855.1. Taxonomy (GTDB): domain Bacteria; phylum Actinomycetota; class Actinomycetes; order Actinomycetales; family Angustibacteraceae; genus JACMOY01. The sequence continues at coordinate 5,298 of JBKJTJ010000284.1, forward strand.
GCCGATCGTCGGCAGGACACCGTCCGGGTCGAGGTCAGGAACGCCGCGGCGCCGCGCGAACCACGCCGCGACCGCCTCGCGCAGTGCCGGCGTCCCCCAGGTCTGCGGGTAGCCACCAGCGTCGGAGGCCTGACGCAGTGCCTGCTGGACGACGTCCGGGGTGGCGTCGACCGGCGTCCCGATGGACAGGTCGACGATGCCGCCGGGGTGGCTGCGCGCCCGCGCCCCGGCCGCCGCGAGGGAGTCCCAGGGGAAGTCGGGGAGCCGGATCAGTGCTCCTGGATCGGCAGCGCCGAGATGATCGGGTGGTCCTTGGGGATCACGCCGAGCTTGGCTGCACCGCCGGGCGAGCCGAGGTCGTCGAAGAACTCCACGTTGGCTGTGTAGTACTCCTTCCACTGCTCGGGGGTGTCGTCCTCGTAGTAGATGGCCTCGACGGGGCACACCGGCTCGCAGGCGCCGCAGTCGACGCACTCGTCAGGGTGGATGTAGAGCGACCGCTCACCCTCGTAGATGCAGTCGACCGGGCACTCCTCGATGCACGCCTTGTCCTTGAGGTCGACACAGGGCTGGGCGATGACGTACGTCACGTGCGAGTCCTCCTCGTGCGGCCGGCGCCGTCGGCGCCAGGGGGTCAGCACCTAGTATCGCGGACGAACCAGATCGCCACACCAGGGAGGGTGCGTGTCCGGCCGGGTCGCGCTGCGGGTGGGCCCCGAGCACGTGGGGTCGCGCGTGGTCCTGCGGCGCCGGGCCCCCGGCGGCCGGTACGTCGACCTGCTGGGCGAGCTGGTCTCGTGGGGCGAGGGCGTGGCCCGGGTGCGGACGCGAACGGGTGAGGCCAGCGTGCCGCTGGACCAGGTGATCGCCGGCCGGCCCGTCCCGCCGCCGCCCGCGCGCCGCGGGCCGCCGCACCTGGCCCTGGGTCTGGCGGCGCTCGAGGACGTCGCCACCGACGGCTGGCGCCCGTTCGAGCTGGAGTGGCTGGGCGGCCAGGGCACCGGCTGGCGACTGCGGGCGGCGGGGGGCTTCACCGGGCGGGCCAACTCGGCGCTGACCACCGGTGACCCCAAAACCCCTGTGCCACAAGTGATCAAGGCCGTCGAGACGTGGTACGTCGCGCGCGGCCTCACCCCGAGGTTCGCGGTGACCTGGCCGCTGGACGCGCCCGTGGACGAGCGCGGTGGCGAGCTGGACGCCGCGCTCGCGGCACTCGGCTACCTGCTCGACACCCCCACCCTCGTGCTGACGGCCGCGACCCGCGAGGTCGCCGCGGCCCCGCTGCGTCCCGGGACGGTGCCGCCCGGCCTGCGCGTCGACCTCGACGACGAGCCGGACGACGCCTGGCTCGGCGTCTACCGCTACCGCGGCGCGCCCCTTCCGGACGTCGCGCGCCGGGTGCTGCTGTCGGCCCCGACCCAGGTGTTCGTGTCGGTGCGTGACGGCGACCGCACGGTCGCGGTCGGCCGGGGCGCGTCGTCCCGGGGCTGGACCGGCGTCACGGCGATGCAGGTCGAGGACTCGCACCGCGGCCGGGGGCTTGGGCGAGAGGTGCTCGGCGCGCTGGCCGGCTGGGCCCTCGAGCGCGGCGACCGGTCGGCGTACCTGCAGGTGGCCGAGGCGAACGCCGCGGCGCTGAGGCTGTACGCCTCGGTCGGGTTCGTCGCCCACCACGGCTACCACTACCGCGTCAGGGCCTGACGCCTGGCCGGTCAGCCGCAGATGACGTGGTCCTCGGGGATGTACCGGGTGGTGAACCGCTCGGTGCGCACCGTCGCGCCGCCGCGCTTGAAGATCCGGCTGACGCTGACGTTGAAGCCTGTGCTCGGCGCCTGGGGTACGCACCCGGGTGAGGAGTCGTGGATCGTCGTCGGCTGCCGGACGTCGGTGCGCGGGCCCTTCGTGGCCTCGACGTCCCAGACCTTCGTGCCGTAGAAGCTGATGGTGATCGTGCGGTCGGCGACAGCGGTGCTGATCAGGATGCCGTGGCCCGAGTCGTTGCGGAACGTCTGGTCGACGGTCGGGAACGACACGGTCGCCTCGCGCCCTTCTGGATAGCGCGAGATGTAGAACGAGTGCGGCATGTGGCTGACGGTGTCGAGCCCGGCGAAGAAGACCGCGTTGAACAGCGTCGTCGACACCTGCGAGACCCCGCCGCCGTAGTCCTTGGTGAGGCGGCCGCCGTCGATCACCGGCGCCTGCTGGTAGCCCTTGCCAGGGGTCCGGCGGCCCAGGGCGTCGTTCAGGCTGAACAGCTCACCCGGACGCACCAGGATGCCGTTCAGCGTGCGCGCCGCGATCCGGATGTTGTTGGTGCGCGGCGGGTTCACCGGGAACTTGGTGGTGAACGTGGAGACCTGCTCGGTGACTCCGAGGGCCTTCGCCTTGGCCGTGCTCAGCTCGGGCTGGACGACGGCGGGCGCGACCTTCGCCGTCCGCTCGGGGGTGCCGACGGCGGTGGCGACGGCAGCAGCCAGGGCGACCGGGTCGACCCGCTGGCCGACGACCCCGGGCACCACGGTGGGGGTCGAGCCGCGCAGCACGATCCGGGCGTCGACCGGCTTCTTCGCCAGCCCCGGGTCGATGTCCCGCACGACCTTCTCCAGCAGCGCCCCGTCCACCTTCAGCGAAGGCTCACCGGCTGTCACGACGACCGACAGGGCCGGGACGAGGCGGCTCACCGGCACCGTGACGGTGCGGGCACCGACCACCACCGTCAGCGGGCCGGCCGCCGCCGGCTTGGCTGTGTCGTCGTAGAACCGCTGCAGCGCAGCGGGATCGGTGACTGGCGCGGTCGAGGCGAACGGCACCGAGAGGGAGTCCTCGGTGAGCCAGCGGTCGGCGAGCAGGCGGCTGGTGGCCCCCTGGTCGACGATGCGCCCGGGCTGGCCGGCGCGCAGCACCGCCCCGTCGGGGGTGAAGTCGACCGCGCCCTGCACCAGCGGCTGGTCCAGGCTCGCCGCCGCGGCTCGAACCCGGGTCGCGAGCACGGCGTCGTCGCGGGTGGTCACCAGGGGGACGTCCCCACCGCCGCGCAGGTGCCGCAGCAGCGAGCGCGGGTCGAGGCTGAAGCCGACCAGCGGGTCGAGCGTGCCGGGGACGTCGATGCCCAGGCCCGCGGTCGACGGCACCACCGGCGTGCTGGCCGGTCCGGCGTCCAGCGTCACCGGCCGGTCGGCACGAGGGCCGATCTGGGCCCGCACCAGCTGCACGGCGTCGTCCCGACTCAGCCCCCCGACGTCCACGCCCTGCACCCGAACGCCCGCCGGCACGCGCTCACCGGCCCATACGGCGACCGCGACGTACGCCCCGGCGAGGACGACCAACGCGGCGAGCAGTGCAGCCAGCCGCCTCACGCCAGCCTGCCGTAGGCACCGCGGAAGTAGGTCAGCGCCGACGCGTCGTGCTCGACCAGGTCGGCGGCGAGCACCTCGCCGACGACGATGCTGTGGTCACCCCCGGCGTGCAGGTCGGTGGTGCGGCACTCCAGCGTCGCGAGGGACTGGTCGAGCAGCGCGGTGCCGGTGTGCGGGCCGCGGTGGTGCGGCACCCGGTCGAGCTGGCCGTGCAGGGGCCGACCCCGGGTGGCCAGCCAGGCGGCGACCGCCCGGGCCGAGTCGTCGAGCACGTTGACCGACCACAGACCGGACGCCTCGATCGCGTCGTGGAACCTGGCCTCGCGCTCGACGCAGACGAGCACCAGCGCGGGCTCGAGCGACACCGAGGTGAACGCGTTGGCGGTCATCGCGTGGTCGATGCCAGCGTGCAGGGTGGTGACGACCGTGACGCCGGTGACGAACCGGCCCATCGCCCGCCGGAACACCCCCGTGTCGAGCGGCAGGTCACCGAGCGAGGCCGCGCTCACCGGGCCACCGTCGCGCGGCGACCGGGCGCGAGCACCGGCAGGGCGACGGCCAGGCCCAGCACCGCCGTCCCGCCGAGCAGGAACGCCCAGCCGCGGGCGTCACCGGGCACCAGCACGTCGCCCTCGCTGCGTCTCGAGCTGGCCAGAGTGACGACGGCGAACCACCCGAGGGCCAGGGCCGCTGCGCCCCAGCGGGTGCGCGCGCCGGCCTGCACGGCCACCGCGAGCGCCCCGAGCAGCAGCACCGCCAGCAGGACGCCGACCGGCAGCCGGGCCGCCCCGACGACGAGCTGCTGGGCGCAGCTGCCGAGCACCCCGGCGACCGCGCCGGCCAGCAGGCCCGCCCCGAGTCGGGGCAGCAGGGGTGCGGTCACCGGGTCAGACTACGCGGGGCCGCTCGCTGGTGAGGTCGATGACCTGCTGGGACGACGGGGCGTCGTGGGCGGCGCGGGCTGCCTCGAGCACGTCGGTGATCTCGTGCCCGATCAGCTCGTGCCGCTCGACGAGCGCGTCGCGCAGCGCCGCCACGAGGTGCCGGTTGGCGCCCATCAGCCCACGGACGGTGGTCTTCTGCCGCTGCAGCAGGTCCTCGACCATCTCGCGGCCCTGACCGTCGCCGAGCACCCGCCCGACCAGGCCCGAGTCCGAGAACGCCGAGCCCTGCACCGCGGCGAAGGACACCAGCGTGTCGACCATGCCCGCCGCGCCGACCATCTGGGCGGCGACCGTCGTGGCGTACTGCAGGTCGCCGCTCGGGCCGGTCGAGATGTCGTCGAAGAAGATCTCCTCGGCGACCTGGCCGCCGAACGCGATCTGGATCAGGGCCTCCATCTCGGTCTTGGACCGGGTGTAGACGTCGGCCGGATCACCGTGCGAGAGCAGTCCGAGGGCGTCGCGCCGCTTGATGATCGTCAGCACC
>JBKJTJ010000070.1:0-26141 GCA_046590855.1 Actinomycetota bacterium
GAACTTCTCGCCCTCGCGGGCGCTGTCGGCGACCTCGGCGGCGTGCAGCAGCGCCTTGGTGGGGATGCAGCCGCGGTGCAGGCAGGTGCCGCCCAGCTTGTCCTTCTCGACCAGGGCCACCTTCAGTCCCAGCTCGGCGGCCCGGAAGGCGCAGGCGTAGCCGCCGCTGCCACCCCCGAGGATCACGACGTCGAAGACCTCGTCGGTGTCCTGTGCCACGTCGGACGCTCCCTCGCGCAGTAAGCAACTCCGGATCAGCAGACCTCTGGTGGCGTCTGCAGCCCGCCCATCCTGTCACCACAGCACCGCCGGGGCGCAACGTGGTGCCGCGCGCGTCGGGCTCGTGCGAGCCTTGGCGACGACGTCGTCCGAGGAGGTCGCAGTGGGGATCTGGTCGCGCATCCGGGGAGCACGGGGCGCTCGCAGGGGTCGGGTCGCGGGCACTGGCGCGCCGGGCGCCGGGCCGAGCCAGCAGGACGTGCGGGCGGCGCTGGCGCACCTGACGGAGTTCGTGGCCTCGCGCCGCGGGGTCGAGATGTACGTCGAGCCGCGCACGTCGGTCACGCCGACCACGGTCGTGCTGATCGCGACGTCCGGGGAGTGGACCCGCCGCCGGGTCAGCGACCCACGGGCCGCCGGGCAGCTGGCCCGCGACCTCGGCGTCCCCGTGTACGACGTGCAGCAGACCGGCTACCCGAACCGGATGCGGGAGTGGACCTCGCAGCAGCGCCGCGACCAGACCTGACCGTCACCCCCTTCCTCCCCCCGACCGCCTTTCCTCCCCTCGACCTGGGACAAATGCCGTAGGCCGGGCGCGGTCGACCGGTCGGGGGGAGGAAAGCGGGGTGGGGGAGGAAGGTCAGCGGGCGGCTTCGGCCTCGGCGAGGGCGACCAGCGTGCGCACCGGGTGACCCGTGCCGCCCTTGGGGGTGTAGCCCCAGGGTGACGCCTCGTTGAACGAGGGCCCGGCGATGTCCAGGTGCGCCCACGGGATCTGGTTCGTGCCGCCTGCGGTCTTGCCGACGAACTCCTGCAGGAACAGGCCGGCCACGAGCATGCCGCCCATCCGCTCGCCCATGTTGGCGATGTCGGCGACCTGCGAGTCCATGCTCGAACGAAGGTCGGCGGGCAGCGGCATCGGCCACATGCTCTCGCCGGCCCGCTCGGCGCTGGCGTGCACCGCGGCCCGCCAGTCGTCGTCGTTGCTCATGATCGCGGCGACCCGCTTGCCCAGCGCCAGCACCTGCGCCCCGGTGAGCGTGGCGACGTCGACGATCGCGTCCGGGTGCTCCTCGCTGGCGGCGACGAGCGCGTCCGCGAGCACCAGCCGGCCCTCGGCGTCGGTGTTGAGCACCTCGACGGTGCGCCCGCCGTACGTGGTGAGGACGTCGGAGGGCCGCTGGGCCGTACCGGACGGCATGTTCTCGGCCAGCGGCACCCAGGCGGTCACCCGCAGCTTCACGCCGAGGCGGGCGATTGCGATGATCGCGCCGATCACCGAGGCGCCGCCGGCCATGTCGGACTTCATCGCCTCCATGCCCGCCGGGGGCTTAAGTGAGATGCCGCCGGAGTCGAAGGTGATGCCCTTGCCGACCAGCGCCAGGTGCCGGGTGGCGCCGCGCGGGGCGTACTCGACCTTGACCAGGCGAGGCGGGCGGGCCGAGCCCAGACCCACGCCGAGGATGCCGCCGTAACCGCCCTTGGCGAGCGCCTTCTCGTCCAGCACCGTGACCTTCAGCGGGTTGCCCTTGGCGGCCGCGACGACGGCGTCGGCGAACGCGGCCGGGGGCAGGTCGCCGGGCGCGGTGTTGACCAGGTCGCGGGTCAGGTGGACGCCGGCGGCGACCTCCTGCGCACGACTGGCCGCCGCGTTGGCGGCCTTGTCGCGCGCCAGCGTCGTCACGACGGTGATGTCGGCGACCGGCGGCTTCTGCTCGTCGGCGGAGTGGCCGCGGTGCCGGGTGAACGAGTACGCACCGAGCAGCGCGCCCTCGGCCACGGCTGCGACGCCGGCGGCATCGGCGGTGGGCAGCGACAGGGCCACCGAACCGGTGCCGGCGAGGGCGCGGGTGGCTGCCCCGGCGGCGCGACGCAGCACCTCGTGGTCGTAGCCGCCCTGGCTCGAGGGCACCGCACCCAGGCCGGTGAGCACCAGCACCGCCGCGTCCAGGTCCTTGCCCGCGGGCACCTTGACCACCTGGTCGGTGGCGCCCGTGACACCCAGCCCGGCCAGCACGTCGACCAGCTGCGAGCGCAGGGCCCGCGGAAGGGGCGATCCCTCGGCCAGCACCGGGCCGTCAGCGCCGCGACCGACCCCGATGACGAGGGCGTCGGCCCTCACGCTCTTGAGGTCCTTGTCGGACAAGCTGATCGTGGGCGCGGTGGACGTCACGTGGTGGTCCTCTCGGGTCGATGCCGCACCAAGGACGGCGGCCGGTCCGATGCTAGACGGGGACCGCGAACGGGGCGCCAGGTAGGTTCGCGTCATGTCCACTCCCGACACGCTGCGCACCTCACCGCTGGACGCCCGCCACCGGGCGCTCGGGGCCAAGATGGCCGACTTCGGCGGCTGGTCGATGCCGATCGAGTACCCCGGCGGCGGCGTCGTGCGCGAGCACACCGCCGTGCGCGAGGCGGTCGGGGTGTTCGACGTCAGCCACCTCGGCAAGGCGGTGGTGCGCGGACCCGGCGCGGCGGCGTACGTCGACAGCGCGCTCGCCAACGCCGTGTCGCGCATCGCGCCCGGCCAGGCCCAGTACACCCTGTGCTGCGACGAGTCCGGCGGCGTCGTCGACGACCTGATCCTGTACCTGCGCTCGCCGGACGAGGTGCTGCTCGTGCCCAACGCGGCCAACACCGCCGAGGTGGTGCGCCGGCTGCAGGAGCGGGCGCCGTCCGGTAACGAGGTGGTCGACCAGCACGAGGCCTACGGCGTGCTCGCGGTGCAGGGTCCGCACAGTGACGCGGTGCTCGAAGCGCTGGGGCTGCCGACCGGGCACGACTACATGAGCTTCGTCGACACGACGTGGCGTGGCACCCCGATCGTGGTGTGCCGCACCGGTTACACCGGGGAGCGGGGGTACGAGCTGCTGCCACGGTGGGACGCGGCGGGCGAGCTCTGGGACGCCCTGCTCGAGGCCGCCGCCGGGCACGGCGGGCTGCCCGCGGGTCTGGGCGCCCGCGACACGCTGCGCACCGAGATGGGCTACCCGCTGCACGGGCACGAGCTGTCGCTGTCGATCAGCCCCCTGCAGGCGCGCTCGGGCTGGGCGGTCGGCTGGGACAAGCCCGCCTTCTGGGGCCGCGACGCACTGCTGGCCGAGAAGGCCGCGGGCGCCTCACGGCTGCTGCGCGGGCTGCTCGCGCTCGACCGCGGCATCCCCCGCGACGGGTGCGCCGTGGCGTCCGATGCCGGCCAGGTCGGCGTCACGACGTCCGGCACGTTCTCACCGTCCCTGAAGCAGGGGATCGCCCTGGCGCTGCTCGACCGCTCGGTCGCCGTGGACGACGAGGTCACCGTGGACGTCCGCGGCCGCGCCCTGCGCTGCCGGGTGATCAAGCCCCCCTTCATCCAGACCCAGACCCGAACCCCCTGACCGGGGGTGGTGGCGGCGGTCAGGGGGTGGTGGCCAGGACGACAAGGGACGTCGTGAGGGCCACCTCGACGCAGGCGCCGAGCACGTCGCCGGTGACCCCGCCGAGACGCCGCACGCAGCGGCGCATCAGGACGCCCGCCGCCCCCACCCCGAGCAGGACAGCGAGCGGCCCGGCCCACCACGGCAGTCCCACCAGCGCCACGACCACCCCCACGACGGACGTCGACACCGCGGTGGCCGCGACGGCCCGACGTACCGGCACGGTGCCGGCCACGGTCGCCCCGAGCCCGTGCGGCCGGGCGCTGGGCACGCCGGGGACGCAGCAGACCGCCAGCGCGCCGCGAGAGGTGACGACCGCGGCCGCGACCACGATGGCGCCGCGCCAGCCGGCGGCCAGCGCTGCCACGGCCGCTGCCTGGGTGAGCACGACGACCAGCAGCGTCGTGGCGCCTGCTGGCCCGACGTCCCCCGTGCGCATGACGGCCAGGGCCCGCTCGCGGTCATAGCTCGACGCCAGCCCGTCGGCGGTGTCGGCGAGGCCGTCCAGGTGCAGGCCGCGGCTGGCCAGGGCGAGGGCACCGACCGTCAGCGCACCGGTGACCAGCGGGGGAGCGGCGGCCCACCACCCGGTGAGCACCACGACCGCGGCGGCCGCCGCAGGCACCAGCGCCGCCACCGGGGCGAGCAGCATGGCCCGCCCGGCCACGACCGGGTCGACCACGGTCGGCGGTGGGACTCGTAGCACGGTCAACGTGCCGAGCGCTAGCCGAAAACTGTTGTGCGCCAACTGGTCTAGGTCGCGTCCGCGTCAACCTGCGGCGGCAGGTGCAGCGAGTCGAGGGTGCCCATCTCGGCCAGCATGGCCTGCGCAGCCCGCAGCACCGGCAGTGCCGTCAGCGCGCCCGTGCCCTCACCCAGCCGCATGCCGAGGTCGACGAGCGGCTCGAGCCCCAGCACGTCCAGGGCGAGGCGCTGAGCCGGCTCTGGCGAGCGGTGGCCCGCCAGCCACCACCCGGCGGCGTCCTCGACCAGCCGGCGGGCGAGCAGGGCGCACGCGCACGAGACCACGCCGTCCAGCAGCACGGGGGTGCGGCGCACCGCCGCCTGCACCAGGAACCCCGTCATCGCAGCGGTGTCGGCGCTGCCGACCGTGCGCAGCAGGGCGAGCGGGTCGGACTCCAGGCCCCGGGCGCGGTACAGCGCGTCGCGCAGGGCCGCGGTCTTGCGGGCCCAGCCGGCGTCGTCGACGCCGGTGCCGGTGCCCACGACGTCGAGCGCGCCCAGGCCGAGGGCCGCGCCGACCAGCGCCGCGGCGACGGTGGTGTTGCCGATCCCGAGGTCGCCGGGCACCAGCAGGTCGACGCCGGCGTCGACCTCCTCGTCGGCGATCGCCACGCCGGCGGCGAACGCGGCATCCACCTCGTCCTCGGTGACGGCGTCCTCACGGTCGATCGAGCCCGACCCGCGCCGCACCTTGTGGCCGGTGACATCGTCCGGCAGGTCGGCGTCGACACCGACGTCGACGACGCGCACACTCGCGCCGTGCAGCCGCGCGAGCACGCTGATGCCGGCGTCGCCCGCCAGGATGGATCGCACCATGGCACCGGTGACCTCGGCGGGGTAGGCCGAGACCCCTTGTGCTGCAACGCCGTGGTCGCCGGCGAACACCACCACGCGGACGCGCTCGAGTGGGCGCGGGGGGCACTGCCCCTGGGCGCCCGCGAGCCAGGCGGCGAGGGTCTCGAGCCGGCCGAGCGACCCCAGCGGCTTGACCAGCGTGTCGAGCCGGGCCCGCGCGGCGTCGCCCGAGGCGACGTCACGCAGCCCGACCGCCTCACGCAGCGCCGGTACGTCGATCGGGCTCATCCTGGGTCCTCTCGTGACAGGTCGATCTCGCGTCCGGCGACGACGAGCAGCACCTGCTCGGACGCGGCCGCGATGCGCGAGCTGAGCCGGCCCAGCTCGTCGCGGAACAGCCTGCCCGACGCGGTGGCGGGCACGACGCCCGATCCCACCTCGTTGCTCACCGCGACAGCGGTCCACGGCGCGGCGTGCCACGCGGCGACCAGCTCGTCGACGCGCTCGTCGACCCGCGCCCGCCAACCCCCGCGCTCGTCCCAGGCTCCGCAGTCGTCCAGGACCGCGGTCAGCCAGGTGCCGAGGCAGTCGACCAGCACCGGCTGCCGGGCAGAGCGCAGCACCTGGGCGACGTCCGTGGTCTCGCAGGTGTCCCACCCGGCCGGACGGCGGTCGCGGTGCAGCCGCACCCGCTCGCTCCACTCGGCGTCGTCGCTGGCGGGCGCCGGGCCGGTCGCGACGTAGGTGACGGCGGGCTCGGCCTGCAGCAGCCGCTCGGCGGTCGTCGACTTGCCCGACCGGGCGCCCCCGAGCACCAGGGTGCGTCGCGGAGCGACCTGTCGCGGCGGAGTCGTGGCACCCGGCGTCAGCTCGGTGCCGTCGTCGACGACGCGGGCCCCCCAGCGCGACAACCGGCGCGCGAGGTCGGGCGGGCTGTGGTGCGACAGGTGCACGGCCACGACGTCGGTGGCGTCGGTGACCGCCCCGACCTCACGCAGGGCGCGCAGCTCGGCAGCGAAGGTGTCGAGGTCGAGGTGGTCGACGCCCGTCGGCGCGCCGGGACCACGACGGTCACCGAGGGTGGCCTCGAGCAGCACCAGGTCGTACGCCGCACCCGTTGCGGCAGTGCGGGTCTGGGCGGGCAGCGGGCCGGTATCGGTGGCGTACAGCAGTCGCGCGCCGGCGCCGTCGGTGAGGTCGTACAGCACCGCACCGTCCGCGTGGTCGGCCGCGAGCACCCGGACGACGTAGCCGCCGACGTCGAGCACGTCGCCGGGCGCCACCGGGGTGAACACGACGGGGGAGTCCGGGCCCACCCACTGGCTCCAGGACGCGATCACCGACGCCGGCCCGGCCACCGTGAGCGGCTCGACCCGGCCGGCCCAGGTGCGGGCGAGCAGGGCCATCGGGGCGCTGTGGTCGGGGTGGTCGTGGGTCACGAGCACGTGGGTCACCGAGCGCAGGCCGTCGCTGTGACGCAGCGCTGCCCGGGGCGTCTCGGGTCCGCAGTCCAGCAGCAGCCGGTCGTCGACGAGGGCGCTGGTGGGTGAGCGCAGGGTGCTCGCCGACCGGCACGAGGCGCAGTCGCAGAACGCGTTCGGCCACCCGTCGGCCGAGCCCGTGCCGAGCAGCCGCACCCTCATGCCGGCTCGAAGGTCACCGGCGCCGAGAAGGCAGCCCGCCGGGCGGCGCGTCGCAGGGCGCCGAGCACCGCGCGCCCGGCGAGCAGCACGAGCAGGACGTTGGTGAGGGCGCGACCGAGGTCCCACCCGAGCGAGGTGGCGAGGCTGAACAGCACGAAGCGGTGCAGGTTCTCGAGCACGGGGGCGCCGGCGACGAACGAGAGCTGGGTGCCCGGGCCGACGCTGAACGGCCAGAACGACATGTTCATCGCCAGCCCGTATGCCAGGCCGCTCAGCGCGCCGTACGCCGCGAGCAGCGCGAGCTCGGCACGCCCGCGCGCCGCGGGGAGCAGCCCCGCGCCCAGCCCGACCCAGGCGGCGCCGAGCATCTGGAACGGCAGCCACGGACCGACGCCGCCGGTGACCAGGGCCGAGGCGGCCAGCGTCGTGGCGCCCAGCACGAAACCGAACCCGGCACCGAAGACCCGCCCGGCCAGCATCAGCAGGAAGAACACGGTCTCGAGCCCGGCGGTGCCGGCGCCGAGCGGGCGCAGCGCCGCACCGACCGCCGAGAGCACCCCGAGCATGGCGACGGCCTTGACGTCCAGGCCGCCCTCGGCCACCTCGGCCAGGACGACCGCGAGCAGCAGCACCAGCAGCCCGGCGAACACCAGGGGGGCGTCCGAGCTGTGCGCCAGCCCGGTGCCGGGGTCGACCAGCAGCGGCCAGCCGAAGGCCGCCACGCCGAGCACCGAGACCAGCGCCACGACCGCGGTCGACCGCGGCCGCAGTCGGACGGCGTGCACCCGCACCGGCGCGAGGATGGTCACGACGGCACCGCCGCGAGCTCGTCGCGCACCTGGCGCACGGTCATGAACTGCTGCGGGGCGACGATCTTGGCGACCTGCGGGGCGAAGGCAGGCGAGGCCAGGATCACCTCGGACGTCGGACCGTCGGCCACCACGTCGCCGTCGGCCATGACGACGACCCGGTCGGCGGTCTCGGCGACGAACTCGACGTCGTGCGTCGAGATGACCACGCACCGGCCCCGGGCGGTCAGCTCGTGGACGACGTCGCGCAGGCGTCGCTTGGCGCCGTAGTCCAGCCCCCGGGTGGGCTCGTCCAGCAGCAGCACGGTGGGGTCGGCGCTGAGCTGGATCGCGAGCACCAGGGCGAGGCGCTGGCCCTCGCTGACATCGCGCGGGTGCGCGGCCGGGTCGATGCCCGGGGCGAGCCGCTCGAGCAGCGCCGCGCACGAGCCCGGCGTCCGCTCGCTCTCGGTGTCGGCGCGCGAGCACTCGGCGCCGACGGCGTCCAGGTAGAGCAGGTCGGCGGGCTCCTGCGGCACCAGCCCGACGACCCGGCGGGCGCGCTGGGGGTCCAGCCGGGCGGGGTCGAGGACCTCGCCGAACGGCTCGGGCTTGAGCATCACCCGGCCGCGGTCGCGGCGTCCAGAACCCTGCAGGGCCCACAGCAGCGATGACTTGCCGGCGCCGTTGCGCCCCATCAGCGCGCAGACCTCGCCGCGGCGCAGCGTCAGGTCGACCCCGGCCACGGCGACGGTCGGCCCGTAGCGGACGACGACGTCGCTGGCCACGAGCACGTCCTCGGTGTGGGTCGGCGACACCGTCGGGGCGCAGCCGCGCGCGACCGCGAGGTCGAGCCGCTCGCGCAGCGGGCCGGCCAGCCGCCGCGCGTCGCGCACCGACAGCGGCAGCGGCGACCAGTGCGCCAGCCGGCCCAGCTCGACCACCGGGGGCGCGACCGTCGCGGTGGCCACGAGGGTGGCGGGGTCGCCGTCCTCGACCCGACCGTGGGGCAGCAGGTGCACCAGCCGGTCGGCGTACTGCAGCACCCGCTCGAGGCGGTGCTCGGCCATCAGCACGGTGACGCCGAGGTCGTGCACCAGGCGGGTGATGGCGGCGAGGACCTCCTCGGCGGCGGCGGGGTCCAGCGCCGAGGTCGGCTCGTCCAGGACGAGCACGCGGGGGTGGGTGGTGAGGACGGCGCCGATCGCGACGCGCTGCTGCTGACCACCGGACAGGTCGCGCAGCGGCCGGCGACGCAGGTCGGCGAGGCCCAGCAGGTCGATGGTCTCCTCGACCCGCTTGCGCATCACGCCGGCCGGCAGGGCCAGCTGCTCCATGCCGTAGGCGAGCTCCTCCTCGACGGTGTCGGTGACGAACCCGAGCAGGGGGTCCTGGCCGACGACGCCGACGACGTCGGCCAGGTCGCGCGGCCGGTGCTGGCGGGTGTCGCGTCCGAGCACCGTGACCCGACCGGCCAGGGTGCCGCCGGTGAAGTGCGGCACCAGGCCGTTCACGGCCCCGAGCAGCGTCGACTTGCCCGACCCGGTGCGCCCGACGACCAGGCACAGCTCGCCCTCGTCGACGCGCAGGTCGACCTCGCGCAGCGTGGGCTCGCCCGCACCGGCGTAGGTGACGCTGACCCGGTCGAACACGATCGCCGGGCTCGTCGCAGCACCGGGGGTCATCGCAGCACCGGCGGCGGCGAGACGACGGCGACCAGGGTGGCCAGCAGCACACCCGCGACGGGCACCAGCGGCACCGCCGGGACCGCGAGCGGCTGCAGCGGGGCGTCCAGGACGCTGGGGTCCAGCTGCGCCTGCAGCAGCATGGCGAGCACGACGGCCAGCCCCAGCCCGGACGCGGCCCACTCGGGCGCGCGCCACGGGTCGGGCCGGTAGGTGCTGCGTCGCAACCGCCGGTTGCCCAGCCACAGACCCGCTGTGGCCAGCGCCAGCCCGACGACGAGCGTCGTCACGGACAGGGTGCCGGGGGCGCTGGCGTCCAGCAGGCCGTACAGCCCGAGGCAGGTGCCGAGCAAACCGCCGAGCACGAGGACGCCGGTGCCGCGCCGGGTGCGGGTGGGCACCTGCGCGATCCGGCCGTAGCCGCGCGAGTCCATCGCCGCGGCCAGCGCCAGCGACCGGTCGAGGGCGTCCTGCAGCACGGGCAGGACGACGCGCCCGGCCCCGTGCAGGCCCCGCACCCGCTCGCCGCGCAGCCGCCGCGCCCGTCGTACCCGCAGGACGCTCTCGGCGAGCTGGGGGGCGACGGTGATCGAGACCACGACGGCCACCCCGATGTCGTGCAGCGCCCCCGGCAGGGTGCGCAGCAGCCGCTTGGGGTCCGCCAGCGCGTTCGCGGCCCCGATGCAGGCGATGAGGGTGGCGAGGCGCAGCCCCTCGTACGCCGCGCCGAGCAGACCCTCGAGGGCCACCGGCCCGCCCAGGGTGATGCCTGCTGCCCAGGACGGCAGCGGAACGGTCGGCAGGCGCACGAGCAGGTGGTCGCCGTACTTGAACCCCACGGCGACGTGCAGCACCACCCGACCGACCACGATCAGGGCGCCGAGCAGGAGGTACAGCCGGAACGACCGGGCCCACGGCGAGTTGGTGCGCCGGGCGGCCACGACCAGGCAGGACGAGGACAGCACCAGCGCCAGCAGCAGCGGGTTCGTGGTGCGGCTGGCCGCCACCGCCATGCCGACGGCCCACAGCCACCAGCCGGCCGGGTGCAGCGGCCGGGCCAGCCGGCCGGTGCGCGCCGGGGGTGCGGGCGCGGTCAGCGTCGCCGTCACGGTGCGCCCCTGCGCCGGGCCACCAGGGCCGCGCCGCCCGCCAGGGCCAGCACGAGGGCCGCGACCAGCGCGGGGCCGGTCAGCCCACCCGAGCCGGACCCTGGGCCGGACGCCGGGTCGGCGACGATCGTGGTGTCAGTGGGGACGGGGGTGGGTGTCGCGACGGCGGGCGCCGGGGTGGGCGTCCCGGTCGCGCCTCTGGTGGTGGTGGTGCCGGCGGTCGGCGTCGGCGAGGTCGTCGCCGCGGGCTTGCTCTTGGTGCTGCCCGGGGCCGTGGTGCCTCCTGCGGTGGTGGCCGGCTTCGTGGACGCGGCGGCAGGCGGGGGGACGGCCGAGGTGCCGGACGGCGCCCGCGCTGGCGAGGTGGTCTTCGGCGGTGTGGTCTTCGGAGCGGGAGGCCTCGGGGGCGTGGTCCTCGGCGGGGTGGTCCTCGACGGCCCCGGGCGCGGTGCGGTGCGGGAGGGCGTGGGGCGTGGCGCGCTCGCGGCGGGGGGACGGACCCGGGGCGGTGCCCCCGAGCCGAACGCCCAGCCCTCGACGCTGCCCGCCGGGGGGTCGAAGCTGCCCGCGCCCAGCGTCGAGTACGTCCACGAGCCACCGGGACGGGCGTGCCAGTACGACCAGTACGCCGACGCCGGTGCCCCGTTGCACGGGTCGGGCGCCCGGTCGACGGTGCACACGAACCCGGGCTGACGCGGTACGAAGGTGTAGGCGTGGCCCGCCCCGGAGAGTGCGGCAAGACCGCTGGCCGGGTTGCCGGAGGCGCACCGGGTCGAGGTGCCGCCTGCCGCGCCGGCGTCCACGACCACGCTCACCCCGCCGACGGTGCACCCGGCCGCCGTCGCCGCGGGGGCCGTCGCGAGGCCGACCGAGGCGAGCAGGACGGCGGCCGCCAGGGCCAGGGTCGTCCTGGTCGACGTCGAGCGGGGTGCGGCTGACCGGGCCGGCGCGGTCACGCGTGCCGGCCGGCGCGGCGCCGGCTGGCGAAGAGCAGGACCAGGCCGGCGAACAGCAGCACGAACCCCGCGGCGACCGGCGTCAGCAGGTCGGCGCCGGTGCGGGGCAGGTCACCCTGGGAGGCAACGGCCGGCGGCGGCGTGTCGGACCCGGTGGAGGTGCCCTCGACGACGACTGCGGAGCTGGTCGTCGAGGTGCTGCTCGTGCTCGACGCGGTGCTCGACGCCGAGGTGGGCGGTCGGGTGGCGGTGCTGGTCGTGGGGACCGCCGTGCGGCTGGTGGTGGGGCTGCTGGTGGCCGTCGCCGTGGGGGCGGTCGTCGGCGAGGTGGTTGCGGTGTCGCAGACCGGTGTGACCGCCGGCAGGGGCGAGGGGCCTACGGTCAGGAACGACCGAGCCGCCAGGGCCGCCAGCGCCTGCGCGGTGGCGAACAGGTTGCTGCTCGGCGAGCTGCTGGGGATCGTCGGCAGGCCGCCGTCGGGGTTCTGCACCGAGCGCAGGTAGACCACGGTGGCGGCGGTCGAGGCACGGGCCGCGGTCAGGCCGAGCGCGGCGTACGCGGTGCTGTTGACGTTCGCGACCGGGGTCTTCGCGGGGTCGACGGCGTTGCTGCGATACGAGCCGTCCGCGCTCTGGTTGGTCTGCAGGTAGGCGAGGGCGGCCGCGGCCGGGCAGCCGGCGTCGGCCGCCACCAGCGCCTGCAGGGCCAGACCGGAGGCGTCGGCGCTGGACGCGCACGTGCCGCCGAAGGCGTCCGGGAAGCCGCCGTCGGGGCACTGGGCGGCGACGAGCGCGTTGACCGACGCGCGGGGCGCAGCACCGGCGCGCTGCAGCGCCAGGACGTCGAAGGCCTGGCCCAGGGGGTTGGAGAAGTCCCCGAAGGTGCTGTCGTCCAGGAACCGGCCGCTGGGGGAGGCGAGGGTGCGCAGCTCGGCGAGCAGGTCGAGGCCGCCGAAGGAGGTCGGGTCGTTGCCGGTGACCTGAGCGACCACCGCGAGCTTGCCGGTCGGGCCGGCGTAGTTGGCGTCCGCCTTCTCACCGAACGAGGGGTCGCCGTGCACGTACGCGGCGGCGTTCGCTTTGAGGTAGGCCACCACCTTGGCCAGGGCCGGAGCCTGCCCACCGGCGGCGGCCAGCCCCAGCGCCACGTCGGCGGTCTGCCCGAGGTCGGGGCCGAACGGGCCGACCACGTGGTCACCACCCGCGAGCGAGGCCACCACGTAGGACGAGGCGCGGTCGACCGCGGTGCCGGTGGGGGTGGTCGCCGCCGCGACCTTCAGGGTCGGGCCGGGCAGGACGGGCGTGGTCGTCGTGGTGGTGGTCGTCGTGGTGGTGGTCGTCGTGGTGGTGGTGGTGGGGGGGGTGGTGGTCGTGGTGGTCGTGCTCGGCGAGGCCGTGGGGGTGGCGCTCGGCGGGGTCGTCGGCACCGTCGTCGCGGTCGCCGATCCGGTGGCCGGTGCGGGCGTGGTGTCGGCGTGCGCCGGAGCGGCGGTGAGGACCGCCAGCGCCCCGAGGACACCGCCGATCAGGAGCCGACGACGGGCGGAGGTGGCGCGTGACATGACTGCCTCTCATGGACGGTCCACCGGTAAGACCCCGGGCATCGAGCGCCGCACGCACCCGACGTCCGCTGGACGAAGGCGTGCACGGATCCAGACGATCCGGGCTCCGACCGTGACCTCGACGGTTCAATGGAGCCACTCGCGAGGCCAGGCATTCCGACTCGTCACGACGATCCGTGACCTACGGCTGCGGGACAGCGCCGGGTTCTGACCGGCTTCCCCTGGGTCTCACGCTGGTACTGCGAGATTCACCCTAGCCGATCGCCGGTGCCCGCGGGTGCGCCATGCGGGTGGTGTCGCGGCATTTGCCTGTGCGCCGCCGCTGCCCGCGGTTAGGGTCCGCCCACGCGGCCACGCCGGTGGCGCGCAGGCGCGGCAGGGGGTTCTTGGATGACCAGCCGCGTCCGGCCCCGTCTCGCGCTGCTGCTCGGGGGGCTGGTCTGCCTCGCCGCGCTCGCGGGCCCGGTGCCGAGTGCGGCTGCGGCGCAGGCCCGGACCACCCTGACGATCGGTGCGCACGTGTACGTCGACGGGGTGCGGACCGCGGCACCCGCGGCGGTGCCCGGTGAGCAGGTGGTGCTCTCGGGCTCGATCATCCCCGCCGGCCCTCGCGTCACGGTGCTGCAGGTCCAGGTCGGCGGCACGTGGCGCGAGGTGGCGCGGCGCACCGCCTCGGCCACCTGGCGCTTCGAGGTCCTGGCCCCGGCGCCAGGGGCTCACCCGTACCGCGTCGTGGCGCCGCCGACGCCGTCGGCGGCCGCGGCGATCTCGCCGACCGGGGTCGTGCGGGTGCAGCGTCCCGCGGTGCGGCTGGACGCGCCGCACGAGTTGCGGGAGGGCGGTCTGCTCGTCCTGACCGGTGCGGCACAGCAGGCTCGACCCGGGCACGGCGTGCGCCTGTGCGAGCGGCGCGGCTCGCAGTGGGTGCTGATCGCCGCGACCGCGCAGGGCCCAGCGGGTGAGTTCGTCCTGCGGGTGCCGCCCCCCGCCCCCGGTGCGCACCTGTACCGGGTGCTGACGACCAAGCCCGACGGGCGCTACGGCGTGGCCTCGCCCGCGGTGGCGGTGCGCGTGAGCGGCCCGGCCTCCGGCGGTCGAGCGTCCTACCTCGCCGACGTCACCCCGCTGATCACCGCCCGGCCGGCCCTGGTCGGCTACCCGTCGTACGGCGTGGGCCCGGTGCGGGTCGCCGGGCGCACGTACCCGCGCAGCATCCGCACCGGGTACGCGGACGTCTCCTTCGACCTCGGTGCCGGAGCGGCCAGCCTCGGGACGGCGCTGGCGCTGCTGCCCGTCACCAGCAACGGGTTCCGGTTCAGCGGCGCGCGCCTGGTCGAGGTGCGCGTGGACGGGCGGCTGCGGGTGCGGCGGTTCGTCCAGGTCGGCGAGGTCGTGCCGCTCACCCTCGACCTGCGGGGGGCGCGCACGCTGGCCGTCCGCTCGCTGGACCGCGGGTCGCTGGACGTGAGCTTCGGGTCCGACCTGGTGCTCGTCACTCCCGGGCTGTCGCCGACACCGGCCGCCGAGCGAGGGGTCGACACCGGGACGGCCCTGTCCGAGCTGCGTCCGGTCGCGGTGCAGGGATCGGTCGCGACGGACGCGCTCGTCGACAGCACCTTCCGCACGCTGTACGGCGGGTCGCTGCAGGTCGTGAACGCGCGGTCGCCCCTCGCGGTCACCGGCGCCGTCGAGTACGACCTGGCGGGGTCGTTCACCCGGCTGACCGGCGTCCCCGCGGTGACGCTGCAGCCGGACGGTGAGGCCACGACGGGCACCGTGCGCGTCCTCGGCGACGGCGTCGTGCTGGCGACGCTGCCCGCCCGGGCCGGTACGCGGGAGCCGGCGGCGGTCGACCTGACGGGGGTGCAGCTTCTGCGGATCGAGCTGGAGACCAGTCCCTCGCCGCCGGGGTGGACGCACGACTGGGCGGTCGCGCTGGCCGACCCCCGGCTGATCTGAGCGCGCACCGGCCCCTGCGACCATGGGCCGGTGAACGACGACCTGCTGCCCCTCGGACTGCTCGTGCGCGGACGCCGGGTCGTCGTGGTCGGCGGCGGGTCGGTGGCGCTGCGCCGCGTGACCAGCCTGCTCGCGGTCGCGGCGGACGTCGTCGTCGTCGCCCCGGCCTGCGTGGACGCCCTCGCCGACCTCGCCCAGCGCGGCGAGGTGACCCTGGTGGCCCGCGGCTTCGCGGCCGGTGACCTGGACGGCGCGTGGCTGGCCATGGCGTGCACCGACCAGCCCGCGGTCAACGCCCGGGTCGTGGCCGAGGCCGCCGCCCACCAGACCTGGTGCGTGCGCGCGGACGACGCCAGCGCGGCCACCGCGTGGATGCCGGCGGTCGGCCGCACCGGCCCCGCGGTGGTTGCCGTCCACGCCGACCGCGACCCCCGTCGCGCCGTGGCCCTGCGCGATGCTGCCGTGGCGGCTGTCGACGAGGCGCTGCGGTCGGGTGCGGCCCCCGCCGGGCGCCCGGGGCCGACGTCCGGCCGCGTGGTGCTCGTCGGGGGTGGCCCCGGTGACCCTGGCCTGCTCACCGTGCGCGGCTGGCAGCGGCTGGCCGAGGCCGACGTGGTGGTGGTCGACCGCCTGGCCCCGCTCGCCGCGCTGGACGGCCTGCGTGAGGACGTGGTGGTGGTCGACGTCTCGAAGGTGCCGCGCGGGGCGTTCACCCCGCAGGAGCAGATCAACGCGACCCTGGTCGAGCACGCGCTGGCCGGCAAGGTCGTGGTGCGGCTCAAGGGCGGCGACCCGTTCGTGCTCGGCCGGGGCATGGAGGAGGTCGAGGCGTGCACCGCGGCCGGCATCGCGGTCGAGGTCGTCCCCGGCGTGACCAGCGCTGTCGCGGTGCCCGGGCTGGCCGGCGTCCCGGTGACCCACCGCGGCCTGTCGCAGGGGTTCGCCGTGGTCTCGGGGCACGTGCCGCCGGGCGACCCGCGCGGATCGGTCGACTGGGCTGCGCTCGCCGCCAGCGGCCTGACGCTGGTGTGCTTGATGGCGGTCGACAACCTGCCCGCCATCGCCGCCGAGCTGGCGCGGCACGGGCTGGTGGGGTCGACGCCCGTGGCGGGGATCCAGGACGGCGGGCGGCACGTGGCGGTGACCACCCTGGCCCGGGCAGCGGCCGAGGGGGCCGGCGTGCGCTCACCCGCTGTGGTGGTCATCGGTGCGGTGGCGGCGCTGGCCACACCCTCGTCGTAGGGTCGGCGCATGAGCGAAGTGTGGTCGTGGCGCTACGAGGACGCCGAAGGCTCGGCGGTCACCCCCGCCGGCGCCCCGAGCAGGGGGTTCCCGACCCAGTCCGACGCCGAGAGCTGGCTCGGCGAGGAGTGGCGCGCGTTGCTCGAGAACGGCGTCGAGGCGGTGCACCTGCTCGAGAACGACCAGGTGGTCTACGGCCCGATGAGCCTGCGGCCGGCGCAGTAGCACCGGCCGCAGGCCTCGTCAGCTGCCGATCCGCTTGCTCGGGGCGTTCTTCGCGGTGAGCCCGGCGTCGCGCTCGACGACGTCACCGAGGATCTCGTCGATCCGGGTCATGAGCTCGGCCGGGATGCGCACCCCGGCTGCCTTGACGTTCTCGTGCACCTGCTCGGGGCGCGAGGCCCCGACCAGGGCCGCCGACACGTTGTCGTTCTGCAGCACCCAGGCCACCGCCAGCTGAGCCATCGTCAGGTCGAGCTGCTCGGCGACCGGCTTGAGGCCCTGCACCCGGGTCAGCACGTCGTCGTCCATGAACCGCTTGATCATGTCGGCGCCGCCCTTCTCGTCCGTGGCGCGTGAGCCGGGCGGGGGGGCCTGGCCGGGCAGGTACTTGCCGCTGAGCACGCCCTGGGCGATCGGCGACCAGACGATCTGGCCCAGGCCGAGCTCCTTGGACGTCGGGACGACCTCGTCCTCGATGACCCGCCAGAGCATGGAGTACTGCGGCTGGCTGGAGATCAGCTGGAAGCCCAGCTGCTTGCTCAGGGCCACACCCGCGCGGATCTGCTCGGCGGTCCACTCGCTGACGCCGATGTACAGCGCCTTGCCGGCGCGCACGATGTCGGCGAAGGCCTGCATCGTCTCTTCCAGCGGGGTCTCGGTGTCGAACCGGTGCGCCTGGTAGAGGTCGACGTAGTCGGTCTGCAGCCGTTGCAGCGAGCCGTCGACCGACTCCATGACGTGCTTGCGCGAGAGCCCGGTGTCGTTGGGTCCGGCAGGGCCGGTGGGCCAGTAGACCTTGGTGAAGATCTCCAGCGACGCGCGCCGCTGACCCTTCAGGGCCTCGCCGAGCACCGTCTCGGCCTTGGTGTTGGCGTAGACGTCGGCGGTGTCGAAGGTGGTGATGCCCGCGTCGAGGGCGGCGTGCACGCACTGCGTGGCGACGTCGTTCTCGACCTGCGAGCCGTGGGTGAGCCAGTTGCCGTAGGTGATCTCGGAGATCTTCAGGCCGGAGTTGCCGAGGTATCGAAAGTCCATGCGCGTGACCCTAGCCAGTGCCACCGACACCGGCGCGCCGGCCCACGACGTGGACGACCTGGCACCGGGTCGCCCCCCGGATGACGCGTTCATGACAGCCGGATGACGGTCGAGTGACAGCGCCGTCATCACGTGTCACGTCTGCTCTGGGCACGCAGACACTCGGCTCACACGTGGAGCCTGCGGCAGCCGGCCCGACTCGACGCGACGAGCGGAGAAGGGCAGAGCCATGACCGGACATCGAGAGGTGGCGCGCAGGTTGCTACGGACGGCCGGCCCCGGGCGGATCGTGCCCGTCGTCGTCGCTGGGCTGGCGGCCGCGGTCATGTGGGCCCCGGCGTCAGCCAGCTCCTGGGGGAGCCCACCCACCGGCTGCGCCAACAGCGGATGCACGACGCCCTTCGTCGCTGCGCTGCCGATCCCGCAGACCCTGGCCCCGACGGGTCAGGACGCGACGACCGACTACTACACGGTCACCGAGAAGGCGGTGAACCTGTCGGTGGTCCCGGGCAAGACCACGCCGATGTGGACGTACAACGGCACCTGGCCTGGGCCGGTGATCCGGGCCACCAGCGGCCGCACGGTCAAGATGCACGTCATCAACACCTTGCCTTTCGCGACGACGACACACCTGCACGGTGCCCACGTGGCCCCGTCCTCGGACGGCGGGCCGGTGGACCTGGTGCCCGCCGGCGGGGTCCGCGACTACGTGTACCCGAACGACCAGAGCGCGCGGACGCAGTGGTTCCACGACCACGACAAGGACCTCACGGGCCGGAACGTGTACTTCGGCCTGGCGGGGCTCTACCTGATCTCCGACCCCCAGGAGGCCGCCCTCAACCTCCCGAGCGGTGCCTACGACGTCCCGCTGGTCATCCAGGACCGGACGTTCAACCCCGACGGCACCTTGGCCTACGCGCCCACCTCCGGTGACTACCGGACTGGGCTCATGGGGGACACCCTGTTCGTGAACGGCGCGGCGCAGCCGTATCTCAAGGTGGCGACGCACAAGTATCGGTTCCGGGTGCTCAACGGCTCCAACGCCCGCTACTACACGATCTCGCTGTCGAACGGCGCCGTGATGTCGCAGGTAGCCACGGAGGCCGGCCTGCTGTCCAAGCCGTACCCGCAGTCCTCGATCACACTGGCGCCAGCCGAGCGGGCCGATGTGGTCATCGACTTCGGCGCGGTCCCGGTCGGCACCTCGGTCACCCTGCGGAACAACTCGGGTTGGAGCGGGGCCACGGACGTCATGCGGTTCGACGTCACCACCGCGGTCAGCGACAGCGGCCCGCTTCCGGCGGCCCTGCGCCCGTTCACGCCGCTGAGTGCTTCCGCCGTCAGCGCCCGACGCACCTTCACCATCGCCGAGAGCAACGGGATGTGGACCTTCAACGGCAAGATGTACGACCCGGCCCGGGTCGACGCCAACGTGGCGCTCAACGCCACCGAGGATTGGACCTTCCAGAACAGGTCCGGTCAGGACCACCCGATCCACCTGCACGACATCAACTTCCAGGTCGTCAGCGGGGGCCCCTCCGGGGGACCGAGCTCGGAGTGGAAGGAGACGATCAACGTCCCTGCGTGGTCGAACGTCACGGTGCGCGCCCAGTTCCCTGACTTCACCGGGGTCTACATGTTCCACTGCCACATCCTCGAGCACGAGGACCACATGCTGATGTCTCAGTTCCGGGTCAGCTGACAGGCTCGTCGCGCCGGCCGACGACGTGCAGCAGCGAGGCCAGCCGGCGGTACGGGTCGGTGCGCCCCATCCGCTCCTCGGCAGCCAGCAGGTCGCCCAGCTCGGGCTGTGGGGGCGCGGCCCGCTCGACGTCGTCGCCGTCGGTGAGCACCCGGACGCCGTACCAGGCCTCGACGTGCATGCGCCGGCCCGCGATGTAGGCGGCGAGCTGCTCGAGGCGGTCGGCGCGCGCCGGAACGCCGATCTCGTTGACGTACCTGGGGTTGGCCGCCCCCGCGTCGTCGAGATGAGCCAGCGTCTCGGTCCACTGCCGGCGCAGACCCGGTCGCCAGGCGAGCGACTCGGCGTTGCGGGCCGCCACCGACACGATGCCGCCGGGTGTCACCAGGTCACACAGCTCGACGACCGCTGCGCGCGCGTCGTCCAGGTACATCAGCACGCCGTGGCAGCAGACCACGTCGAACGAGCCGAGGTCGACGAGCCGGCCGAGGCCCGCGTCGACCAGCACGAGCCGCGACTGGACGTCGGCCGGTTCGCGCGCCGCGGACGTCTCGAACGCCGAGCGCATGACCGCGTCCGGTTCGACCGCGACCACTTGATGCCCCAGCCGGGCGAGGCGGATCGCCTGGGTGCCCTGGCCGGCGCCGACGTCCAGGACGCGGCAGGGCCCGGCAGGCAGGTGCAGCTCGAGCTGTCGGCCGATCAGCTCGTGCCGGACGACGGTGCGCAGGTTGGCCTGCCGGTCCAGCCAGGCGCGGCTGCCACGAGTGAACCCGTTCTCGCCCACCGGCTCAGGCCGGCTGGCCGCCGCGCTTGACCGCCGGGCGGGGGATGCGGCTGCGGCGCAGCTGGAAGGCGCGGAAGACGGTGTACATCGTGGTGCCGCGGACGTACGCGTCCGCGCCGAAGCGCTCGACCACCTGCTTCTTCAGCCGTCGGGTCAGCAGGAAGGCGTCCAGGCTCGAGCCGATCACCATGGCGTAGACGACGGCGAAGATCGCCAGGTAGATCTGCGGTGCGCGGGTCTGCAGCCCGGAGAACGACAGGATGACGACAACGAGCATCACGGGCAGCAGGAACTCGCCGACGTTCCAGCGGGCGTCGACCGTGTCGCGGGCCAGCCGCCGCACGGGTCCCTGGTCGCGGGCCTGCAGGTAGCGCTCGTCGCCGCTCATCATCAGCTCGCGCGAGCGCACCCGCTCGGCGCGGGCGGCGTCCTTGGTGGCCTTGCTGGCCCCGCGCCCGGGAGCCGTGCGACCCGTTGGTACCAGCGGCTGCTTGCGGGCCGCCTGGGACTCGCGGCGCCGGGGCGTGGCCTTGCCCTTGCCGTAGCCGACGGGGACGGTGTCGACGGGGGCCTGGTCCTGCTTCTTGCGGAGTCCGAACACCCCGTCAGACTACCCGCGCGACGCGGTGTCCTCGATGGCCTGAGCCACCCGGTCGCCGTACCGCTCGCGAACGTCCTCGCGCAGCCCCGCGTCGCCGCGCGGCACCGGCTCGATGAACACCTCGGCGATGTCGCTGAAGCGCTCGCGCAGGCCGCGGTTCATGGCGAGGGCCGCCTGCTCGACGCCGGCGCCGTCCAGGTCGTCGATGAAGTCGACGCGGGCGCAGACCAGCAGCCGGTCGGTGCCGATCCGCTGGGTCATCAGGTCGACCAGGGCGTCTGCCTCCGGCCGGTCGGCGATCCACATGCCGATGGCCTTCATCAGCCGGGGGTCGGCCTGGCTGCCGATCAGCAGCCCCTTGTTGGTGCGGGCCAGCAGGTAGGCCACCGAGGCGAGCAGCGCGGCGATGAGCAGCGAGGCGACGGCGTCGCCCGCCGACGACCCGGTGACCTCGTGGACGTAGACACCGGCCGCCGCGAGCACCAGGCCGACCAGTGCGGCGGAGTCCTCGAAGAAGACGGTCTTGACGGTCGGGTCGTCGGTCGAGCTGAGGTAGGCGGCGAAGCTCTGCTCATGGGTGGTGGCCTCGCCGCGCACCTGGCGCATCGCCTTGATCCAGCTGACGCCCTCGAGCAGGAACGAGACCCCGAGGACGACGTACGACAGGGTCGCGGACGTCGACTCCTGGCTGGGCGACATCAGCGTGTGGATGCCCTCGATGGCCGCGAACACCGCACCTGAGACGAAGATCGACACCGCGGCGACGAACGACCAGAAGAACCGCTCGGGACCGTAGCCGAACGGGTGGTCGCGGTCGGCCGGCTTCTCGCTGCGCCGCAGGGCGAGCAGCAGCAGCAGCTCGTTGGCCGTGTCGACGACGCTGTGCGCGGTCTCGGCCGCCATCGCCGCCGAGCCCGACAGCACTGCGGCGAAACCCTTCGCGACAGCGATACCGGCGTTGGAGGCCAGCGCCACCAGCACCGTCCCGGTGCTCTCACCCTGCTCCTGCTCTGCCACGGTCGGCGACGATACGCGGCCCGCGGCGCATCGGCCCGTCCGTCCGTCCGTCGGGCGAGGAGAGCGCGTCGGTAGGGTGCGCCACATGACCTCCGAGCCCCTGGACCCCGCCCGACTGCGCGCGCTGCGGGACGCCGTCTCGCAGGGGATGCCGGCGGTGCGGGCCGATCTCGAGGCCCTGGTGCGCATCCCCAGCGTCTCGGCCCCGGCGTTCGACCAGGCGCACGTCGAGGCCAGCGCCCAGGCCGTGGCCGAGCTGCTGCGCGGCGCCGGGCTGGAGGACGTCCACCTGCTGCGCGAGCGCGGGGCCCCCGCCGTCGTCGGGCACCTGCCCGGGCCGGACGGCGCCCCCACCGTGCTGCTGTACGCGCACCACGACGTGCAGCCGCCCGGCGAGGACGCCGACTGGACCAGTCCACCGTTCGAGCCGGTCGAGCGCGCGGGCCGGCTCTTCGGCCGCGGCGCCGCCGACGACAAGGCCGGTGTGATGGCCCACCTGGCCGCGATCCGGGCCCACGGCGGGCGTCCGCCGGTGGGGGTCACCGTCTTCGTCGAGGGCGAGGAGGAGTCGGGGTCGCCCTCGCTGGGCCGGATCCTGCGGCGGCACCGCGACAAGCTCAGCGCCGACGTCCTGGTGCTGGCCGACTCGAGCAACTGGAAGATCGGCGTCCCGTCGCTGACCACGTCGCTGCGCGGGTTGGTCGAGGCGAACGTCGAGGTGCGAACCCTCGACCACGCGGTCCACAGCGGCATGTACGGCGGCGCCGTCATGGACGCCCTCACCGCGCTGACCCGCCTGCTCGGCTGCCTGCACGACGACGCCGGCGACGTCGCCGTCCCCGGGCTGCACGCGACCGAGGCGGCCGATCTCGACCTGACCGAGGCCGAGCTGCGCGCCGACGCGGGCGTGCTGGACGGCGTGCAGCTGGTTGGCAGCGGTCGCCTGACCTCGCGGTTGTGGACGCGACCGGCCCTGACCGTCGTCGGCATCGACGCGCCCAGCACCGAGCGGGCCTCGAACACGTTGCAGCCCAAGGCTTCGGCCAAGCTGTCGATGCGGGTCGCACCGGGGCAGGACCCGCAGCAGGCCTACGAGGCGCTCGTCGCGCACCTGCACGCCAACGCCCCGTGGGGCGCCCAGGTCGAGGTGACGCTGCGAGAGACCGGAGCCGCCTTCGCCGCGGACGCGAGCGGCCCGGCGTACGACGCGGCCCGCGCCTCGTTCGCCGACGCGTGGGGCGTGGCCCCGGTCGACATGGGCATCGGCGGGTCGATCCCGTTCATCGCCGAGTTCGCCGAGATCTTCCCTGACGCCGCGATCCTGGTGACCGGTGTCGAGGACCCCGACACCCGCGCGCACGGCGCCGACGAGAGCCTGCACCTCGGCGAGTTCGAGCGCGTCTGCCTCGCTGAGGCGATCCTGCTCGAGCGCCTCGCCCCCTGACGCACCCCCGACGTGATCACGTCAGGCACGCGGCGTGCAGCCTTGTGGCGTGGCGCCCCGTCACGAAGTGCACCCACACCGTGGTGAGCGGGGCCGGTCAGTCCCGGTTGGTCCGGCCGGGCAGCGCCAGCATCTGGTCGAGCGCGACGCGAGCCCAGTGGGCGACGTCCGGCTCGACCTGGATCCGGTTGACGACGCGGCCGGCGACCAGCGACTCCAGCGACCACACCAGGTGCGGAAGGTCGATGCGGTTCATCGTCGAGCAGAAGCACACCGTCTTGTCGAGGAACACGACCTGCTTGTCGGAGTGCTCGCGGGCCAACCGGCGCACCAGGTTCAGCTCGGTGCCAAGGGCCCACGCGGACCCCGCGGGCGCGGCCTCGAGGGTCTGGATGATCTTCTCCGTCGACCCCACGTGGTCGGCTGCGGTGACGACCTCGTGCCGGCACTCGGGGTGCACCAGCACCTGGACGCCGGGCACCCGGGCCCGCACGTCGTCCACCGACTGCAGGCTGAACCGGCCGTGCACGCTGCAGTGCCCGCGCCACAGGATGACCCGCGCGTCCTGCAGCTGCTGACGGGTCAGGCCGCCGCCCGGCTTGTGCGGGTCGAAGAGCACGCAGTCCTCGAGGGTGAGCCCCAGCTCGAGCACCGCGGTGTTGCGGCCCAGGTGCTGGTCGGGCAGGAACAGGATCTTGCCGCGCCCCGCCGGGCGCTGCTCCAGGGCCCACGTCATCGCCGTCCGCGCGTTCGACGACGTGCAGATGGTGCCGCCGTGGCGCCCGGTGAACGCCTTGATCGCCGCGGTGGAGTTCATGTACGACACCGGCACCACGTCGTCCGCGACCCCCGCGTCGACCAGGTCGTCCCAGCACTCCTCGACCTGGCCGATCGCCGCCATGTCGGCCATCGAGCACCCGGCCGCCAGGTCGGGCAGCACGACCTGCTGGTGCGGGGCGGTGAGGATGTCGGCGCTCTCGGCCATGAAGTGCACGCCGCAGAACACGACGTACGGCGAGTCCGGGCGGGCCGCGGCCTGCTGGGCCAGCTTGAAGCTGTCGCCCGTGACGTCGGCGAACTCGATGACCTCGTCGCGCTGGTAGTGGTGGCCGAGCACGAAGACCTGGTCGCCGAGGGCCGTCTTGGCCGCGCGGGCCCGTTCGACCAGGTCGGGGTCGGACGGCAGCGGCAGGTCGCCCGGGCACTCGACGCCGCGTTCGCTGGCCAGGTCGCGCCCCCGGCCGAGCAGCAGCAGGGCGGCGGGACTCGGTGCGGGCTCGGGCATGGTGTGCACGCTCATCCGACAAGCCTCGCACGCCGGTGCCCGACCGGGCGCGCCACGACCGGCTGCCAGGATGGCGCCGTGCGCGTGCTGATCGCCCCCGACGCCTTCGAGGCCCTGACCGCGACCCAGGCGGCTGCCGCGATGGCGCAGGGCTGGGCCGACCAGGCCCCCGGCGACGAGGTGGTGGCGCTGCCGCTCTCGGACGGCGGGGCCGGCTTCGTCGACGTCCTCGCCGCGGCGTGCGGTGGCGACCTGGTGCCGGTCACGGTGCGCGGCCCGGTCGGTGCCGACGTCCCCGCGGCGTTCCTGCTCGTCGGCGGCATCGCGTACGTCGAGGCCACCCAGGTGCTCGGCCCGCACCTGGACCCCCACCGCGACCCGACCCGGACGACGAGCGCCGGCCTGGCGGCGCTGCTGCAGGCGGCCGTGGACGCCGGTGCCACCCGCGTCGTCGTCGGGTGCGGCCCGGCCGCCGCGCACGACGGGGGAGCGGGGCTGCTCGCGGCGCTGGGCGCGGGTGACCCCGCGGTGCTCGGCCGCGGCGGCCTGGCCCTTGCCGACCTGCCGGACGACGCGCTGGCCGGACTGGCCGACGTCCGCCGGCGGTGGGCGGGTGTCGAGCTCGTTGCCGCCACCGACGACGACCTGCCGCTGCTGGGGTTCCACGGTGCCAGCGCGACCTGTGCGCAGGTCCGCGGCGCGTCGGCCGAGCAGGCACAGGCGCTGGAGGCCGCGCTGGGGCGGTACGCCGACGTCGCCCAGCGCTCGCTGGTGGCTGGACGGCCGCTGCTGGGGCGGGGACAGGGCGCCGAGGCCGGCTCGGGAGCGGCCGGGGGAGTCGGGTTCGCCCTGCTGCTGCTCGGCGCGCGGCGCGTCGCGGGGGTGCGCGCGGTGCTGGACGCCGTCGGGTTCGCGGGGGCGCTGGCCGGCAGCGACCTGGTGGTGACCGGCGGCGCCGGTTTCGACGGGGACGCGCTGCACCGCGGGGTGATCCGGGCGGTCTCGGGTGCTGCCCTGGAGCGGGGTGTCGCCACCGTCGTCATCGCCGGACGCGTCGAGGTGGGCCGCCGTGAGGCCCTCGCCGTCGGCGTCTCGGGCACCTACGCCGTGGGCGAGGGGGACGGCGAGGGGCCGGCGCAGGCCCTGGCGCGGCGTACCGGTCGGGTCGCTCGCACCTGGTCGCGCTGACGTACCCTCGTGGACAGGGCCGCGGGAACACCGATGCGGTCCCGGCGGTTGCCGCATCAGACCGTCGAAGTGACCGTCGACCCGAGAAGACAGGGACCCGCATGAGCGACACCACCACCACCGAGACCACCACCGACGCGGCTGCCGCGACCGGCGAGACCCAGTCCGGGCACGGCGTTGTCCTCACCGACGTCGCCGCCGAGAAGGTCATGAGCCTGCTCGAGCAGGAGGGTCGCGACGACCTGCGCCTGCGCATCGGCGTGCAGCCCGGCGGCTGCTCCGGCCTGATCTACCAGCTCTACTTCGACGAGCGCACGCTCGACGGCGACCTGACGGTCGACTTCGGCGGGGGCGAGGTCGTCGTCGACCGGATGAGCGCGCCGTACCTGCAGGGCGCCTCGATCGACTTCGCCGACACGATCGAGAAGCAGGGCTTCACGATCGACAACCCCAACGCCGGCAGCAGCTGCGCGTGCGGTGACAGCTTCAGCTGACACCCGCACCGCCCCGAAGGCCCCCGTCCACCACGGACGGGGGCCTTCGCCGTCCACCCCCTTCCTCCCCCGCCCCGCTTTCCTCCACCCGACCGGTGCGGCGCGCCCGGTATATCCGTTTCGCGGGCGGCCGGAGGGAGGAAACGGTCGGGGGGAGGAAGGCCTGTAGGGTCGCTGGGTGCAGATCGCGATCACGGGTTCCATCGCCACCGACCACCTGATGACCTTCCCGGGCCGCTTCGCCGACT
>JBKJTJ010000331.1:0-23969 GCA_046590855.1 Actinomycetota bacterium
GGCCGTCAGCAGCCCGGCGATGATCGTCACGACCTACGCGATCGGCCTGTTCTTCCTGGTCGGCCCGTACGCGGCGATCCTGTTCTACATGGGTGAGTGCTACCCCACGGACTGCCGGGGAACCGGCACCGTGATCATCGGCGCGATGAGCCAGCCCGGCACGATCATCGGTGGGTTCCTGTTCACGGCGGCCGCCGCCGCCTGGGGCACCGGGCCCGCCGCGCTGTGGGTCGGCGCCGTGGGCACGTTCGCCTCGGGCGCCCTGATGCTGTTCGCGAAGCCGGTCGTCCGGCTCGAGCAGTAGCACGACCGGCTGCGGCAGGCGTGCCCCCGTGCCTGCCGCAGCCTGTCCCCTCCATCAACAGCCAGCAGGGAGAGACGATGACCAGCCCCACGGGCTCCGCCCCGGTCGCCGTGGTGACCGGAGCGGCCAGCGGCATCGGCCGCGCGGTGGCGGCCGCGTACGCCGCCGATGGAGTGAGTGTCGTGATCGGGACGTTCCCCGGTGACCCGCATGACCCGCAGGAGACGCTGGACCTGGTGCGCAGCAACGGTGGGCGCGGTCTGGTCGTCGAGGTCGACGTCCGCAGCACCGCCCAGGTGGATGCCCTCGCCCAGCAGGCTCACGCCGAGTTCGGGCGGATCGACCACGTCGTCGCGAACGCGGGTGTGCTGCGCCGGGCGAGCCTCGCCGACCTCGCGGACGACGTCTGGGACGACATGCTCTCGGTCGACCTCACCGGGGTGATGCGCACGATGCGCTCGTGCGCGCCGTACCTGACGTCGGGCGGCGCGATGGTCGCCGTCTCGTCGATCGCGGGCGGCGTCTACGGGTGGGAGGACCACGCCCACTACGCCACGGCCAAGGCGGGCGTGCTGGGCCTGTGCCGCAGCCTGGCGGTCGAGCTGGCCCCGCGCGGGGTCCGCGTCAACGCGGTGATCCCCGGGCTGATCGAGACGCCGCAGTCCTCGGACCCGGTGAACTCCTTGGGCCCGGAGGGGCTGCTGCGGGCGGGTGCCGACATCCCCTTCGGTCGGGTGGGCCGGCCCGAGGAGGTCGCGGACGTCATCCGGTTCCTCACCTCGTCGGCCGCGCGGTACGTCACGGGCCAGCAGCTGGTCGTCGACGGCGGCCTGACCGTCAAGATGCGGGCATGAGCGGCGGGGCGCTGAGCGGTCGCACCGCCCTGGTCACCGGCGGGGCGAGCGGCATCGGCAGGGCCATCGTCTCGGCGTTCGTCGACGCGGGCGCGCAGGTGGTGGTGCTCGACCGCTCACCCGTCGTCGCGGGCGCCGCGGCCGCCGAGGTCGGAGCTGCCGGCGGGGTCGGCGCCGACGTGTCCGACGAGGCGCAGGTGATGGCCGCCGTCGAGCGGACGTCGCAGCTGCTCGGGCGCATCGACGTCCTGGTGAACTGCGCCGGGCTGCTCACCCAGTCGCCGCTGGTCGAGATGTCGCTGGCCCAGTGGCAGGAGACGATCGACGTCGACCTGACCGGTGTGTTCCTCATGTGCCGTCACGTGGTGCCCGGCATGCTCGAGCGCGGCGACGGCCGGGTCATCAACATCGCGTCCCAGCTGGCGATCAAGGGCGGTGAGTCGCTCGCGCACTACAGCGCGGCCAAGGCCGGGGTCATCGGGCTCACCAAGTCGCTCGCGCTGGAGGTCGCCGGCCGCGGCGTCCTGGTGAACGCCATCGCGCCGGGCCCGATCCAGACCCCCCTGGTCGACGGCATCTCGGCGCAGTGGAAGGCCGCCAAGCAGGTCGAGCTGCCGCTCGGGCGGTTCGGGCTGCCCGAGGAGGTCGCTCCGACCGCCGTCCTGCTCGCGAGCTCGCCGGGGGGTGACCTGTACGTCGGCCAGACGCTCGGGCCCAACTCCGGTGACGTGATGCCGTAGGGGTCGCGGTGTGCGGAGCGTGCGGCCAGCGCCGCGACAGTGACGACTGGTCGCCGGTCGCCGACACCCGTCGCGCCCGGTGGCAGGTCGCGGCGCTGGTGAACGAGCTGCTGCGCAGCGGACCCCAGCGGGTGACCGTCACCGCGACGCCGGGCGGCTGGCTGGTGCGCTCGGGCACGGGCCGGGTCGACCTGGCCGACACCCTGACCGCGCTGTGGCAGGCGCTGGCGAGCGCGCGTCCGACGCCCGACGTGGTGCGCGACGTGCTCGGCCGGCACGACCCGTCGCCGGTCGCGGCCGCGGTGCTGTCGTCGTACGGTCAGGGCGCCCCGACGCCGCAACCGCGCCCGGGGCCACCGGTCCCGAAGGAGAGCTGACGCCATGCCCATCACCCCGGTCAGCATCAACTCCGACATGGGCGAGTCGTTCGGCATCCACTCGTTCGGCAACGACGACGCGCTGCTGCCGCTGGTCGACACGATCAACGTGGCGTGCGGGTTCCACGCCGGCGACCCGAGTGGCATGCGCGCCACGGTGGCCAGCGCGGCGGCTGCGGGCGTGTCGGTCGGCGCGCACCCCGGGCTGCCGGACGCGGTGGGCTTCGGACGGCGCGAGATGACGCTGTTCCCCGACGAGGTGCGTGACCTGGTGCGGTACCAGGTCGGTGCCCTCGTGGCGTTCCTGGACGCCGAGGGGATCGCTCTCGACCACATCAAGCCGCACGGTTCGCTGTACGGCATGGTCGCCCGCGACGAGCAGCTGATGGACGCGGTGTGCGACGTGGCGGCCCAGTACGCCGTCCCCGTCTACGGCCTGGCGGGCACCGCCCACGAGCGGGTGAGCGCACGGCGCGACGTGGGTTTCGTCGCCGAGTTCTACGTCGACCTGGCCTACGGCGCGGACGGGCGGCTGCTGATCACCCGCCGTCCCGAGACTCCCCGCCCGGAGGTCGCGGCCCAGCGGGCCCGAATGGCCCTGACCCGCTCGATCACCCTGGCGGACACCGGCGAGGAGCTCGCGGTGCGCTTCGACAGCATCTGCGTGCACTCCGACAACCCTCGCGCCGTCGAGGTCGCGCGCGCCGTCCGCGACGTCGTGACCTCGACGAGCGCCCAGCCCCCATCGACACCGAGAGGCGACTCATGACAGAGCACCAGGTGCGTTCCCCGATCCCCGGGATCTTCTACCGCCGGCCGACCCCGGGCGAGCCGCCGTTCGCCGAGGTCGGCGACGAGGTCACCGCCGACCAGACGCTCGGCGTGGTCGAGATCATGAAGCAGTTCTCACCGGTCACGGCGGGTGCCGCCGGTCGGGTCACGGCCTTCGTGGCCGAGAACGAGGGCGAGATCGGCCCGGGTGACGTCATCGCCACCATCGAGCAGGGCTGACCCGGCGGTGCGCACCCTGCTGGTGGCCAACCGCGGCGAGATCGCCGTCCGGGTGATGCGATCGGCCCGCGAGCTGGGCCTGCGCACCGTGGCCGTGTGCAGCGAGGCCGACCGCGAGGCCGTCCACGTACGCACCGCGGACGAGCACGTGGTCATCGGGCCCGCCTCGGCGACGCGCAGCTACCTGGACGTCGACGCCGTGATCGCCGCAGCCGTCGACAGCGGCGCCGACGCCGTGCACCCCGGCTACGGGTTCCTGTCCGAGCGGGCCGACTTCGCCGCCCGGGTGGTGGACGCCGGCCTCACCTTCGTCGGCCCCTCACCCGAGGCGATCCGGCTGATGGGTGACAAGGCGCTCGCGCGCTCGACGGCGGACCGGGCCGGCGTCCCGACGGTGCCCGGGTCGGACGGTGCTGTCGGCACGGTCGCAAGGGCGCTCGAGGTGGCCGAGCGGATCGGCTTCCCCCTGGCCCTGAAGGCGGCTGGTGGTGGTGGTGGTCGCGGCATCCGCGTGGTGGGCACCCGCGACGAGCTGGCCGAGGCCCTGCCCCGGGTTCGTGCAGAGGCGGGCGTGGCGTTCGGCAACGACGAGGTCTACCTCGAGGCGTTCATCGACCGGGCGAGGCACATCGAGGTGCAGGTGCTCGGTGACGGCGAGCGGTTCATCCACCTGGGCGAGCGTGACTGCTCGCTGCAGCGCCGTCGTCAGAAGGTGCTCGAGGAGGCGAGCGCGCACGACCTGCCCGCCGACGTCCGCGAGCAGATGACCGCTGCCGCGGTTCGGCTCGCGGCGGAGGTCGGCTACAGCGGGGCCGGCACCGTCGAGTTCCTCTACGACAGCGCCCGACGTGCCTACTCCTTCATCGAGATGAACACCCGGATCCAGGTGGAGCACCCGGTGACCGAGATGGTCACCGGCATCGACCTGGTCCGCGAGCAGCTGACCGTCGCCGCCGGTGAGCCGCTGTCGCGCACCCAGGAGCAGGTGCACCTGGTCGGGCACGCGATCGAGCTGCGGATCAACGCGGAGAACCCGGCCGCGGGGTTCGCCCCGAGCCCGGGGCCGCTGACCCGGATGCGCATGCCGGGCGGCCCGTTCGTGCGCGTCGACTCCGGCTGCGAGGTCGGCGGGGTGGTGAGCCCGTACTACGACTCGCTGATCGCCAAGGTCGTCGTGTGGGCGGACACCCGTACGGCAGCCATCGAGCGGGCCAAGCGGGCGATGGACGAGGTCGACATCGAGGGCGTCCACACGACGGCGGGCTTCCTGCGCACGGTCCTGGACCTGCCCGCGCTCGCCGACGCCACCCACCACACCACCCTGCTCGAGTCGTGGATGGCCGAGCGCAGCGACGACAGCCGGAGGACGGCGTGAGCACAGTGCACCAGGGCAGCCGGTACTCGTGGGGGGCGGACGAGCACCTCGTCGTGCAGGTGGCCGAGGCGATGAGCCTGGAGGCCAACTTCACGGTGATGGCCATCGCCCTCGCCCTCGCGCGGCGCGGCCTCGAGGGAGTGGTCGACATCTGCCCGGCCAACGCCTCGTTCCTCGTCCGGTTCGACCCCGACCGGATCGCACCGCAGGACCTGCTCGACGCCGTCCAAGAGGTCGAGCGCGAGGTCGGCGACAGCGCCGCGATGACCCTGCGCACGCGGATCGTCGAGGTTCCCGTCTGGTACGACGACCCGTTCACGAACGAGACGGGCGCGCGCTTTCGCGACCGGCACCAGCGACCGCAGGGCAACGACCTGGACTTCGCGGCCGAGGAGAACGGCATGACGAGCGCCGCGCAGTTCATCGAGGCGCACTCCGGCTCGCCGTGGATCACCTCGATGGTCGGTTTCGTCGCCGGGCTGCCGTTCCTGTTCCAGATGGTGCCCAGGGAGCGCCAGCTCGAGGTGCCCAAGTACCTGCGACCGCGCACCGACACACCGGCCCTGACCGTCGGCCACGGCGGCTGCTTCGCGTGCATCTACTCGGTGCGCGGTGCGGGTGGATACCAGATGTTCGGCGTCACCCCCGTCCCGATCTTCGACCCCGCCCAGCGGCTCGCGGACTTCAGCGAGTTCATGGTCTTCTTCCGGCCCGGTGACATCGTCACGTTCCGCGCGATCGACCAGGCCGAGTACGAGTCGAGCAGGCGTCAGGTGGACGACGGCACCTACCGCTACCGGCAGGCCGACGTCGACTTCGCCCTGGCGGACTTCCTGCAGGGACCCGATGCGTACAACGCCCGACTGCTGGAGGCGCTCGATGGCCGTTAAGGTGCTGCAACCGGGGCTGGCGTCGAGCCTGCAGGACCTGGGGCGACCCGGGTACTACAGCGTCGGCATCCCCCCGTCGGGTGCGCTGGACCTGTACTCGGCGACCGCGGCGAACCTGCTGGTCGGCAACGACCCCGGTGCAGCGGTCATCGAGGCGCCGTACCTCGGCCCCCGGTTGCGCTTCGACGCGCCAGCCGTCGTCGCCGTCACCGGGGCGACGATGTCCGTGCTGCTCAACGACGCACCGGTCCCCGCCTGGGAGGCGTTCAGCGTCGCGGCGGACGACGTCCTGGGGTTCGGGTTCCTCGAGGCCGGTGCCCGCGTCTACCTCGCCGTCTCCGGCGGGTTCGACGTGCCACTCGTGCTGGGCAGCCGGTCGACGTACGGGCTGGGCGCCTTCGGCGGTCTGCAGGGTCGAGCGCTGCAGACGGGCGACGTCATACCCGTCGCGGCCGCTGCAGCCCGCCCGGGTGCGCGCGTGCCCGACCACCTGCGCCCGGCACTGGGCCGCGAGGTCGACGTCCGCGTCGTTCTGGGTCTCTACGACTACCGCCTCACCGACGCGGGCCTCGCCACGCTGCTTGACTCCACCTGGGACCTCACGACCGTCGCCGACCGGATCGGCTTTCGCTACAAGGGTTCTGAGTTGGAGTGGCAGGAGCGTGAGCAACCGTTCGGGGCGGGCTCCGACCCGTCCAACATCGTCGACGCGGGCTACCCGGTCGGCTCGATCCAGGTGCCCGGCGGTGTCGAGCCGATCATCCTGCACCGCGACGCGGTGTCCGGCGGCGGTTACGCCATGGTGGCGACGGTCATCTCGGCCGACCTGGATCTCGTGGCGCAGAGCGCACCAGGGACGCGAACGCGCTTTCGGTCGGTGACGATGGACGAGGCGCTCGCAGCGCGACACGACCGGCAGCAGCGCATCGCCGAGCTGCGGGGCGCGGTCAGCGGCTGACCTCATCTGGTCGTGCACGACCTTGTCGAGCGCACGCGGCTAACCTAGCGTGATGACGACGTCGCGTGAGGTCGCAGCGATCCGGCTGGACGACCGGCTGTGCCTGGCCCTCTACACCGCCTCGCGCGCCATGACGGCCCGCTACCGCCCCCTCCTGGCCGACCTGGGACTGACCTACCCGCAGTACCTGGTGATGGTGCTGCTGTGGGAGGACGGCGCCTGCACCGTGGGCCAGATCGGGGCGCGGCTGCGGCTCGAGTCGAGCACCCTGTCGCCCCTGCTGAAGCGGCTGGAGGTGATGGGTCTGGTCACCCGCACCCGCGACCTGGATGACGAGCGTTCGGTCACGGTGGCCCTGACCGCCTCGGGCCGCGCCCTGGAGCGCGGATCGCTGGTCGTGACCGCGGCCGTCTGCGACGCGGCTGGTCTCTCGCTCGCCGAGCAGGCCGGGCTGGTCAAGGAGCTGCGCCGGCTCGCCCTGGAGCTCGAGGAGAGCGTCCGGGACCGGGGATAAGTCGCGCGCGACACAGTCGTGCGCTACGTTCTGTGGGAACGAGAACGTCCCCCCAGACTCTGGAGATCCTGACCATGGCAACGCTGACCGTCGGCACTGAAGGCACCACCCCCATCGAGCTGCACTTCGAGGACGTCGGCGCGGGACGCCCGGTCGTGCTGATCCACGGCTGGCCGCTCAGCGGGCGCTCGTGGGAGAACCAGGTGCCCGCGCTGGTCGAGGCCGGCCACCGCGTCATCACCTACGACCGTCGCGGTTTC
The DNA here is from genome assembly GCA_046590855.1 of Actinomycetota bacterium. Taxonomy (GTDB): domain Bacteria; phylum Actinomycetota; class Actinomycetes; order Actinomycetales; family Angustibacteraceae; genus JACMOY01. The sequence goes on from JBKJTJ010000331.1 coordinate 7,284, forward strand.
GGCGAGTCCTCGCAGCCGTTCGGTGGCTACGACTACGACACCTTCGTCGCCGACCTGGACGCGCTGCTGACGCACCTCGACCTCACGGACGTCGCGCTGGTCGGCTTCTCGATGGGTGGCGGCGAGGTCGTCCGCTACATCGCCACCCACGGCACGTCGCGGGTGTCCCGCGCGGTGCTGGCCTCAGCCGTCCCGCCGTTCCTCTACAAGAGCACCGACAACCCGGACGGTGGCCTGGACGACGCCACCATCGCCCAGTTCGAGGGCGGGGTGAAGACCGACCGGCTGGCGTTCCTCAAGGACTTCACCGAGGCCTTCTTCGCCGCCGGCGAGAAGACCGACCTGGTCAGCGAGCCGCAGAAGGAGTACGCCCGCGACATCGCCGCGTTCGCCTCGCCCAAGGGAACGCTGGACTGCATCGGCGCCTTCGCCCGCACCGACTTCCGCGGTGACGTCGCCAAGGTCACCGTCCCCACCCTGGTGATCCACGGCGACAGCGACGCCGTCGTGCCGTTCGAGGTCAGCGGAAAGCGCTCGGCCGAGCTGATCCCCGGCGCCCAGCTGCACGTCGTCGAGGGCGGTCCGCACGCCATCAACGCCTCGCACGCCGAGGAGTTCAACCGCGTGCTCGTCACGTTCCTCGCCGGCTGAGCGACGCCGCAATGCGAAAGGCCTGCCCCCGAACGGGGGGTAGGCCTTTCGCATTGCGCTGGTGTCAGCCGATCTCGTGGTACTCCGGACGACGCTCGGTCTGGTCGGCGTGCGTCCTGGTCAGGTAGACGACCACCGCGAGGATGGTGCCGAGGAAGACGACCGTCGTGCCGAGGGTGCCGAGGCCGAGGCCACCCTCGGCGCGCGCGGAGCCGAGGTAGTCGCCGATGTTGGCGCCGAGCGGGCGGGTCAGGATGTAGGCCAGCCAGAAGCACAGCACCTGACCGGCGCCGAGCTTCCAGGCCACGAAGACGGCCACGATCAGCCCGGCCGGGAGGAGCACCGACGGGCCGGGGCCCCAGCCGAACAGCTCGAGGGTCCAGTCACCGGCGGCGGTACCCAGCGCGAAGGTGACCAGGACGGTCAACCAGTAGAAGGACTCACGCGGGGTCGTGACGATCGAGTGGATCGACAGGGTGCGCTCACGGGAGTACCAGATGCCGAACACCGCGGCCAGCAGGACGGCGAACACCGTGCTGCTGAGCCACAGCGGGACGCCGGCGCCGTCGGTGAGGTTGTCGGTGAGCAGGGTGCCGACGACGCTGATCAGCACCACCGCCAGCCAGTAGACCGCGGGGACGTACTGGCGCAGCCGGAACTGGGCGACGAGCACCGCCGCCAGCGCGACCGAGAACACGACGGTGGTGTTCGTGAGCCCGAACCCGAGCGTCTCGTTGATGTAGTCGGCGAAGCTCTCACCGACGGTGGTGCACAGGATCTTGATGACCCAGAAGAAGACGGTGACCTCGGGCACCTTGTTCAGCATGCGTCGGGTGGCCGTGGCCGTGGTGGTCTGCTGGGACGTCGTCATGACGGCAAGCGTGCAGGACGGCACCTGAACGCTCGCTGAGCGGGCGCAGGCGGATGGCGTGCTCAGCGGCACCTCAGGTGGCTGGTGTCAGCGTCGGGCCTGTGGCAAGGAAGCACCGGTGGGTGCTGGCGGGCGTCGTGGCGCTGGCGGTGAGCACGTCGATGGCCAGGCTGGGATCGACCCCGCTGTGGTTCGACGAGATCGCCACCGAGCGAGCCAGCGGTCTTCCCTGGAGCGGGCTGTGGCGCCTGCTCCACACCACGGACGCGAACCTCGGCCTCTACTACGCCGGGCTGCACCTGTGGCGGGGGTTCGGCGACGGCGCGCTCTGGCTGCGACTGCCCAGCGCGCTCGCGGGGGTGGGTGCGGTGGTGCTCGCCGAGCGCATCGGTCGCCGCCTGGTCGGCCGGTGGCCCGCCCTGCTGGGCGCCGGGCTGCTGGCGATCCATCCGTTCGCGGTCGCGTACGCCCGCGACGCCCGTCCCTACGCACTCGTCGCCTGCGGCTGCGCTGCGGCGGCGCTGCTCGGCCTGCGGGCACGCGAGGAGCCGTCGATCCCTCGGTGGGCGGCCTACTCCGTGGTCACGGTGCTGGCCATCGGTCTGCACCTGTACGCCTCGCTCGTCGTGGTGGCCCTGGCGGTCGCGCTTCGTCCCACGGTCGGCGGTCGGGCCGGGCGGCTGTGGCTGCTCGCCCACGTTCCCGCAGCCGTCGCGGCCGCGGGGATGCTCGCCGTCTCGCTGCGTCAGCAGGGCCAGCTCCACTGGGTGCCGGCGCTGACCCCGTCCCACCTGCTGGGTGGGCTGAGTCTGCTCGCCGGCGGACCCGTGGTGCTGGTCGCCCTGACGGCGGCACTGATCGACGTCGCGCGCCCGCGGGCAGGGTTCCCGAGAGATTCGGTCCTGGTCGCGGTGGTCGTCGTCCCCGTGCTGCTGCTGACCCTGGCCGGTCTGGTGCGTCCGACGTTCGTACCGCGCTACCTGGACACGACGGTCTGGGCACAGTGCCTGGCCGTCGCGGCGGGGATCGCCCGCTTCGCCGGTGATCGTGCTCTCGTCCTGCGACGGGTCGGGGGTGCCGCGGTGGTGATCTCGCTCGCCGTCGGGAGCGCGGCTCAGGTGCTGGCGAGCTATCACTACGAGGACTACCGCAGCGCGAGCCGGATGCTGTTGGCGCTCGCGAGACCGGGCGACGGTGTCGTGTACGGCGACGCCTCCGTGGTGCTGGGGATGGACTTCTACCTGGCTCGCACCCGCCGAGCTCACCAGGTGCTCCCGGTGGACGTCCTCGAGACACGGGGACGCGACTGGGTGGGATTCTCTCGCCCTCAGCTCACCGGTGCGCGGGCACTGCGGTCGGTGGGGGCGTTCGCGAGGGTCTGGCTCGTCGACTACGACAGGTCGGGTCGTCGGCCGCCGGCTGCCCTGGGCGAGGACCACTGCCGGCGGGTCGGCTCACGAGCCGGGATGACCCTGGCGCTGTGCCGGCGACCCGGTTGACCGGGGACGGTGCTCAGGCGTCTCTCAGCGACCATGGGCCACGCTCTGCTCGTGACCAGCGCTGGCTCGAGCGCACGGTGGGCGGGCCGTGCCCGTCTGCCCCTTCGGGCACGTGCTGCGGTGCTCGCCGGTCGTGCCACCGCCACGGTGTCGAGACTGACTCGTCGTGGCAGTGGTACGACCGTGCCCGGGCGCGTAGCCCTGCGGATGGACCCCGCGCTGATCGGCCGTCTGACGCGAGGGCGTCCGGTCGTTGTCGTCTCGGGCACCAACGGAAAGACCACGACCACGCGGTTCGTCGCAGCGGGCCTGCGGGCCGGGCACCTGGTCGTCACGAACGAGTCGGGCGCCAACCTCCTGTCCGGCGTGGCCAGCGCGCTGCTCTTGAGCACCTTGCCTCGGACCTGCCCGGCCGTGCTGGAGGTCGATGAGTTCGCACTGCCGGGGCTGCTGCGTGCGCTGGACGCGGCCGCGGTGGTGGTGGTGCTGCTCAACCTCAGTCGCGACCAGCTGGACCGCGGTGGTGAGGTGTCTGCGCACGTCACCCGATGGTCGACGGCACTGAACGCCGCCCCGACCGCGACCGTGGTGGCCAACGCGGACGACCCCCTGGTGTGCACCGCCGTGCTGCGCGCGCGTCCGGACGGGGCAGGGGTGCGCTGGGTGGCCACGGGCGGTCGACGAGGAGTTGACGTCCCGCTGTGCCCACGCTGCCAGGCGCAGTGGTCGACGCCGTGGCCGCAGTGGTCCTGCGCTGCCTGCGGTCTGGCCCGCCCGTCGCCTACCTGGTCCGCCTGCGCGGGCACCCTCACCACGCCGGACGGGGACCGGGTCTGCGTCCCCCTGGCCCTGCCTGGGCAGGTCAACGTCGCGAACGCCGCGATGGCGGCGGCCGCCTGCGACGTCCTGACCGTGCCGGCACGTGTCACCTTGGCTGCAGCGAGCGTCGTGGCGGACGTGGCCGGACGGTACCTGCGTGCGACGTACCAGGGTGTCGGCGTGCGCCTGCTGCTCGGCAAGAACCCGGCCGGGTGGACCGAGGTGCTCGACCTGATCGAGCCCGGCGCGTCGCCGGTGGTTCTGGCGGTCAACGCCGGCATCGCCGACGGTGTCGACGTCTCCTGGCTCTGGGACGTACCGTTCGAGCGGTTGCGTGGGCGCCGCGTCGTCGCGACCGGCGAGCGGTCCGAGGACCTCAGTGTTCGGCTGCACTACGCCGGCGTGGTCCACGAGCGCGAGGCCGATCCGCTGCGGGCCGTCGCGACGCTCGGTACCGGCGAGTGCGAGGTCGTGGCGAACTACACCGCGTTCACCGAGGTGCGTGCGCGGCTGACCAGAGCCCCGTCGTCGCGCGCTCACCCCGTCACGGCGGCCGGACGGTGAGCAGACTGCGCATCGCGGTCATCTTCCCCGAGCTGCTGGGCACCTACGGCGACGGAGGTAACGCGCTGGTCCTCGAGCGCCGGCTCGTCTGGCGTGGGCTGCCGGTCGAGATGGTCCAGGTGCCACTCGGCACGCCCGTGCCCGAGCAGTGCGACCTGTACGTCATCGGCGGGGGTGAGGACGCCGCCCAGCTGCAGGCTCTGAGCGAGCTGCGTGCTGGCACGGGGCTGCAAGCGGCAGTGAACCGTGGTGCGCCGGTGCTCGCCGTCTGCGCGGGCCTGCAGATCCTGGGCTCCAGCCTGAGCGACCGTGAGGGGGTGGTGCGCGCCGGCCTCGGGCTGGTGGACGCGACGACCACACGGCTGCAGCGCCGTGCCGTCGGTGAGGTCGTCGCCCGACCGCGAGCGGACCTGGGGCTGCCGGACCTGCTCGGCTTCGAGAACCACGCCGGAGCGACCCGCCTCGGCCCCGCGGCGCTGCCGCTGGCGAGCGTGGTCCGCGGACTCGGCAACGGCGACGGTGGTAGACCGCCCAATGAGGGTCTGGTTCAGGGCGGCGTCATCGCGACGTACCTGCACGGGCCGGTCCTGGCTCGCAACCCCGCGCTGGCAGACCTCCTGCTGTCGCGGGCCTGCGGTCATCCGCTCGGCACCCTCGCCGACACCCACGAGGACGCTGCCCGCACGGCGATGCGGTCTCGGCTCGCCCGCGGACGTCGACGCTCAGCGGCCCGCGTCCCCTGAGGTCGACCGGGTCAGCGTGCGCGGGCTGACGTCAGGACAGCCCGACGACGTTGCCGTCCGCGTCGATGTCGATCGTCTCGGCTGCAGGGTGCTTGGGCAGGCCCGGCATGGTGCGCATCTGCCCGCAGATCGCGTAGACGTAGCCGGCGCCGACGGCGGCGCGCACCTCACGCACCGGCATCCGCCACCCGGTGGGGGCCCCGAGCAGGGTCGGGTCGGACGACAGCGACAGGTGGGTCTTCGCGATCACCACCGGGAACGACCCGTAACCGAGCTCCTCGAACCGCTGCAGGTCGCGCACCACCGCTGGGGCGAGGTCGACGCCGTCGGCGCCGTAGATCTCGCGCGCGATGACCTCGATCTTCTCGGTGAGCGGGGTCGACAGCTCGTACAGGTACCGGAAGGCCGTCGGCTCGCCGGCCGCCTCGATCACCAGCGCAGCCAGGTCGAGGGCGCCCTTGCCGCCGTCGGCGACGTGCCGCGTCACAGCCACCCGCGCCCCGGCCTGCTCGGCGATCTCGCGGATGACCTCGTGCTCGGAGTCGAAGTCGCCCGGGAACGCGTTGATCGCGACGACCGGTGACACCCCGAACCGACGGACGATCTCGATGTGCCGCAGCAGGTTCGGCCCGCCGAGCCGGACGTCGTCCGGGCTCTCCTCGAGCATGGCTGGCGGCAGCGGGCGACCGGCGACGACCCGGTGGCGCCCCGAGTGGGTCTTCAGCGCGCGCACCGTCACGACGACGACGGCGGCGTCCGGGCGCAGGCCCGACGTCCGGCACTTGACGTCGAAGAACCGCTCGGCCCCCATGTCGGCACCGAAGCCGGCCTCGGTGATGAGGAAGTCCGCGGCCCGGATGCCCAGCAGGTCGGCGACCACCGAGGAGTTGCCGGTCGCGATGTTGCCGAACGGCCCCGCGTGCAGCAGCGCGGGCGTGTTCTCGAGCGTCTGCACCAGGTTGGGCTTGATGGCGTCCAGGAGCATGACGGCCATCGCTCCGGCCGCGCGCAGGTCCTGCGCGGTCACCGGGGCGCGGTCGTGGGTGAACCCCACGACGGTCCGCCCGAGCCGGGCGCGCAGGTCGTGCAGCGAGGTCGCCAGCGACAGGATCACCATCACCTCGCTCGCGGCGGTGATGTCGAACCCGGCCTGGCGCGGGACGCCGTCCATGCGGTCGCCCAGTCCCACCACCACGTTGCGCAGCGACCGGTCGTTGACGTCGAGCACCCGGCGCCAGGTGATGGTGCGCGCGTCGATGCCGAGGTCGTTGCCGTGGTGCAGGTGGTTGTCGACCATCGCGGCCAGCAGGTTGTGCGCCGAGGTGACCGCGTGGAAGTCCCCCGTCAGGTGCAGGTTGATCGACTGCATCGGCACGACCTGGCTGTAGCCGGCCCCCGCCGCGCCGCCCTTGATCCCGAACGTCGGGCCGAGCGAGGGCTGCCGAAGCGAGAGCATCGACCGGTGGCCCAGCTGCGCCAGGCCCTGGGCCAGGCCGATCGACGTGGTCGTCTTACCCTCACCCAGCGGGGTGGGGGTCACCGCGGTGATCACTACGTACCTGGCCAGGGGCTGCTCGGCCAGCGGGGCGAGGGCCGTTGGGGCCACCTTGGCGACGTACCTGCCGTAGGGCTCGAGGTGCTCGACCGAGATGCCGGCCGACGCAGCCACGTCCTGGATGGGCAGCAGGTCGGCGGCGCGGCCGATCTCGAGGTCCGTGGGTGCGGCGTCGATAGGTGCGGCGTCGGTCATGGACTCAGCATGGCCGCAGCACGGCGCGGTGGTCGGACCTGACCCGAAGGCCGGCGCAGCCCGACGCACCGACGGGGAACGAACTGGACTATTGACGTGATTGTGATCTCATGGGAGCGCCGCAACCGCCGTCTGCTCAAGGAGCCACCCCTGATGATCCGTCCCGTACGCCGACTTCTCGCGGCCGTCGCGACCGCCGCTGTCGCCGCCGTCGGGGTGCAGGCGCTCCCCGCGACGGCTGCCACCCCGAGGCTGCCGGGCGCCGTCGCCCCCAGCTTCTTCGGCGTGCACGACGCGTCGCCCACCGGGCGCAACGGCTGGCCGCTGACGCAGGTCGGCTCGATCCGGCTGTGGGACGTCGGGGTGAGCTGGCGCGACATCGAGAAGCGCAAGAACGTCTACGACTTCACCCGCTTCGACGCGATCATGCGTGAGGCGACGTTGCGCCACGCCGACGTTCTGGTCGTGCTGGGCCAGACACCGAGCTTCTGGGCCAGCAAGGTGCGCAGCACCGACGTGTACGGCCCGGGCGCCGCGTCGATGCCGACCAACCTCAACGCCTGGAAGCGCTACGTGCAGGCGGTCGCGAACCGCCCCAACGTGCGCAACAACCCGCACGTGCAGTTCCAGGTGTGGAACGAGGCCAACGTCGACGAGTTCTGGAGCGGGTCCCAGGCGCAGATGGCGCTGCTGACCAAGCTCACGCGAGACGCGCTCACGCCCACCAAGACCTCGCGCTACCTGGTGGCTCCAGCGCTGGTGACCCGCGCGACGTTCCAGCGCACCTGGATGGACCGGTTCTACGCGCAGAAGGTCAACGGTCGCCGGGTGGCGGACTACGTCAACGCGGTGTCGCTGCAGCTCTACCCGCTGCCGAACGGCTCGCCCGAGGACTCGATGTCGATCCTGGCGCAGGACAGGAAGATCCTGGCCAAGTACCGCGTCCGCAAGCCGATCTGGAACACCGAGATCAACTACGGGCTCAGCGGCCCGCACAACGTCGCTCCGGTCTCGGCCAGCCAGCAGGCGGCCAACGTCTCGCAAACGCTGGTGCTCAACGCCTCCGCAGACGTCAAGCGCGTGTTCTGGTACACGTGGGGTAACACCACCATCGCCAACACGCGGACGACCGGTCCCAACGGCTACTCGAAGACGCTGGCGGGCAAGGCGTTCGGCGTCACCCGGTCGTGGCTGGTCGACGCCCAGCCCCGTGGCTGCAGCCGCAGCTCGTCGGGGACCTACACCTGCACCTTCCGGTACGCCCGCGGTGTGCGTCGGGTCTACTTCAACCCGAACCGCACCGTCACGCTGTCGATCCCCGGTGCCGCCACCGACCAGCTCGTCGACGGGACGACGCACCGCTACCGCTCGCGCACCCTCCGGCTGCGCGTCGGTGCCGTGCCGGTCATGGTCGTCTCGGCTCGCTGAGCGCAGACGGGGGTCGCCGACGTGCCCGGTGACGTGTGCCTGCAGGGTGGCGGCGAGCTCTCGCCCGGGTGCGAGGCGATGGACGCCGTCATGCTGACCGGGCTGGACGGCGCACCCCGGCGGGTCGTCATCGTGCCGTTCGCCGGTCGCCCGGGTCGCGAGCAGGCGATGGCGTCGGCCAACGCCCGTCGGTGGTATCTCGGTCTCGGTGCACCGGAGGTGCGGACGGTGACCCCCGAGCCGGGGGACCTCGCCGACGCCCTCACCGACGGCCCCGCCGACGACCAGCTGCTCGTGATCCCCGGTGGCTCGCCCTCACGACTGCTGGCGGCCCTGGCACCCCACGCAGAGCTGCTGCGCGAGGCCAACGCTGCGGGGTTGGCCCTCAGCGGTGCCAGCGCCGGAGCGATGGTGCTGTGCCGGTGGACCGTCCTGCCCGAGGACAGGGCTGAGGTCGTGCCGGCACTCGGTCTGGTCGACGTCGACCTGGTCGTCCCGCACTACCGGCCCGGAGCCAACACGTGGCTCGACCGCGCCCGGCCTGTGCTGCCGGCCGAGCCCGTCGTCCTCGGCCTGCCCGAGCGCTCGGGGGTCGTCCTCCAGGGGGACGGCACCCGGGTCGCCGCCGGTGTCGACGCGGTCGTCGACCTCTGATCGCCACTCTCGCCAAGTGTGAGAACGAGTCACGTCACGTGACATGGTTCAAGAACCCCCGGGGTGCAGCCGACGACCTGCGCACGAGGCGCTCACCGGTGCCGTACGGGGGAACGGGGACCGATCATGACCGCACATCGACGCCGAGGAGCGAGCAGGGGGTCGAGCACGATCGGACTGCGCCGGGCCCGCGCCGGTCTCGCCCTCGGACCGGTCGTGCTGATCTCGTGGGCGGGGGCGCACGCCGCCTTCACCGACAGCGCGCCAGCGACCTCCTCGTTCTCGACGGCCACGATCGACCTCAAGCTGAACAACGCCGACTCGCTGGCCTTCACGTCGCTGTCGACGGCCAACATGCTGCCGGGCACGACCAAGTACGCAGCCCTGACCACGAAGAACGCCGGTACGGCCGACTTCACCTACGGCCTGGTCACCGCGTCAGCGGCCTCCGGCACGACGACCACGGCGAACGCGGCGGCGCTCGCTGCAGCCCTGCAGGTGGGGATCCGGGACGTGGCCGGCACCTGTGACGCCTCGACCTACGCCGCCGCCAGCGGGGCGACGGTCATGGCCCCCACCGCGCTGTCGACAGCGTCGTTCTCCGGTCGTGCCCTCGCGGTGTCCGCCAGCGAGGTGCTGTGCTTCCAGGTCACGCTGCCCGTCACCGCCGCCAACACGCTGCAGGGAACGGCCATCGACACGACCTTCACGTTCACCGCCTCGTCCTGACCTCGTCGTGCGCAGGGTGCTGCTGGATCTCGCCGCCGCCGTCGGGCTGGTCTGTCTGCTCGTGACCTTGGTCGCCGTGATCGGCGGGCTGCGCCCGATGGTCGTCATGTCGGGGTCCATGGCTCCGGGCCTGGACGTCGGCACCGTCGTCCTGGTGCGAGACCAGCCGGCCGCTGCAGCCCGGGTGGGGCAGGTCGTGGCGCTGCAACGTCCGGACCGCTCGTGGGTGATGCACCGAGTGGTGCGCACCGCCGTCACGGCGGGCACTCCCCTTGCCACGCTGTGGCTGCGCGGCGACGCGAACGCCGCCGTCGACCTGCCGGTGACCGCGGCCGTGGCGGCCGTGCCGGTGCTGTCGGTGCCCGCGGTCGGTCGGCTGTTCACCACCTTGCACGAGGGCTGGATGCTGTTCTGGCTCGGCACGGCGACGGGCGTCGTGCTCGCCGCCCTGATCGGGCGCCTACCCGGCCGGCTGGACCGACCCCGTGCGGTCTGAGCGTCGGACGTCGGACGGACGCCGGCTGCTCACGGCCGTGGTCGGCGCCGGCGTCCTGATGCTCGGCCTGGGGGTGCCGACCGCGGTGGCGGCCTTCGCCGACCCGGCACGAGCGACGTCGTCGTTCACGGCGGCCACCCTCGGACGGCCCGGGAACGCCCGCTGCACGGGCACGTCGCTGACGACGGCGATCGTCGCCTGGGACGCCGTGCCTGGCGTCGACGGCTACGTCTACACGCCCCCCTCGGGCCCACCGGAGCCGCTCAGCGCGTCGACGACGACGCACTCGGTGACGGGCCCCATCTCGGTGGCCACCAGCTTCACGATCACCTCGACCCTGTACGTCTGGAGGTCGGTGGACACGACGGTCACGCTGACCTTCGTCGCCGGTGTGTGCGTCTTCACCACCACCTGAGCGGGCGGCCTCGCGCCCCTCAGGTCGTCGGCCGCCGTGCCGATAACCGGTGCATGACCCCCCTGCGACGGCGCGCGTCCGCAACGCGCCTGTTCGCCGTCTACAGCCTCGCGAGCCTGGTGCCCCTGTGCGTGCTCGGTGCCGTGCTGGCCCGCGGCTACCACCAGCAGGGCATCGAGCAGGGTCGTCAGCAGGGCCTGGCACAGGCAGCGGTGATCGAGCAGATGGCCATCGCGCCCGCCCTCGGGGGCGTCGACCTGGCCCGGGGGCTCACCGCCGTCGAGCGTGACCGGCTCGCCTCGGCCACCGACCTGGCGATCTTCAACGGCTCGGTCACCCACCTGCGGCTGCGCAGCTTCGAGGGCCGGGTCCCGTTCTCGGACGACGGCAGCGTCGTCGGCGCCGTGCCGGCCACCGACCCGGCGTTCGTGGCTGCCACGCGCGGGCGGACCACCGCCGACATCGTCGCCGGTGCCGACGCCCAGCCGGCGATCCGCGTCCTGCAGCCGGTGATCGCGTCGTCCAACGGTCGCGCCCTCGGGGTGCTCGAGGTCTACCTGCCGTACTCGGCGATCGCCGCCAAGGCCCGGGCCGACACCCGCCACACCGTGCTGCGACTCGGGTTCGGTCTGCTGGGGTTGTTCGTCGTCCTCGCCCTCATCTCGTGGGCGACGACCAGGGCGCTGCGCCGTCAGGCCGCGTCGCACGAGCACGACGCCCTGCACGACCCCCTCACCGGCCTGCCCAACCGGGAGCTGTTCCGTCAGGCGGCCGAGAGCGCGTTGGCCAGGCCCGGGGCGGGTGGTGCGCTGGTGCTGCTCGACCTGGACCACTTCAAGCAGGTCAACGACAGCCTGGGTCACCACGCGGGGGACGAGCTGCTGCGGGTCGTCAGCCGGCGGCTGGTCGGGGCCCTGCGCACCGACGACACCGTCGCCCGCCTCGGCGGTGACGAGTTCGGTCTCGTGCTGCCGCAGGTGGCGCACGCCCAGGAGGCGGTGGTGCTGCTCGGCGCCGTCCAGCGCGCGCTGGGCCAGGTGGTGACGCTCGAGGGCACCGCGATCAGCGTCGAGGCGAGCGTCGGGCTGTGCCTGTACCCCGACGGCGCCGCCACGGTCGAGGAGCTCATGCAGCGCGCGGACGCCGCGATGTACGAGGGCAAGCGCGGAGCCTCGGGGATCGTCGTCTACGACCCGACGCTGAGGCCGGTGCACGCGACGCACTCGTTGGCGCTGCAGCACGAGCTGCGCGAGGCACTGACTCGCGACGAGCTCACCGTGCACTACCAGCCGAAGATCGACCTGGTCAGCGGGCAGGTGCGCGGCGTCGAGGCGCTGGTGCGCTGGAACCACCCCGAGCGCGGGCTGATGCCCCCCTCGCAGTTCCTGTCGGTGGCAGAGCACTCCGGCCTGATCACACCGCTGACGACGTGGGTGCTGAACCGCTCGCTGGACGACTACCTGCAGTGGACCGCCGCCGGCTGCGACTGGACCGTGGCGGTGAACGTCTCGGCCCGCAACCTGGACAGTGCGGACTTCGTGGTCGAGGTGACCTCGGCCCTGGCGCAGCGGGGGATCGAGGCCGACCGGCTGTGCGTCGAGGTCACCGAGTCGGTGCTCGCCGCCGACGCGCAGACGGCGATGGACGTCCTGAACGCGCTCGCCGTGGCCGGCGTCCGCACCTCGATCGACGACTTCGGTGCCGGGTACACGAGCCTGGCCCAGATGCGCTCCCTGCAGGTCGCCGAGGTCAAGATCGACCGCACCTTCGTCAGCGGGCTGCCCGGGAACACCCAGGACGCGTGCATCGTCGCGGCGATGATCGACCTGGGCCACCGGCTGGGCTGCGAGGTGACGGCCGAGGGGGTCGAGTCGACGTACGTCGCCGGCTGGCTGACCCGCCAGGGCTGCGACCAGGCCCAGGGCTACCTGTGGCTGCGTCCCTGCCCGTGGCCCGAGGTGGCCGCGTTCGCCCGCGCCCGCACGCCGCACCCGTCCTCCCACGAGACGGCCCTGACGTGACCGACAACCGCCCGCCGGTCCGCCCGGCCACCCCACGCCCGCGCCGCCGCCGGGCGCTGGTGGTCGGTGCCGTCGTCCTCATCCTCGGTGCGACGGCCTGCGGCCAGGGATCCGCACCGACCGCGGACCCCAAGGCCTCACCCAGCGTCGACCAGGGGCTCAGAGCGGCTCTGCCCGACGACGTCCGCGCGCGTGGCGAGCTGCGGGTCGGCACCGACGCGTCCTACCCGCCGATGTCGTCCTTCGGCCCGGACGGCCGCACCGTGGTCGGCATCGAACCCGACCTCGGTGCCGAGATGGGTCGCATCCTGGGCGTGCGCCTCACGTTCGTCAACGTCGACTTCGGGTCGCTGCTGACCCAGGTGCAGGCCGGTGACCTCGACCTCGCGATGTCGGCGATCACCGACACCCCCGAGCGCAGCGAGGACGTGGACTTCGTGAACTACTTCGTGGCCGGGACGGCCATCGTCGTGCAACGCGGCAACCCCGCCGCCATCAGCGACCTGAAGGACCTGTGCGGCAAGGCGGTGGCGGTCGAGCGCGACACGGTCCAGGTCGACCTGCTGGCCCGCTCGCAGCGCAACTGCGCGGACCGACCGATCCAGGTCTCGACCTACCCCACCAACTCGGACGCGCTGCTGCGGCTGCGCACCGGCCGCGCTGCCGCCGTGCTGAACGACCTGCCGCCGGCGGTGCTCCTGACGACCGACGTCAAGACCCGGTCGCAGTACCAGCTGGCGTCGACCACCCAGTACGAACCCGCCCAGTACGGCATCGCCGTGGCCAAGAGCCAGCCCAGGCTGCGGGACGCCGTGCAGGGGGCGCTGCAGCAGGCCCTGACCAGCGGCGCCTACGGGCAGGCGCTCAACCGCTGGAAGGTGCACACCGGCGCGGTCGACCAGGTGACGGTCAACTCGGGTCGGTGACCGCGGTCAGGTGACAGCAGCCAGATGACCGCCGTCAGCGCGAGGCGGCGTGCGCCGCGACGACGTCCGCCGGCAGCGGGCCGCGGTCGTTGACCTGGTAGCCCTCGGCCTTGGCCCAGCGGCGCAGGTCGGCGGTCGGGGTGCTCACCGCGGCCCGGGCACTCCGCTTGCGCGGGGCCGTGCCGGAGGCCGCGGCTGCGGCGGAACGTCCGCGCGAGCGGGGCCTGGTGGCGGGGGCTGGCGACGAGGTCGCGGCGGCGTCAGCGGCGCCGACCTGCAGGCTGACCCCGTAGAGGGCGCCGACCACGCGCAGGGCGTCCTCGAGGGAGTCTGAGGAGTACAGGGTGACCTTCAACGACGTGCCCTTCGAGCTGCGGGGGCCGAACGGGACGTCGGCGCAGCCGGATCATACAAGCGTGAGCGCCTGCCCCGTCGCACCCGTGCCGGAACCGGGACCTTCGGCCCTGCACCGCGGCCCCTCGCTGGCGCACGATGGGAAGACGTGAGGAGCAGCCATGGACCACGATCCGGCGCCACGATCCCCAGACACCGGGCCGGTGGTCGTCGTCGGTTACGACGAGACGACCTCGGCCCAGCGCGCCCTGCGGTGGGCAGCCGCCGAGGCGGACCGCGCCGGGGGCACCCTGCGGCTGGTCGTCGCCTGGGAGCCCGAGGACGGCGGCGGCTGGGCGCAGGCCCTGGGCCGCTCCGGGCCGCGGTGGTCGGCGAGCGCCGCGCAGGGGGCGGCGGCCGTCGTCCGCGCCGAGCACCCGGGGGTGCACGTGGTCGAGCTGCCGGTCCCGGGGGACGCGGCCCGGGCGCTGCTGGACCACGCGAGGGACGCCGACCTGCTCGTGGTCGGCACCCGTGGCCATGTCGGCGTGGTGGGTGCGGTGCTGGGCAGCGTCAGCCGGCGCTGCCTGCGCGAGTCGAGGGTGCCGGTGGTGCTGATGGGGCCGGACGCCCCCGACCTCCACGAGGTGCGCGTCGTCGTGACCAGCCGGCACGGACGAGCGGTCGGCCCGGCGCTGGACTGGGCGCTCGCCCGCGCGCTGGAGCGCAGCCTGCCGGTCCATCTGCTCGACAGCTGGCACGTGCGCCCCGGCGCGCCCGAGCTCAGTGCCGCGCGGCGCCGTGCGCTGCAGCTGGCGCAGGCCCAGGAGGTCCACGAGCGGGCCCTGGTCGAGCTGAGGGTCGCGGTGGGCCACCGGGTGGCCGTCACCGGCGATCTGGTCGAAGGGCACGGCATCGACGTCGAGTACGCCCGCACCCACCGCGGTGACCTGCTGGTCGTCGACTGGGACGACGCAGACCACCGGCCCTCGGTGCGCCACTCGCGCTGCCCGATCGTCGCCGTCCCGCCGGTCGTGGCCGCACCGCCCGCGGCGCGGGTCGGCGAGCGCGTCCTGCGCTGACCCTGTCGCGTCCGCGTGATCAGTGAGGTCGCCCTCACGACCGGGGGGCCGCGTGCGCGCCGGGCACGTGGGCCGGGAGCACCACGACCGGGCACGGGGCGCGGTGGATGCAGCCTTGCGCCACCGACCCCACCATGGCCTCGCGCACCCGGCCGTGTCCGCGGCTGCCCACGACGAGCAGGAAGGCGTGCCGGGCCTCGCTGACCAGGACGTCGGCCGCGTCGCCGGGCAGCACCTGCGTCGACTCGATCACCGGGTCGTGGGTGACGCCCCACCGGGCGAGCTGCTCGGTCTGCTCGGACTCGGCGTGCCGACGAGCGTCGGCCGACGTGGTGGTCTCGGCCAGCGCCCCGACGTCCGGGGCGTGACCGGTGGCGCTGACCACGCGCAGCACGCCCCCCTGTCGGCGGGCGAAGTCCAGCGCCCAGCTCAGGGCGTGGTCGCTGCCGGCCGAACCGTCGACGCCCACGACGATCAGGTCGGGGCGGTCCGCCGCGCTCATGACGACCGGACGGTGGACGCCGGGTCGACCATCCCCGAGCGCACCAGCTGTCCGTGCCGGACGATCACGACCGGGGTGGTGCTGTGGGTCATCACGTGCCGGCTCACCGAGCCGAGCAGCAGGCTGGCGAAGCCGCCGCGGCCACGACTGCCCATCACGAGCAGGTCCGCGTCACGGGCGGCGAGCACCAGGGCCGGGCCCGGATGGGTGTGGGCGCTCAGCCGTCGCACCCGCACCTGCGGGAAGCGCTGCTGCCACGGGCGCACCAGCTGGTCGACGACGAACGCGTGCGCGTCCGCGACCCGCTGCCAGGTCGGCATCTCGGCCATGGACATGACCGTCACGTCGACCCACCAGGCGTGCACGATCGTCACCCCGGTGCCGAGGGCTGCGGCCCGGGCGAACGCGAACCCGGCTGCGTCGTCGCACTCGGGTGAGTCGTCCAGACCCAGGACGACGTCACCGGCCGGCACGTCCAACGCCGGGTTCGGGACAGCGTCGGGCTCGTGCTCGCTGCCGACCGGGCCAGGGACGACGGCCACCGGGCACCGCGCGTGCGCCGCGACGGCGGCGGCCACCGACCCGAACGGGGCGTTCCACCGGTGCGGCCGTCGGCCGAGCACGACCAGGCCGGCCGACGCCGACGCGGTCACCAGCGCGGCGGCGGCCGTGTCGCTGACGAGCGAGGTGCGCACGTCCAGCCCCGGGTGCCCGACGGCCACCTGGGCCGCGCCCTGGGCGAGCGTCACCTCCGCCTGGCGCAGCAGCTCGCGGTGCATGCCCTCGATCTCGCCGGTGGGCGACGGGTACCCGTACCCCCAGGCGTACGCCGGCTCGATCAGGTAGCTGTGCACCACGGTCAGCGGGACGCCGCGCCGGGCCGCCTCACCCGCGGCCCACTCCAGAGCCGTGTCGCTGGGGGGTCCCTCGTAGCCGACGGCGACGCCGCGCTGCGTGCCCGGGTCGTCGTGGTGGGTGCTCGTCATCGTGGGCCTCCGGTGGGGTCGTCGGTGCGGTGGTCAGGGGACGAGCACGATGCGGCCGTCGACCTTGCCGGCCTCGAGGTCGCGCATCGCGTGCTCGGCGCCGGCGAGGTCGACCTCGTGGACCCGGGTGCTCAGGCGACCGCGCTGGGCCAGCGCCACGACCTCGGCGAGCTCGGTGCGGCTGCCCCAGAAGCTCGAGCCGACCAGCACCTCGGCC
>JBKJTJ010000322.1:0-2606 GCA_046590855.1 Actinomycetota bacterium
CAAGCGCCGCTGGAACCCCAACATCCAGCGGGTGCGCGCCATGGTCGGCGCCACGCCCAAGCGGCTGAACGTCTGCACCTCGTGCCTGAAGGCGGGCAAGGTCACCCGCTGACCTGACCCACCGGGTACGTCGAAGGGCCGGCTCCCACTCGGGAGGCCGGCCTTCGTCGTCCCCGGCTCAGGGCCTGAAGTGGTCCCAGCCGGGGCCGAAGGAAGGCTGCTGACCCTCGACCATGGCCGCGGGCCACGGCGGCGACAGCGCCGGGTGGGTGCGGCCGATCACCGTGAAGCCCTCGGGTGCACAGCCGCGCGGGAAGACCGCGAGCAGCCCGTGGTCCTCACCGCCGGCCACCACCCACGACCACGGGTCGACCCCGATCGCGACCGCAGCCAGGCGCAGCCGCTCGGCGTACCACCCCAGGGCGGCGTCGTCGAGGTCGATGCTGACCCCGCTGGCCGCGGCGATCCGCCCCGCGTCGCGCAGCAGGCCGTCGCTGACGTCGAGCATCGCGGTGCACCCGGCCGCAGCCGCCGCCACCCCCAGGGCGTACGGCGGTCGCGGACGCCGGTGCGCCTGCAGCAGGTGCGGACTGCGCCGGCCCGCCTCGGCCGGCCCCCAGGCGGACAGCGCGGCCAGGCCACCGGCGGAGTCGCCGAGCACCCCGGCGTGCGCGACGTCCTGACCGGGCAGCGCGCCCGAGCGCAGCACCGGCGCCCGGCCCTGCAGGTCGCCCAGCGCCGTGACCGCGACGATGATCTCGCCGCCTGACGACAGGTCGCCGCCCACCACAGCGGCACCGGTGCCCGCGCACGCCGCCGCCAGCCCATCGGCCAGCCCGAGCGCCCAGGACGCCGGCAGGTCGGGCGGGGCGACCAGGGCGACGAGCAGTGCGGTGGGGACGGCCCCCATCGCGGCGACGTCCGCGAGGTTCTGGGCGGCGGCCTTCCAGCCCACGTCCTGCGGGCTGGACCAGTCGCGGCGGAAGTCGCGCCCCTCGACCAGCACGTCGGTCGTGGCGACCACCCGACCGTCCGGTACGCGCACGAGGGCGGCATCGTCCCCCGGGCCCAGCAGGGTGCTGTCGCCCACCGGCAGCCGGGGCAGCATCCGCGCCAGCAGGCCCCCCTCACCCAGGTCGGCGAGCCGGGCGCCGTCCGCCCAGTCGTCGGCCACGACCGGCACGGTACCGTTCGGCTCCAGTGGACCGTCCGGTCCGTGACGAGCGATGGGGGACACCGGTGGTCGTGCAGGCCTACATCCTGATCCAGACCGAGGTCGGCCGGGCTGCTGCGGTGGCCGTCGCGATCGCCGCCCTCGACGGGGTCCTGCAGGCCGAGGACGTCACCGGTCCGTACGACGTCATCGCCCGCGTCGAAGCCGAGAACGTCGACGCTCTCGGCAAGCTGGTGATCGCCCGCATCCAGGACGTCCCCGGCATCACCCGCACGCTCACCTGCACCGTCGTCCACATGTGAGGTCGCGTCCGCTGCCGCTGCCCGTCCTGGCGGTGCTGCTGGCCGTGCTCGTCGCCGCCGGCGTCCTCGGCGCCACCCGGCTGCTCGGGCAGGGTCCGGTCGAGGTCACCCCGGCGCCCTCGGCCGCCGACCCGACGTGCGCGACCATCGCCCGCCGCCTCCCGGTCTCGGTGGCCGGGCAGGCCCGGCGCCCGACGTCGTCCGCCTCACCGGGTGTGGCCGCCTGGGGTGACCCCGCGATCGTCTACCTGTGCGGCGTCGTCCAGCCGGGGCCCAGCCCGAGCTGCCAGGACGTCGACGGCGTCGACTGGGTCTACCTCCAGCTGGGCGACGGCACGGTCTTCACCACCTACGGCCGCGACCCGGCGGTGCAGGTGCTCGTCCCGCGCGCCTACGCGCCCGAGCCGCTGCGGCTGCCCGACTTCTCGGCCGCGGTCTCGGTGGTGCCGCAGGGCACCCGGCGCTGCAGCTGAGCCGGCGCGCTCAGCGCAGACCGGTGGGGCGGGTCAGCGCCAGCTGCAGCAGGCGGTCGACCAGGGCCGGGTAGTCGACGCCGCTCTCGGCCCACATCCGCGGGTACATCGAGTGCCGGGTGAAGCCCGGCATCGTGTTGATCTCGTTGACGACCACCCGGTCGTCCCCGGTCCAGAACACGTCCACCCGGGCCAGCCCCTCGCAGCCCATCACCTCGAACGCGCGCACCGCGACGTCCTGCACCCGGGCGCGGACGGACGCCGGCACCTGGGCCGGGCAGGTCAGCCGCACGTCGTCCGGCGCGACGTACTTCGCGGCGAAGTCGTAGAAGTCGTGACCGCCCACCAGCTCGACCTCGCCGAGCTCGCTGGCGCGCGCCGTCCCGTCAAGGTCCTGCAGCACGCCGCACTCGAGCTCGCGCCCGACGACGGCCGCCTCGACGACGACCTTCGGGTCGTGCTCGCGGGCAGCCTCGATGGCGGACCGCAGCCCGGTCAGGTCGGCCACCCTGGTGACACCCATGCTCGACCCACCGCGCGCTGGCTTGACGAACAGCGGGAACCCCAGTGCCGCAACGGATCTCATCGCGGCCTCGGGGTCGTCGTCCCACTGGCGCGGCTGGATCACGACGTAGGGCCCGACCGGCAGCCCGTGCC
>JBKJTJ010000368.1:0-2750 GCA_046590855.1 Actinomycetota bacterium
CTTGTACTGGCGCATCTTGTCCTCGAGGCCGAGCAGCCGGCGCAGCAGCCGGTCGACGGGGTCGCTGCCGCCGCGGCGGGCGGTGAACCGCTCGCGGATCACCGCGACGGTCGGGACGACGCCGGGCCCCACCTCGTCCATGACCACGTCGGCGTGCCCCTCGAGCAGCGACATCACGGCGGTGACCGAGGCGAGCTGCTCGCGCTGGGCGGGGGTGGCGAACAGGTCGACCAGCGACCCGCCGTCGCCGCGCAGCACGCCGGGCAGGCGGCGGGCGACGTCCTCGAGGGTGCGCGCGAGCATCGCGGGGTCGGGCGCGAGGTCGGTGGCCAGCGACCGGGCCTGGCCCATCAGGTGCTCGCGCAGCCACGGCACCGCGGTGAACTGGACCCGGTGGGTCTCCTCGTGCAGGCAGACCCAGCGGCGGAAGTCGGTGGGGTCGACCTGCATCTCACGCTCGGTCTGCACCAGGTTCGGCGCCACGAGCAGCAGCCGGGGCGTGCCACCGGGGTTGATGTCGTACTGCCCCAGGACCTTGCTCGACAGGAACGCGAGCAGACCACCGGCCTCGGCGCCGGTCACCTTGCCGCCGACGGCGGCCACCAGCGGGTGCGGCGCCTGGGGCCGGCGGGCCGTCAGCTTGTCGACGACGGGCTCGAGCATCGCCCGCAGCGAGACCAGGTTGGCGTCGACCCACCCCGGCCGGTCGACGACCAGGACGACGGCGTCCGCGGACGGTGCGTGCAGGCCGGTGATGGCCTCGACGTGGGGCTGGGCGCTGACCGCCAGCTGGCGCAGCTCGGCGACGACCTCGCCGGCCTCGTCGCGGCCCACCTGGG
This sequence comes from Actinomycetota bacterium, assembly GCA_046590855.1. Classification (GTDB taxonomy): domain Bacteria; phylum Actinomycetota; class Actinomycetes; order Actinomycetales; family Angustibacteraceae; genus JACMOY01. The sequence goes on from JBKJTJ010000368.1 coordinate 840, forward strand.
GCCCGGGGCGCGAGAGGCGCCGGGCGGTGGCGCTCGCCGTGTCCCAGTCGACGAGGCGGTCCAGCAGCGGCTCGGTCATCACCAGAACCTACGCGCTGGGCGGCTCACCGGCAGCCGCAGGCCGCCAGCCGGGCGCCGAACCGGTCGAGCACCTCGCGCGCGGCCAGGGTGCCCGCCGCCGGCACGCGGTCGGCCATCACGACGAGCACGAGCTGACGGCCGTCGGCGTCCACCGTCGTGCCGGCCACGGCGCTGACGCCGGTGAGGGTGCCGGTCTTGGCGCGCACCACACCGGCCGCCGTGCGGGTGGGCGCGGTGTCGTAGCGGTCGGCGAGCGTGCCGGTGAACGCCGCGACCGGCAGTCCCTCGAGCATCGGGCGCAGCCGCGGCTGGTCGGGTGAGGCCGCCAGCACGAGCAGCTCGCCCAGCACGCGGGCCGGCACGACGCTGCCGCGGCCCAGGCCGCTGGTGTCGCGGATGGTCGTCGACCCGACGTCGACCCCGAGCCGCTGCACGGCGTCCAGGACGGCGAGCGCGGCGTCCGTCGCGGTCGTCGGGCGACCCATCGACCCCGCCACCAGGCGCCCCATCACCTCGGCGAGCGCGTTGTCGCTCTCGCGCAGGGCGACCCCGAGCACCTCGCCGACGGGCGCCGACTCGACCTGCCCGAGCACCGGCGCCTGGTCCGGCGCGACGACGCGGGCCGGCGTCCCGCTGACGCCGACGCCCGCGCGGCGCAGGGCCGCCGCGAACGCCAGCGCCGCCGTCCGCGCCGGGTCGGTGGACGAGGGGTGGCCGGGCCGGGCGCGGTCGGTGGCCAGGCCCAGGGCGGCGACGCGCCCGGCGTACCCGACCGAGACGTCGGCGGCGGCCCAGGACGGCGCCACGGAGGGCCCGGCGAACAGCGTGTCGTCGAAGCGGACGACGACCTCGGACTGGCCCTCGGCGCGCAGCCGGGCGGCCACCTGGGTGGCCAGGTCGTCCAGCCCGGCGCGCCCGGCGACGTCGGCGACCGCGGCACCCGGTGACAGCAGCATGTCGCCGCCACCGACCAGGACGACCTCGTCCGGCGCGGACCCCTGCACCACCCGCGTGGGCAGCCGGGTCGGGCCGCCCACCGTCGACAGCACGGCCGCGGCGGTGAGCAGCTTGGTCACCGACGCCGGCACCATCGGGCGCTCGGCCGCCACCGACGACAGCACCTCACCGCTGCGGGCGTCGGCGACGTACGCCGAGACACGCGGCCCCAGCGCCGGCGCACCGAGCAGCGGGGCCAGCGCGGCACGAACCCCGGCGGTGGTCGGTGCCTGCGCCTGGTCGGACAGCTCGCCGAGGACGGCGGCGGGCGCCAGGTGCGCTGGCTCGGACGGTGTCGGGCGCGGCGACGGGATCGGGCGGGTCGGCGCCGGTGCGACGGTCAGCACACCGGGGGCGACGTCCAGCGAGTCCGCCACCCCGTAGCCGACGACGGCCACGAGCAGCACGCCGACCGTCACTGCTCGCGCGCCCATCGACCCCCCTCGCGCCGATCGCGCCCCGGGTGCGGGACACTGCCGGCAGTCATCGCACCGACGTGCGACCCTAACCGCCGTCCCGACGCACACCGGAAGAGGGCAACGCCGTGGAGTTCGACGTCACCATCGAGATCCCCAAGGGTCAGCGCAACAAGTACGAGGTCGACCACGAGAGCGGCCGCATCCGGCTGGACCGGATGCTGTTCACCTCGACGCGCTACCCCGCCGACTACGGCTACATCGAGGGCACCCTCGGCGAGGACGGCGACCCGCTGGACGCCCTGGTGCTGCTCGAGGAGCCCACCTTCCCCGGCTGCCTGATCAAGTGCCGCGCTATCGGCATGTTCCACATGCGCGACGAGATGGGCGGCGACGACAAGGTGCTGTGCCTGCCCGC
>JBKJTJ010000071.1:0-5813 GCA_046590855.1 Actinomycetota bacterium
AGCGAGTAGGTGCGCGCCGCCGTGAACGTCCCTGAGGCGGCCACGACTCCGTCGACATAGAGGTTGACCGCGGTGGCCGTCGTGAGTCCCGCTACCCCGGTGAACGTCGGCAACGTGCTCATGGTGACGTTATCGACGTTTGACGCGCCGGTGTCGGTCGCCGGTGTCATGTCGGGCGTCGACGGGCCAGCCGCCAAGGGTGCCGTGCACGGTGGGGTAGGGCCGCCCACTTGACCAAACTCGTAGAGGGTGCCTTCGGACAGGGCGGCCGGATTGACTCCGAGCCACATCCCGCGGGTCTCGTTGGCGACCGCCCGGTCCACGTCGCTGAGGCCGTCAAGCGGGTTGACACCGCCCATCCCGGTGAAGGTGGCGGTCCAGGTGGTCGCAGTCGGGCTGTCGTACACGAGGGTGCCGTACGCGGTGCCGGTGCGCAGCGTGCGAATACCGTTGACCACGAACGCCTGCTTGTTCGCGATGATGCGCGCTTGCAGCTGAGTGATCGGGATCTGGCCGCCTGTGGCGCTGACGGCCGTTCCGTGAACCACGAACGTGCTCGAGTCCAGCTTGGTGGCGGGTTGGGTGACGACGACACCGGCCGTCGTCGTCTGGTCCCCGATGCCGGGTGCGGTCAGCACCTGCACGACGTCCCCGGCTCTGATGTCGGGCGTCACGCCAGACCAGCAGCCGCCACCGGGGTGGTTCACCTCGACCAGCCCGTCGAACCCCGCGGTCGCGGGGTCGTCCCGCGGCACGAGGTCAGCAGCCGTACCGACCACGACGCCACCCCGCACGATCTGCATGCTGGGTCGGTCACCGGGGGCGTACCCCGCCGCGGAGACGAAGTCCCGCATCGGGAAGACGAAGATGACGTGCGGCGCGACCGGTGGTTCGTTCACCCCCGCCGCGGCCGCCGGCAGCGCGGAGAGCGGCGCTGCGAGCGCCGCCACCACGATGCCGGTCACGATGGCACTCAAGCTCCGACGTCGCCCGCTCGTGGACATGGTCGCTCCCCGTGCCCGGCCGACGCCCGCTGGCGTGGACGTCAGCAGCTGGGGGTGTCGAACCGGGGCTATTCAGGGCACACCCTGGGCCCGTGCCCTGCCGGAAACCTTCCAAAGGTGACTAGTACGAACGTCGACACCCATTCGGACCAGTCAGCTGGCCTAGGGGTCGAGGTCGGCGGCTGCGGACCGGGCGAACAGATCCACGGCGGCGGCCACCAGGGGCCCGGGGACCGGCAGCTGCCGTCCGTCAATGGCGTGCACGGGCTGCACGTCGCGCGTGGACGACGTCAGGGCCACCTCGCTCGCGCCGGCCAGCTCGCCCAGACCGATCGCCCGCTCGTGGATGGGCAGGCCCTCGCGCTGCGCCCACTCCAGCAGCAGCTCACGGGTGATGCCGGCGAGCGCACCGCTGCTCAGTGGGGGCGTGACGAGCTGCCCGTCCAGGGCGAGCAGCACGTTCGAGCCGGTGCCCTCGCACAGCTCGTCGCGGGTGTTGGCGAACAACGCCTCGCCGGCCCCGCGCTGACGGGCGTGTGCCAGCGCGACGACGTTCTCGGCGTACGACGTGGTCTTCAGGCCGGCGACGGCGCTGCGCTCGTTGCGCACCCAGGGCACGACCGCGACGGACGCCGAGGACGCGGGCCTCGGGACGGGTGAGGCGAGGACGACGTACGTCGGCGCGACGTCGGATCGGTCCGAGCCGAGCGGCCCGGGGCCACCGGTCATCGTGATGCGCAGTCGGCCGAACGGCAGGTGCGCCGCACCCAGCACGTCGGCGATGCCTGACCGCACCAGTGCGGCGTCGGGGACGGCCAGCCCCAGCCCAGCCGCCGACCGGGCCAGCCGCCGCAGGTGCCGGGTCAGGGCGAAGGGCTGACCGTCGACCACCTTGCAGGTCTCGAACACCCCGTCGCCGACCGTCAGCCCGTGGTCGGTCGCGCGCACGGACGGCGTGTCCCCCACCAGGTGCCCATCCACCCAGCAGACGGTCACGACGGCGCTGGACTGGGTCATGGCGTCACACTGCCAGACGCGAGACCGACGAGGGTGGCGGCCTTGAGCTCGGTCTCGGCCCACTCCCCCGCGGGGTCGGACCCCCAGGTGATGCCGGCGCCGGTGCCGTACCGCAGGACCCGACGACCGGTGTCGTCGTGAGCGGCCCAGAAGGTGCGGATGCCGACCGCCAGCTCGGCGGTGCCCGCGTCGGCGTCGACCCAACCGACGGCCCCGCAGTACGGTCCCCTCGGCACCGGCTCGAGGTCGTGGATCGCCTGCAGCGCAGTCGACTTGGGTGCCCCGGTGACCGACGCTGGGGGCAGCGTCGCGCCGAGCAGCCGCACCCAGGACGTGCCGGGGGCCAGTCGTCCGCTCACCCGCGACACCAGGTGCACCAGACCGGGGTGGTGCTCGACCGTGAGCAGCCCCTGCACCGCCACCGACCCGGGCCGGCAGACGACGGAGAGGTCGTTGCGCGCCAGGTCGACGATCATCACGTTCTCGTCGACGTCCTTCTGGCGCAGTCCCTCGGCGGTCGCGGCGGTCCCCTTGATCGGCCCGGTCGTCACCAGGTCGTCGTCCCGGCGCAGGAACAGCTCGGGTGAGGCGCACACCAGGTCGACACCAGGCACCCGCACCACCCCGCCGTACGGCGCCGGGTTGTGGCAGGTGGTCAGCCCGGCGAGGGCCACGAGGTCGGCGTCCTCGTCGAGGTCGTGCTCGAGCACCCGGCACACGTTGACCTGGTAGACCGCACCGCGGGCGACCCGCGCCCGCACCTCGCGGACGGCGGACTCGTACGCGGGGCGGGCGAGCGAGGACCTCCAGTCACCGCGCAACGGGCTCCACGGCCCGCAGGCGGGTAGCGCCGCGTCGACCACGCGGCCGAAGCGCGCGGCGGTCACCGCCCCCTCGAAGTCGACGACCACGGCCCACCAGCCGCCCTCGTCCAGCGCCGCGACGTCGTGGCGCACCTCGACCAGGCCGGTGGCCAGTCGGCCACCGAACCACGCGAGCGGCTCGCGCAGCGGGGGCATGCGCGCACGGTAGCCGCCGGGGTGACCGGTCGGTCCTCAGACCCCGACCGGACGCACCAGGAGCAGCAGACCGATGACGACGGCCGCCACGACGACGGCCAGCGCCACGTACGAGGCCCTCACCAGGCGGCCGCCCGCACCGGGGCGAGGGGCGCCGCAGCTGAAGCAGACCTGCACCTGGCGCGTGACCGAGGCTCCGCAGTGGTGACAGGACGTGAGCGCGTGCGCCATGGCTGAGCTCCCGGTCCGACGAGCCGAATCGACACCTGACCACAACACGTGCGCCGGGCCCCAGCGGTTCAGCAACGACCCGGCCCGGGAAAGGTCATGACGGTCCCGGCCATCGGGTCGCCGTCCTATGCTTCGTGCGGCCCTGGCGGGTGGCGACCGGATGGGTCGGAGCGACCCGACAGGAGGCGGACGGCATGGCACGGCGGCTGTCGGTCGACCGGTTCGAGCTCGCGCTGCGCGCCGGTGGCATCGGCACCTGGCGGTGGGACATCCCGACGAACTTCGTGGACTGGGACGACTCCATGGAGCGGTTGTACGGCTTCGCGCCCGGGGCCTTCGACGGCACCTACGACACCTACGCGTCGCGGCTGCACCCGCAGGACCGTCCTGCCATGGAGGCCGCCCTGGCGCAGGCCCTGGAGACCAAGGCCCCCGTGTACACCGTCGAGCACCGGGTGGTGCTCCCGGACGGGGCCGTGCGCTGGTTCTCCTCGACCGCGCAGCTCAACCTGAGTCCCGCCGGCGATCCGGTCGAGCTGATCGGCGTGTCCATCGACGTGACCGACCGACGGCTCGCCGAGGCCGAGCGGTCAGCGGCCCGCGACGGCGAGGACCGCGCCCTGCTGGTGGCCGACGCGGCGCAGCGCCGGATGCAGATGCTGGCGAGGGCGTCCAGCCTGCTCGACCTGCCGTTCGACCTCGACGCGACCCTGCAGAAGGTGGCCGAGCTGGCCGTGGGCGAGATCGCGGACTGGTGCGTCGTCGACGTCATCGACGGGAGCAGCGTCCACCACGCCGCGGTCGCCCACCGCGACCCCGCCATGGTCACCCGGGCCCGCGAGATCCAGACCCTGTTCCCCACGGACCCGAACAACCCGGTGCTGCACGAGCTGCAGCGCACCCTGCGACCCGTCTTCGTCAGCAAGTTCGACGACCGCGCCCTGCGAGCGTCGGCGCGCAGCGCGCAGCACCTCGAGATGCTGGAGTCGCTGCACCTGACGTCGTACATCGCGGTCCCGCTGGTGGCGGGCGGGGCGAGCGTCGGCACCATGATCCTGGCCGCAGCCGAAGGTCGCACCCTGCAGGAGCACGACGTCGGCCTCGCGGTCGAGCTCGGCCGGCGCGCGGGGTCCGCCGTCGACAAGACCAGGGTGTACGAGGACCTGAACCGCACCGCGCACACGCTGCAGGCCAGCCTGCTGCCGCCGGTCCTTCCCGACATCCCCGGCCTGGAGGTGTCCGCCTTCTACCGCTCCGGCACGGCAGGCATGGACATTGGCGGCGACTACTACGACGTGTTCCGCACCCAGAGCGACCGCTGGTGGGCGGTGCTCGGGGACGTCTGCGGCAAAGGCCCGGGCGCGGCGGCGCTGGCGGCGGCGATCCGCTACACCCTGCGGGCGCTGGCCCCCGAGACCGACGACCCCGCGGCGGTCCTGCGCCGGCTCAACGACGTGCTGCTCGACGGGGACTGGGGCGAGCAGTTCACCACCGTCGTGGTCGTCACGTTCGTCGCCAGGGAGCCGCGCCCGACCGGCGAGGACGCCACCCTCGAGCTGCACGTCGTCTCCGGTGGTCACCCCGCACCCCTGGTGCGCAGAGCCGACGGCACCGTCACCCCCGTCGCCTGCGCCGGCACCCTGGTGGGGGTGCTGCCGGACCTGACCTGGCGGGCGGTCACGGTCGACCTGTCCCCCGGTGACACCCTGCTGCTGCACACCGACGGCGCCACCGAGGCCAGGGACGCGAGCGGCCACGAGCTGGGCCAGCAGGTGCTCATCGACCTGCTCGCCGACGCCGCCCGCCGTCCCCTCCTCCGCGACGTCACCCTGACCGTCGCCGACGGCCTGCAGACCCGCGCCGCCGGGATGCGCGACGACCTGGCGCTGCTCTCGCTGTCCCGATGAGGTGCGACCGACTCGCACCGCGCTAGACGACGATCAGGTCCACCAGGAGGGGCACGGTGCCCGCAACCGCTGGTACCGGGTGGCTGGTGGTGGACACCAGGTCGCCGGCTCGGACCAGGCGCTCACCGCTGCGGGACACGTGTGCCCGCACCGCGTACGCCCGCCGTACCGACAGGGTCGCCTCCAGGTCGGTCGGCTCGAGAAGGTCCGCGGCGCTCTGCAACGGCCTCGCCACCGAGGCCACCACGACGGACGGTGCGTCCGCCAGCGAGACGTCCTCCAGGGTGACGAGCAGGGTCGCCCCGGCGAGGTCGTCGTGGTTCGCGCGCGCACGGACGGTACAGCGCACGCGGACCACGACACCCTCGGGTTGCTGGGTCACAGCACCATCATCCGCTTACCAGGTGCCGGACAGCACCCACGCGAGGGATCCGCCCGTCACGGTGCCGAGCCACCAGTTCAGGTCACCGAGGTAGTGGAAGAGGATGTCCGCTCCCCCGGTCCCCGTGAAGTCCCCCACCCAGAACGGGCGCCCGTCGTTGATGGCGTGGCCGAAGCCGGCCGTGTTGCCGACGGGTGCCCAGGTGAACTGCGTGCCGCCCGGGTTCGGGGTGAGCGGGCAGCTGAGCTGGCTC
>JBKJTJ010000164.1:0-8561 GCA_046590855.1 Actinomycetota bacterium
GGTCGCGGCGCGCACCAGCCGCGCGAACTCCGGGCGCCGAGACAGGCCCTTGCCGCCGATCACGTGCCGGATGAAGACCTCGCGGATCGCGGCCCGCGCCAGTTCGGGGTCGAGCACACCGATGCGGGGCAGGACGTTCGCGGCCACGAGGACCCGGCGTCCGCGTGAGGCCAGCTCGTGGACGGCGGCCTCGCGGCCGTCCGCGTTGCCGGCGACGACGACCGGCGCCGGCACCCGACCGGTCGCGAGCCTGCGGGCGTTGTGCTGCAACACTTCTGAGTTTCCCCCGTCGGTGCCCCCGACGAGCAGGACGACGTCCGGCCGGCTCGCGCGCAGCACGCGCACGTCGCCTGCGCTCAGCACCCCCGCGGTGACGTGCACGACCTTGGCGCCCGCCGACAGCCCGACCCGGTGACCCGCCTCGGCTGTGACCTCGCGCTCGTAGCCCACCACCGCGAGCCGCAGCCCGCCCCCGGCGCTGCTGCAGGCGAGCACCTCGTCGATGCGTTCTGCCGCAAGCGTTTCACGGATCGCGGCGTACCCGTCGAGCACGTCGGTCGCGATCGTCGTCCGGTGCGAGCCGGACGCCACGACGGTGCCTTCGTCGGTGTCGACGAGCACCGCCTTGGTGAACGTCGACCCGAAGTCGACGCAGAGCACGCGAGCCACAGCGGTTCTACGAAAGGGCCTGCTCGAGGTCGCCCAGTAGGTCGTCGACGTCCTCGATACCCACCGAGAGCCGCACCAGGTCGTCGGGCACCTCCAGCAGCGAGCCGGCGACGCTGGCGTGGGTCATCCGGCCGGGGTGCTCGATCAGCGACTCGACACCGCCGAGCGACTCGCCCAGGGTGAAGACCTCGGCCCGCTTGCAGACCCCGAGCGCCTCCTCGACGCCGCCGCGCAGCCGGAAGCTCACCATGCCGCCGAACCGCCGCATCTGCTGCGCCGCAACGGCATGGCCCGGGTGCGCCTCGAGGCCCGGGTACAGCACCGAACCCACCCGCGGGTGCTGCTCGAGGAAGGCGACGACGCGCTCGGCGTTGTCGCAGTGGCGGTCCATCCGCACCGACAGGGTGCGCAGCCCGCGCATCACCAGCCAGGCGTCCATCGGGCCGGCGACGGCGCCCATCGCGTTCTGGTGGAAGCCGACCCGCTCGTCCAGGTCGGCGTACGCCGTCACTCCCGGGGCCGTCGACGTGACCAGCGCGCCACCGACGACGTCGGAGTGCCCGCCGCAGTACTTGGTGGTCGAGTGCACGACGACGTCGGCGCCCAGCGACAGCGGGTTCTGCAGGTACGGCGTCGCGAAGGTGTTGTCGACGACGAGCACAGCGCCTGCGGCGTGGGCGATCTCGGCCAGGCCAGCGATGTCGGCGACGCCGAGCAGCGGGTTGGTCGGCGTCTCGGCCCACAGCACCTTCGTCTCGCCGGGCCGCACGGCCGAGCGGACGGCGTCGAGGTCGCCCAGGTCGGCGGGTGAGTGCGCCAGGCCCCACGGCCCGGCCACCTGGGCGAACAGTCGGTAGGTGCCGCCGTACGCGTCGTTCGGGGTCACCGCGTGGTCCCCGGGACGGCACAGCGCCCGAAGGACGGTGTCCTCGGCGGCCAGACCCGAGGCGAACGCGAAGCCCCGGCTGCCGCCCTCGAGCGAGGCGAGGCACTCCTCCAGCGCGGTGCGGGTGGGGTTGGCCGACCGCGAGTACTCGTACCCGCCGCGCAGGCCGCCGACGCCGTCCTGCTTGTACGTCGACACCTGGTAGATCGGGGGGACGACCGCCCCGGTCAGGGGGTCGGGCTCCTGGCCGGCGTGGATCGCGCGGGTCGAGAAGCCGTGCCGTTCGCTCGGGGTGCTCACCCCGCAACGGTATCCAGCACCGCGACCGGTTCGGGCCGCGGGACGGCCAGCCGGTGCAGGAACACCTGCACCAGCGGCCCGATCGTCAGGACGAACACCGCCGTCCCCACGCCGAGGGTGCCGCCCATCGCCCACCCGGCCAGGACGACCGTCACCTCGATCAGCGTCTTGACCAGCCGCACCGACGCCCCGGTGCGGCGGACGAAGCCGGTCATCAGCCCGTCGCGGGGCCCGGGGCCGAGGTGCGCGCCGACGTACAGCGCCGTGGCGATCGCGTTCAGCACGATGCCAGCGGCCATGAAGGCCACCCGCGCGGGCATCGGACCGGCGACGGGCAGCACCGCCAGGGTCGCGTCGACGCTGGCCCCGACCAGGACGACGTTGCTGACGGTGCCGAGGCCGGGGCGCTCGCGCAACGGGATCCACAGCAGCAGCACCAGCGCGCCGACCGCGATCGACCACTGCCCGATCGTGCCGCCGACCTGGCGCACCAGTCCCTGGTGCAGCACGTCCCAGGGCATGTTGCCGAGCCGGCTGCGCACGAGCAGGGCCATGCTGACGCCGAACAGCACCAGGCCGACGTACAGCTGGACGAGGCGGCGGGGCAGCCGGCGCCCGCGCAGTCGGGTGATCACGCCCCCCAGCATCGCTTACCGGGGTGTGACGTCGGACGCGCCGGGGATGACAGCGTGGGTGCGCGTCGTTGAGCATGACGTCACCACACCACCGGAGGTCTGACGTGTTCGGTTCGAAGTACAAGTCCACGCTGGTCGCTGCCGACGAGGCGCTGCCCGGCCGTCCCGCCGCGCCCTACGCGGTCCCTGAGACGCACGCCGTGCTCGGCACCGCGCTCAAGGGGCCTTGGCCCGAGGGCACCCAGACGATCTACGTCGCGATGGGCTGCTTCTGGGGGGCCGAGCGGATCTTCTGGCAGACGCCGGGCGTGGTCACCACCGCCGTCGGCTACCAGGGCGGCACGACCCCCAACCCGACGTACGACGAGACCTGCACCGGCCGCACCGGCCACACCGAGGCCGTGCTGGTGGCCTACGACCCGAGCGTGCTCTCGACGGACGCGCTGCTGAAGTCCTTCTGGGAGAGCCACGACCCGACCCAGGGCTTCAGGCAGGGCAACGACCGCGGCACCCAGTACCGCTCGGCCGTGTACTGGACCACCGAGGAGCAGCGCGTGGCCCTGGAGGCCAGCCGGGCGGCGTACGCGCAGGTGCTGCAGCAGCGCGGCTACGGCGAGATCACCACGGAGATCCGCAGCGCCGAGGACGCCGGGGACTTCTTCTACGCCGAGGACTACCACCAGCAGTACCTCTACAAGGTGCCCAACGGCTACTGCGGCATCGGTGGCACCGGTGTCAGCTGCCCGATGCCGGCTGCCGGCCCGGCCGCCTGACCCAGGCGCGTACGAGCGGCCTCCTCGGAGGGGCTGCGCTGCCCCAGCACCAGGCGCAGCGCAGCCAGCTCGGTCCGCAGGGCCGCCACCTGCACTCGGCGCACCCGTGATCGCCGCGGGTCGGCGCGTCCAGGCGCCCCGGCCAGGGGGGCGAGCGTCGGGTGCAGCACGAGCGCCCCACCCGCTGCGACGGTGGCGTAGAACGCCCGCTCGGCCGCGCCCAGCCCGGGCGGGTCGAGCAGGTAGGCCCGCAGGTCCGAGGGCACCGGCTGCAGCTCAGGAGCCATCGCCCGCACGGCCTGGTCGAGCTCGTCGGCGCTGGTCGGCAGGTCGGTGGCGCCCAGTGCCTGCGCCGAGCGGGCCCAGTCGGCGACGTACGCGTCCGGCCAGCGCGGGCCGAAGCGCGGCACCAGGTCGGCGCCCACCAGCAGCTGGGCGTGCAGGAACGCGTCCGTGAACGCCAGGTGCACCCAGCGCAGCAGCGCCGGGTCGGACGCGGCGTACGCCCGGCCGTCCTGGGCCGCGCCCACGACCCGGCGGTGCATCCCGCGCACCCGGGCCGACTCGCGCTCGGCCAGCTCGGCCGACCCGAACGTCGTCACCACCAGCCAGCGTGCCGTGCCGGCCAGCCGCTTCCACGGGTCGTCGCGGTAGTCGCTGTGGCCCTCGACGCCGGCCAGCGCCAGCGGGTGCGTCGCCTGGGCCAGCAGGGCCGCGACGCCACCGACGATCGTCGACAGGTCACCGTGCACCGCCCACACCACGCCGTCCGGGGCGAACCAGCCCTCGCCCTGCCCCCGGTCGGCGATCTCGCGCACCCAGTCGGGGGTGCCGGACGGGTCACCCGACACCCGGGCCCGGAAGGTGGTGCGAACGCGGTCGGTGATCAGCGAGCGGACGTCGGGAAGCGGCACCGGGCCATCGTGCGGGCTGTGGCCCGGCGCCGCGCGGCGGTGGCGCGGCTGACGCCCGGGTAAACCAGCGGCGGGTTGTCGGTGCACTGACGTAACGTGCGACCACGTGGGGACGGGGACGCGGGAACGAGACGACACCACCGAGCTGACGCCGACGACGGGCGCCTCGGCGGTGCTTCCTGCGGCCCGACGCCTCGACTGGCGCCGGCTGCGCGGGCCCCTCGCCGTGGTCGCTCTGAGCGCGACTGCGGCGTCGGGGCTCGGCCAGGCCCTCGGCACAGTCGCCGCCGGCCGGCTCGCCGACAGCCCGGCCGTCCGCGTCGTGGTGGCGTTCGCGATCTGCGTCGTGGGCGCGGCCCTGCTCGACACGGTCGGGCGCACGGTGTGGGCGACCGTGGTCGACCGCGCCGAGGGCCGGTTGCGCGTCGACCTGCTGGACGCCGTCATGCACCAGCCGCTGGCCGCGCTCACCGAGCAGGCGGTCGGCGAGATCCTCGACCGGGTCGACGACGACACCCACGAGCTCGGCGCGCTGCTGCGCCAGAACGCCTGGGGCCTGATCCGGCTGACGCTCGGCGGGCTGCCGCTGCTCGTCGTGGCCGGACTGACCTGGTGGCCGGCGTGGCTGCTGCTCCCGGTCGGCGCCGTCGGCGTGCTGCTGGTGATCCGGCCGCTGCTGGCCGAGCTGAGCGAGCGCAAGGTCGTCGAGGAGATCGCCTGGACCGACCACGCGGCGGCGATGGAGGAGGGGGTCGCGGCCCGCGACGACCTGCGCACCAGCCTGGGTCAGGCCTTCCTCGTGCGCCGGTGCGCCGAGCTCTCGGCAACGGTGCACGCCCGGTTCCACGAGGTGGTCGTCCTCGAGGCGCGGATCAGCCGACGCGCCGGTCTCCTGCTGCACGCCCTGCTGGCCGCGGTCGCGGTGGCCGGTGTGGCCCTCGTCGTCGGGGGCGCGGAGTCCACCGCGACCCTGGTCACGCTGTTCCTGGTCACCACCACCTTCGTCGGGCAGATCGACCAGGTGGCGCGGCAGATCCCCGACCTGCAGGCCGGGGTCGGTGCGCTGGTGCGCCTGCGCACGCTGCTCGCGGCCGAGCCCGAACCCGTCGGGGGTCTGGCGCTGCCGGGCGGCGTGCTGGGCCTGCAGCTGCGCGACCTGCACTTCGCCTACGCCGAGGGTGCGTTCGCGCTGCGCGAGGTCGACCTGACCGTCCCCGCCGGCACCACCTGCGCGCTGGTCGGCCGCAGCGGCTCGGGCAAGTCGACGCTCGCCTCGCTGCTCTCGCGGGCGGTCGAGCCCGAGCGCGGCACGGTGCTGCTCGGCGGTGTCGACGTCCTCGACCTCGACCTGCAGGCCCTTCGGTCCGCGGTCGGTGTCGTGACCCAGCGCACCGAGATCCTCGCGGGCACCCTCGCCGAGAACATCGCCCTGTTCACCGACCTGGCGCCGGGCCGGGTGCAGGCCGCTGTCGACGAGCTCGGTCTGACCGACTGGGTGGTCAGCCTGCCGGACGGCCTCGAAACACTGCTCGGCCCGAGCGGCACCAGCCTGTCCGCGGGCGAGGAGCAGCTGGTGGCGTTCGCCCGGCTGCTGGTGCGCAACGTCTCCGTCGTCGTCCTGGACGAGGCGACGGCACGGATGGACCCGGTGACCGAGGCGCGGGTGGTCGCAGCGTCGCAGCGGCTGCTCGCCGGTCGCACCGGTCTGCTCGTCGCGCACCGGCTGACCACCACCGCCCGGGCCGACCACGTCGCCGTGCTCGAGGCCGGGCGCGTCGTCCAGCACGGGCCGCGCGCGGTCCTCGCTCGCGAACCCGGGCCCTTCCGCCGGCTGCTCCAGGCGTCCGACGAGACACCCGTGGGCGCCGTCGCGGCCATGAGCGCCGGCACCGCCGTCGGCACCGCCCGTCGCACCGGAACCGCCCCGCCCTCGCCCGAGGTCGAGGTCGGCCCGAGCCTCGCGCGAGGGACGTGGAACGCCCTGAAGATCCATCCCACCTGGGGTCTGGTGAGCGCCGCGCTGTTCCTGGTGTCGACGGTGTGCAGCGCGTACGGCGCGCTCACCGGGTGGCTGTGGGGCCACCTCGTCGTCCAGCTGCAGGACGGCGGGCGCCCGGTGCTGCTGCTCGCCGGCCTGGTCGCCTCGCTGCTGGCCGCCCCCTTGCTGCTGGCCGAGGCGATCGCGCGCTACCCGCGCTGGTGGATCTCGGTGATGCTGCGCGTGCGGGTGGCCGTGCTGCTCGGCCAGACCCGGCAGCACCGGCTGGACCCCACACCCCCGGGCGAGGTGGTCGCGCGGGCCATGGACGCCGACCGGTTCGCGCGGTACGGCGACCGCTGGGTCGACTTCGTCAACGGGCTGGCCATCGTCGTCGCCACGGGGGTCGTGGGCGCCAGCGTCCTCGCCGGCGGCGTGCTGCTCGCCGTGATGGTCGCATCCGCGGCCGTGTCCGCGGTGGGCTCACCGGTCGCCGGTCGCTCGGCCGCCGCAGCGTCGGCCGCCCGCGCCCGGTTCGGCCGCTCGCTGGTCTCGACCCTGGACTCGGTGCGCACGGTCAAGCTCGCGGCTGCCACCCCCCAGGTGCACGCCCACCTGCGCCGGGTCGACGACGGCCGCATCGACGCCGCGGTTCGCGAGCACCGGGTGCAGGCCCTGCTGTCCGGGGTGCCGATCGTCATGGTGCAGGTCGGTGCCGTCACGGCCTGGGCGATCCACGTCAGCGGCCACTGGGGCCTGGCCACCACGCTGCTGGTCACCGGCGCCGTCAACGGGTTCGACTGGTTCGGTCGCGTCGCCGGCGCCGTCATCACCGAGGCCCCCGGCACGCGCGCCTGGCAGCAGGCCACCACCCGGTTCGCCGGCGGCCACGACCTGATGGAGCTGCCACCCGGTCTCGACCTGGTGACCGGCCAGTCGCCCCGCCCCTCGGTCGGCGAGCGCGACCGGCTCGAGCAGCTCGAGCTGGTGGGCCTGACCGCCGTCCACGACGACGGCACGCTCGGCGCCATCGACGTCGACCTCGTCGTCCACCGCGGCGAGCTTGTGCTGCTGCTGGGTCAGATCGGCTCAGGCAAGTCCAGCCTGCTCTCGGCCATGGCCGGTCTGGTCTCGCACCGCGGCACGCTGCGGTGGAACGGGCGGACGGTCGACGACGCGCAGACCTTCCTGCGCCCGGGTCGGGTGGCCCATGTCGCCCAGGTGCCCCGCGTGCTGTCCGGCACCTTCGCCGACAACATCCGGCTCGACCACGACCGCGAGGTCGACCGCTCGATCGCCGACGCCCGCCTCGCCCGCGACGTCGAGGACGCCGGCGGCTCGCACGCGCTCGTCGGCCACCGCGGCGTCCGGCTGTCCGGCGGCCAGGTGCAGCGGCTGGCTCTGGCCCGTGCGCTGGCCGCTGACGCCGAGCTGCTCGTGGCGGACGACGTCTCGTCCGCCTTGGACGCGACGACCGAGGTCGAGCTGTGGGACTCGCTGCGCGCCCGCGGCAGCACCGTGATCGGGGCCACGACCAAGCGCGCGGCACTGGCCCGGGCCGACCGGGTCGTCGTCCTCGACCGGGGCCGGGTCGCCGCCAGCGGCCCGTGGGCCGAGCTCGAGCCCGCCTGGGGGCACCTGGCGGGCTGAGAGGCCTACTCGGCCAGGAAGCCCAGCAGGTCGGCGCGGGTGAGCACCCCGGCGGGCTTGCCGTCCACGACGACCATGACGGCGTCCGACACCTCGAGCGCGTGCCGCGCGGTCGCCACCGGCTCGCCCGCCCCCACCAGGGGCAGCGGCGCGCCCATGTGCTGGGCGACCGGGTCGGCCAGGTGCGCCTTGCCGGTGAACAGCGCGTCGAGCAGGTCTCGCTCGCTGACGCTGCCCGACACCTCGCCGGCCATCACCGGCGGTTCGGCGCCCACGACGGGCATCTGCGAGACGCCGTACTCGCGCAGGATCGTCACGGCGTCGCGCACCGTCTCGCTCGGGTGGGTGTGCACGAGGGTGGGCAGGTCGCCGGCCTTGCCGCGCAGCACGTCCCCGACGGTGGTCTCCCCGCTGGCGGCGAGGAACCCGTAGGACGCCATCCACCCGTCGTTGAAGATCTTGCCCAGGTAGCCGCGGCCGCCGTCCGGCAGCAGCACCACCACGACGTCGTCCGGGCCGAGCTCGCGGGCCACCTCGAGGGCCGCGACGACGGCCATGCCGCACGAGCCGCCGACGAGCAGGCCCTCCTCGCGGGCCAGGCGCCGGGTCATCGCGAACGAGTCGGCGTCGCTGACCGCGACGATCCGGTCGGGCACGCTCGGGTCGTACGCCGAGGGCCAGAAGTCCTCGCCGACGCCCTCGACGAGGTACGGGCGGCCGGTGCCGCCGGAGTAGACCGAGCCCTCGGGGTCGGCG
>JBKJTJ010000169.1:0-4590 GCA_046590855.1 Actinomycetota bacterium
TGCCGAACCTTCGTCCCGGACCGGAACCCACGTCCCGTTCCGGCGAAGGAGTGAACGCATGAACAGTCTGACCGATCTACGCGAGGTGGTCGATGTCGTCATCGGCGTCGACACCCATGTTGGGACCCACTCGGCCGCTGCGGTCAACGCGGCCACCGGCGGTGTCCTGGGTGAGATCACGGTGGAGGCCACCGCCGCGGGCTATGCCCAGCTGGTGGAGTTCGCCGACGAGCACGCCGTGCTGCGGGCCTGGGCGATCGAGGGGACCGGTGGCCACGGCGCCGGGCTGACGCGTCACCTGGCCCAGCGCCAAGAGATCGTCGTCGAGCTGGACCGTCCCAAGAGGGCCAAGCGCCGCAACGGGGCGAAGTCCGACCCGCTCGACGCGATCCGTGCCGCACGGGAGGCGATGGCCCGACCGCGGTTGGGAACACCGCGCAGCGGGGGCGAACGCCAAGCCCTGTCAGTGCTTCTGGCTGCCCGCCGCTCAGCGATCAATGCCTCCACCGAGGCCCAGCTGCAGGTGTTCAGCCTGGTGATCGCAGCACCGGAACCCATCCGCGTGCGGTTCCGTGGCCAGAAGCTCGCTGCGATGCTCAACACCGCCGCGAAGCTGCGTGTTCATCCAGCGTGGGACGTTGAGACGACCAGCACCGTGGTGGCGCTGCGCACGTTGGCTCGTCGCGCGCACGCGATGCTCAAGGAGGCACGGGAGCTGGCCAAGGCAATGATGGCGATCATCCGCGGCTGGCGCCCTGACCTGCTCGAGGAGTTCGGCGTCGGACCGATCGTCGCCGCGACAGTGTTGTGCGCCTGGTCCCACCCAGGCCGTATCCACTCCGAGGCTGCGTTCGCGATGCTCGCCGGCGTCGCACCGATCCCAGCGAACAGTGGCCAGGTCACCACCCGGTACCGGCTCAACCGTTACGGCGACCGCCAGCTCAACACCGCACTGCACACCGTGGTCCAGAGCCGGATCCAGTACCAACCAACCACCCGCGACTACGTCGCCCGCCGAACCGCCGAAGGAAAGACCAGCCGCGAGATCAAACGCTGCCTGGCCCGCTACGTCGCCCGCGACCTCTACCACCTCCTCGAAAGCGGGGCCACAGCCGCTTGACGAAGCATAGGAGCGTCGCACGTCGATGTGCGACCGGACCCCGGGACAGGAACGCGCAGTTGAGCGGAGTTCCGTCCGGGGGTCTCACGCCGACGGCCGGATCTCGGACGGCGTACGCCCCGGGGAGCCGACACTCCCTGGCGGCTTGCACCTCTGGGTGTAACGATCTGGACGTGCCCGTTTCGATGCACTGCCCCAGATGCAAGCACCCGATGGTCGCCGACGATCCAGAGGCGCTGGCCGATGACATGACGGCGCACCTTCGCGAGGTACATGCCCACGAGCCACCACGCGAGCATGTGCTGGCGCGAATCGCACAGCAGAATCAAGGCGAGGGCAACCGATGACTGCCGAGACAGCGGTGAACGACGAGGAGTCCGGCTACAGCGGATGCTGGTGCTGTGGCCAACCCAGCCCGGCCGGGCAGATGGTCCGGCTCGACGCCCACCCCGAAGTCGCACTGTGCCTGGATTGCGCGCAGTTTATCGCACACCGGGCGAGTGAGATCGAGGACCGACATCGCACCGGTCCCGCCGTGATGGCACGCGACGTGGTGCGTCGCGTGCGTCGTGCTGTCGTTGACCACGGCTGGCACAACAGGCCGGTCGTCGGCTCCGGACTGCGGTGGCTTGGCCGCCACTTGCCGTGAGACCAACTCTCGGGACGGCACGCAGATCGGTACGCGATAACGGCTCGCCTACGCGGTGCAGTGCAGCAGGTGGTCGGGTCGAAGGCTTGATGACCATCGGTTCCAGCTCGTGCTTTTCGTCCTAGGCGCAGCAGCTGGTGGGCATGTCGGACATGAACAGTCGCGCGCACAGCCTGAGGGCCTCGGCCATGGTGAGGTAGGGCGCCCAGGTGTTGGCGACGTCGTCGATGGTGAGCCCGTATTTGATGGCGTAGGTGGCGGCCAGGATGACGTCGCCGGCACCGTCGAGGGCCACATGGACGCCCAGGACCTTGCGGGTGTCGGCGTCGATCACGATCTTCAGGGCGCCGCGGGTGTCGTTGTTCGCCAAGGCCCGCGGCAGGTCGTCGGCGTTCAAGGTGCGGCAGTCGCACTGGTACCCGTGGTCCAGGGCTTCCTGCTCGGTCAGGCCGGCCCTGGCCAGCTGCGGGGTGGTGAACGTGACGCCGGGCAGTCCGCGGTAGTCCATCACCTGCTGGTCTCCGAGGGCGTTGGCGGCGGCGACGTGCCCGGTCTGGGCGGCGACGTACACGTACTGGGGTGCGCCGTTGACGTCGCCCGCAGCCCAGATCCGCTCATTGCTGGTCCGCTGGTGGTCATCGACGATCAGGAACCCGTGCGCGTCGGTCTTGATACCGGCGGCGTCCAGGCCCAGGCCGTCGGTGTTGGGCCGGCGGCCGGTCGCGACAAGCAACTTGGCCGCGGTGATCGTCTGTCCCTCATTGGTCGTGACCGCGACCCCGCCCGTCGCCGCCGCGACGGCGGTGGCGCGCTGCTCGATGACGGTGATCCCCTCGGCGGTGAACACGTCCTTGAGCACGTCAGCGAGCTCGGGTTCTGTGTGCGGTGCGAACCGGCCGACGATGGTGACCTGCACGCCGAGCTGGGACCACAGCTGGGCCTGCTCCAACCCGACGTACCCGGCGCCCAGGACGACCAGCGAAACGGGCAGTTCGGTCTGCTCCATCGCGGTGGTCGAGGTCAGGAACGGCACCGTGTCGATACCGGGTAGGTCCGGGGTCGCGGGCGCGGCGCCGGTCGCGACGATGAACGCCGCGGCACTCAGGTGCTTGCCGTCCACGTCCAGGGTGCGGTCGTCGACGAAGCGGGCGTGGCCGTAGCGGAGGTCGAAGCCGTGGGCGTCGGCGACGTCCTGGTACTTCGCGTTCCGTAGCGCGTCGACGAGCTGCTGCTTGTGCGCGATCAGGGCGGGCAGGTCGACTCCGGCGGCGCTGGTCGACGCGGCGGGGAACGGGTTGGTGGCGGCGGCGTGCCGGTGACCGGCCGCAGCGAGCAGCCGTTTGGAGGGCACGCACCCCACGTTGAGGCAGGTTCCGCCCAAGACGTCGTGCTCGACAAGGAGCACGGTCTTACCGCGCTCGCGGGCCTCGATCCCAGCGGCCATCGCGGCGCCACCGGTACCGATGACGATCAGGTCGTAGCTGCTCAGGTCGCTGCCGGGGCCGTCAGTGTTCGGGTCGTCGCTGTTGCTCACAGGGTGCCTTCCGTCTTGCGTGGGCGTTCGCTGTCCACCGGTGGGTCAGAGGTTGAGCTGGCGGTAGGCGCCGAGCCAGCCTTCGTTGTAGGTGGGGAACTGCGCGATCTGGTCGGTGAGCCGGTGGATCGGGATAAGTTCCCGGATGGCAAGGGCTGGGGTGTGAATCCATTCGCTGGCCATCGGCCCGACCGCCCAGGCCCCGATCAGGGTCTTTGTGTCGGCGTCGGCCAGGATCCCAAGGTGCCCCCGGGGTTCCTTCTCGTACGTCCAGGGGCGGGCGATCGCCTCGGACAGGTCGACCTCGGCGCTGCGGGTCGTGATGCCCGCCTCGGCGGCCTGCGCCGAAGTCAGGCCGACGGCGGCGACCTCGGGGTCGGCGAACACCACCCGCGGGACACCGTCGTAGCGGGCGGTGCGGGTTTTGCCCAGGATGTTGTCGGCGACGACCTGACCCATGTACATCGCGACGTGGGTGAACGCCATCACGGCGGTGACGTCACCAATCGCCCAGATGTTGGTCCCGGCGCTGCAGCGTTCGTCGACGACGACCTGGCCCTTGTCACCCAGGGTGACCCCCGCGGTCTCCAGACCGAGGTCGCCGGTGCGGGGGGTGCGGCCGCTGCCCACCACGATGACGTCGCACCGCACCTGCGTGCCGTCGTCCAGGTCGACCACGGTGTCCGGGCCCTCGATGTGGACCCCGGTGGCGGTGACCCCGGTCCGCACGGCGATGCCCTCACCGGCCAGGTAGGTCCCGGTGAGCTCACCGGGCCGCGGGTCCTCCCGCGACAGCAACCGCCCGGAGCGTTCGACGATGGTGACCTGCGCCCCGTACCGGCGCAGGAACAGCCCGAGCTCGACGCCGACCGCGCTGCCACCGAGCATCACCACCCGGCCCGGGATGTCAGTCAACGTGGTGGCTTCGCGGTTCGTCCAGACCCTGCCCTGCTGTCGGGCGTCCGCGAGTCCCTCGACCGGGGGCAGGAACGCCTCCGAACCGGTGGCGAGGATGATGTGCTCGGTGCTCAGGACCCGGCCGTCCACCTCCACCGTCCCCGGTCCGGTGACCCTCCCCACGCCCTTGATGACGGTCGCGCCGGACTCCTGGTACCCGGTGACCTGCTTGGAGTCGTCCAGGTGACGGATCATGTAGTCGCGGTGGGCGCGCGCCGCGGGCCAGTCCAGCGAGGCATCGGTCACGCCGTCGGCGCGGTCCACCCCGGTCTTGGCCTCGGGCGGGCGCAGCAACGTCTTCGATGGGATGCACGCCCAGTAGCCGCACTC
>JBKJTJ010000295.1:0-13251 GCA_046590855.1 Actinomycetota bacterium
GGTGACCCCGCCGCGCCGGCCCGGGTGCGTCGTCCGCGAGCCGGGGGACGCAACCCGCGGATGGACGAGGTCGCCGCCCGGTTGTCCGACCGGCTGGACACGCGGGTGAGCATCGCCCTCGGCCGGCGCAAGGGCCGCCTGACGGTCGAGTTCGCCAGCGTGGAGGACCTGAACCGGATCCTGTCGGTGCTCGAGCCCGACGACGGAGCGCAGCCGCGGTCGAGGATCGACCCAGGCGCCCGCACGTCGTAGGATCGCCGGCGGGGCACCGCCCAGCCCCCGGGGAGAACGTGATGACGTCACCGCAGGTGCGCCGTGCGGCGCTGATGGTGCTGGTGGCCGCGATGGCGGGGGCGCTCGGGGGGTACCTGGCCGGGTTGGTGCGCCCACGCCCACCGACGGCGTACGGCGGCCACTACCTGGCGCCGTCGCCGCACCGCCTCGAGCCCCGGGCCGGGTCGTGATCGCCCGCCGCCTCGCGCCGCTGACCCTGGACAGCCTCGGCGACCTGCCCACCGCGTGCCGCTCGTGCGTGTTCTGGGAGCTCGACCCCGTGGCCGGCGGTCGGGCCGAGCGCGACGGCGACACCGCCTTCGAGAAGGAGGCCTGGGTCTCGGCGGCGCTGCTGGAGTGGGGGTCGGTGGGCCGGATCGCCTACGTCGACACCAGCCCCGCCGGCTTCCTCATGTACGCGCCACCGCACCTGGTGCCCCGCGCGGTCGCCTTCCCGACCGCCCCGGTCAGCGCCGACGCGGTGCTGCTGATGACCGGCCGGGTGCTACCCGAGTTCGCCGGCGCGGGCCTGGCCCGGATGCTGCTGCAGGGGGTCGCCAAGGACCTCACCCGCCGCGGGGTCCGGGCGATCGAGGCGTACGGCGTGCACGCGCCGCCGGGCGAGCCGCCGTCCGCGCTGGAGCGGGCGATGGTCACCACGGGGTGCGTGCTGCCCGCCGACTACCTGCTGTCGGTGGGCTTCAAGACGGTGCGTCCGCACCTGGTGCACCCGCGGCTGCGGCTGGACCTGCGCACCGCGCTGTCCTGGCGCGAGGACGTCGAGCACGCGCTCGAGCGGCTGCTCGGATCGGTGCGCGCGCCGGTGCTCACCCGCGGCTGACCCGAGGTATCGCTCCTGCTGACTCAGCCGAGCTGGGCGCGGGCCAGCACGTCCGCGACGCGCAGGGTGCCGGTGGTCGCGTCCTGCTCGCGCGGCAGGTAGGTGCGCTGGATCGCCACGACGATCGCCTCGGCCACGGTGTCGCGGAAGGCGGGGTCGGCCAGCCGGCGGGCGTCACCCGCATGGGTGAGGTGACCCACCTCGACCCGGACGGCGGGCATCTGGGTGCGGCGCAGCAGGTCCCACGCGCGGGGATGGGCCCGGCAGTCCAGCAGGTCGGTGCGGGCGACGATCTCGCTCTGCACCAGCGTCGCCAGCCGCTCGCCGGTGACCGACCAGGCCGAGGGGCCGGCTTCTGAGTGCCCGTAGAAGAAGCTCGCCACGCCGTGCGCCTGCGGCGCACCCGGCAGCGCCTCGCAGTGCAGGGACAGCAGCAGGTCGGCGTCCAGGGTGTTGGCGAGGTCAGCACGGGCGCCCTGGTCGGGGTCGGACGTCAGCCCCCGGGTCAGCACCACCCGCACGCCCGCCACGACGAGGCGGCCCTCGATCCGGCGGGCGAGGTCGAGGGTGAGGTCGGCCTCGACCAGGTCGCCGACCCGCGCTCCGGGGTCGGTGGCGGAGTGGCCGGGGTCGAGCACGACGAGGCGGCCGGCCAGGCTGGGGCCGGCGACACGCAGGCGGTCGGTCTCGCGCAGCGCCTGCGGGGCGCCGCCGCTGACCGAGCGGGACAGCCGCGACAGGGCGCGCAGGGTGCTCGGCCCCACGACGCCGTCCCCGCGCAGTCCGACCCCGCGCTGCAGCTCGCGCAGGGCGGCGTCGGTGCGTGAGCCGAAGACGCCGTCGGCCCGGCCGCACGAGAAGCCCAGCCCGAGCAACCGCTGCTGCAGGGTCTGGACGTCGTCCCCGGTCATCAGGTGGCCGGGGGTGTGCACCAGGATCCGGTCGCCGAGCTGCCAGCGCGCGCCGTCCAGGGCCCGTCGGGTCTGCGGGCCGGCGATGCCGTCGACCATCAGCCCTCGACGCTGCTGGAAGGCGCGCACCGCGTGCTCGACCTCGGCGGTGAAGTCGTCGTCCGCCTGCCCCAGGTCACCCATGGTGACTAGTTGATCACTGATTGCTCGCACATCCGGGCCGGTGTCACCGCGACGACGGGTCGGGCCTGTCGCCACGGGACCTCCTGTCGCCGGGTGGGGGGTCAGGCCAGGTAGTCGGCGAGCTCCTTGACCAGCACCTGCTTGGGCTTGGCGCCGGTGATGGACTTGACCAGCTCGCCGCCGACGTAGACGTTCATTGTCGGGATGCTGGTGATGCCGTAGCGCGCGGTGATGCCGGGGTTGGCGTCGGTGTCGAGCTTGACCACCTGCAGCTTCTCGCCGTGCTCGGTGGCGATCTCGTCCAGGATCGGCGCCATCGCGCGGCACGGACCGCACCAGGTGGCCCAGAAGTCGACCAGGACCGGCTTGTCGCTCGCGAGGACGTCGGTGTCGAAGGTGGCGTCGGTGGTGTTCAGCAGGGTGCCCACGATGGGGTCCTCTCGGTCGGGGTTCGGGTCAGGGCTGGTGGGTGTGAGTGCGCAGGTCAGCGCAGGTCAGCGGACGCGGCTGCCGATCTCGGCTGCCTCCAGGGCGGCCTCGACGGGCGGCTCGTCGGCCAGCGCCTCGAGGAAGCGCTCGGCGTCCAGCGCCGCGACGCACCCGGAGCCGGCGGCCGTGACGGCCTGCATGTACTCGTGGTCGACGACGTCGCCGCAGGCGAACACGCCGGGCAGGTTGGTGCGCGAGCTGCGGCCCTCGACGGCGATGAACCCGACGTCGGTCAGGTCGACCTGGCCGGCGAGCAGCTCGACCCGCGGGTCGTGGCCGATGGCCACGAACAGGCCGGTGACGTCCAGCCGCTCCTGCGCGCCGGTGACGGTGTCGCGCACGAGCAGGCCGGTGACCTTGTCCTCACCCAGGACGTCGACGACCTCGCTGTTCCAGCGGACGGTGATCTTGGGGTTGGCGAACGCGCGGTCCTGCATGACCTTGGAGGCGCGCAGCGAGTCACGGCGGTGCACCAGGGTCACCGAGTCGGCGAACTTGGTGAGGAACGTGGCCTCCTCGAGCGCGGAGTCGCCGCCACCGACCACGACGACGTCCTGGCCTCGGAAGAAGAAGCCGTCGCAGGTCGCGCACCACGACACGCCGTGCCCGGACAGCCGCTTCTCGTTCGGGAGGCCGATCTCGCGGTACGCCGAGCCGGTCGCCAGGATCACCGCGCGGGCGGTGTGGGTGGTGCCGCGGCCGGTGGTCACCGTCTTGACCTCGCCGGTCAGCTCGACGGAGGTGACGTCGTCCGTGACGAGCTCGGCGCCGAAGCGCTCGGCCTGGGCGCGCATGGACTCCATCAGGTCGGGGCCCATGATCCCGTCGCGGAAGCCCGGGTAGTTCTCGACCTCGGTCGTGTTCATCAGGGCGCCACCGAACGTGATCGAGCCCTCGAACACCAGGGGCCGCAGGTTCGCGCGGGCGGCGTAGACGGCCGCGGTGTACCCGGCCGGGCCTGAGCCGATGATGATCACGTCACGGATGTCGTCGCTCACGTCTGACCCTCTTCTGCGGTGCGGTTGGGTTCGTTCCCTGGCTGGGTCAAGCGATCCTAGGCCCGCGCTGTTCCCCACCGGCGGGGGTCAGGGCAGGCGGGTGAAGTACCGCGTGCCGTCCGCGCCCGGTCGGCAGTCCGGTGCGACGACCCAGACCTCGCGCCCACCACCGGTCGCGGGAAGGACGAAGATCGCGGCGGGCGTGCCGTCGAAGGTCGCGAGGTCGATGGCCAGCGGTGCACCGGTGGCGCCGATGGCGCTCAGGCAGCCGCGCAGGCCGGTGGGGGCGGCGAGCAGGCCGCGCGGGGCGGCGGGCGCGGCGCTCGAGGTCGACCGTCCGGCCAGCAGCGCCTCGACCTGGGTGGCCAGCTTCGCCTTCGTGTACGCCGTGCCGGTTGACGCGGCGACCAGCGCGGTACCGTCCGCCGCGCCGGTGCGCAGCTCGGCGCTGGCCCCGGCCGAGCTGGCCGACCCGCTGTCCCCGCCGCCGCGCAGGAGCAGTCCACCCAGGCCGACCGCGAGCACCACGGCCGCGGCAGCGGCCAGCAGACCGGGGGCGCGCTCGCGCCACCGCGCTCCGCGTCGCGAGGGCGCGGACGACATCGGCACGACCGTGACGGCGGGGGTGGCGTCGGCAGGGCTGTCGGTGGGGGTGGGCTCAGCGGCGGTGGGGGCGGCGTCCTGGCGCAGCCGGGCCAGGGTCGCCTCGAGCGCCCGGACGACGTCCGGCGGGGCGACCGCCGGGGCCGGCAGCGCCGCGAGCAGGGCGCGCACCGACTGCTGCTCGGCCACGGCCTGACGGCACCGCTCGCACGCCAGGACGTGCGGGTCGCGGGCTGCGGCGTCGACGTCCCCGAGCTCGTCGAGGGGCAGGTGCGTCACGGGAGGAGGCCTTCGGCGTCGTGGTGGGGGGACGTAGGTGGGTGGCGGGGGGCCATGGGTGTGACGTCGCCGGACCCGGTGAGGTTCCCTGCATCGGCCACGGGACGCAGCAGCGGTGCCAGCGCAGCGCGACCACGGGCGCAGCGCGACTTGATGGTGCCCTCGGCCACCTGCAGGACCGCCGCGGCCTCGGCCACGCTCAGGCCGTGCATGTCGACCAGCACCAGGGCCTGGCGCTGGTGCTCGGGCAGCGTGGCGAGGGCGGCCCGGACGTCGATCCGGATCTCGGTGGCCCGGTGGTCGTCGCGGCGGTCGGCGGGCTCGGCGTCCGGCATCGGGACGGTGGGCCGCGCCGCGCGCCGCCGCAGCCGGTCCAGGCACGCGTTGACCACCACGCGGTGCAGCCAGGTGGTGACCGCGGCCTCGCCCCGGAACCCGGCGGCGCCGCGGTAGGCCGACACCAGGGCGTCCTGCAGCGCGTCGGCGGCCTCGTCGTGGTCACCCAGGGTGCGCACTGCGACCGCCCAGAGCCGGTCGCGGTGCCGGATGACGAGCTCGGCGAAGGCCGTGGGATCGCCGGCGACGTGGTCGGCCATCAGCCGGCGGTCGGTGCGGGGTCCGTCCTCGTCCGCGACGACGGGCGCGCTGTCGCCCTCGACGCCGGGTGCGGTCACGAGATGGTGACCTCGGCCACGCCGGCCCGGAAGCCGCCGCTGATGGGAGCCGGCGTGGTGAACCACAGCAGCAGGTACCGGGTGGTCACGGGGGCCTTGGGGGTCAGGGTGATCGTGCCCGAGGCGCCGGCGACCTGGGCCAGGACGGCGGCACCGGTCAGGGTGTCACCGGGGGCGGTGCGCAGCTGCACGGTCGAGCCCGCGCCGTCGACGGCGACCTGCACCGCGTGGACGGCGGTGGGGGCACCGAGGTCCAGGCGCAGGCCGACGCCGTCCTTGAGGCCGCCGAAGGCCGCGCTGTTGTAGGTGTCGCTCGTCCACGAGGTGCCCGGGTCGCCGTCGGTGGCCCGGCCGGCCTGGGCGTTCTTCTCCGAGCCGTCGCCCTGCGGGTCGAAACCGGTGGCGGCCACCACCCGCACCGGGGTGGGTGCAGCGGCCGTCGGCGTGGGGGTGGGCGCGGGCGTCGTCGGTGGGGTGGTGGCGACCGCGGTGGGGCTCGGCCGAACGCTGGGCGTGGGGTCGGGCACGAACGCGTTGTCGCCCAGCCCGCGCAGCCCGCAGTAGCCGAGCAGCAGGAACACCGCGACGAAACCGGCGACCAGCGCCAGCACCGTGCGGGTCTGGTGCCGCGGGGGGCGGGTCAGCGGCGCCGGCGGCAGCAGCGGCCCGGGCGACTCGTGCTCGTCGTCGAACAGCCCGCCGCCGAATCCCCGCTCGAGCCGGCCCGCGCCGACGTCGGACGTCGAGGCCGTCGACCCGGCCGATGACCCGGCCGTGGTTCTGGACGCCGATGCCGGGCGGGGCACCTGCGACTGCCGGGCCCGGGCGACGCCTGCGGCGGCTCCCGCCCGCACCCCGGACGCCGCGCCCGCGACCGCCCCGCCGACCGCGCCCGCGACCGCGCGGGCCGCTGGTCGCAGGTCCGGGCGGGGGACGACGATCGCCGGCCGGGTGGGCGCCTGCTGTGGCTGTTCGTGGCGCGGCTCGTCGTCCGGGGCGGGGGATGCGTCGGCCACGGCCGCCATCACCTGCGTGGGCGGTTCAGGGTCGACGCGGGCGCCGGTCGTCCGGGGAGCGGGGGTGCTGGGGCGGGTGGGCGCCAGGGGGTGCGGGAAGGCGCCCGTGGTGCGGGTGCTGCGCCGCGCCTTGCCCCAGGGGGCGATCTGGGCCGCGAGGTCACCGGGGCTGGACGGGGCACCGGCGCCGGCGAAGGTCTGCGCGCACAGGGTGTCGAGGTCGGCCGGAACCCCGCCGACGATCTGCGACGGCGCGACCGGCGCCCCCGACACCCGGGGCGCGGGCGGCAGACCCGCGCGCCTCGCGAGCGGCCAGCACCCGGTGAGCCCGGCGTACGCCAGGGCCACCAGCGCCTCGGTGTCGTCCCGCGCCGCGTCGGCCTCGGGGGTGTCGTCACCGTCGCGCCCGGCCAGCGCCGCGCTGACCGCGAGCCCGCCGACCCGGACGCTGTCGTCGTCGAGCTGGTGGACGTCGTCGGGCGTCAGGGCCAGGTGGTGCAGGCCGCGCCGGCGGGCGTTCTCGAGCGCGAGGCTGGCCTCGCCGACCAGCGTGCGCACGTCCTCGGCCGGAAGCGGCCCCGCCCGCAGGCGCTCGGCGAGCGTGCGCCCGGCGACGAGCTCGGTGACGACGAAGGCCAGGCCGTGCTCACGGCCGACGTCGAGCACCCGCACCAGGCGCGCGTCGTCCAGGCCGCCGGCCCGCCGGGCAGCGTCCAGCATGGCGTCGGCGAACGGGTGGCCGGCGGGCACGATGCGGACGACGACCGAGCGCTCGAGGGTGCGGTCGTGGGCCTGCCAGGTCGCCTCGGTGGGGGCGTCGTCCAGCTGCAGGCGCAGCGCGTACCGCCCGCCCAGCAGACTGCCTGGTCCGACCCCGTCCAGCGCCACCCCTCCTGCGGCCGGGCGCGTCACGGCGCGCGGGCGATGGGCAGCGGCCCCCTGGCCGCGCCGCCGCCCATCGTAGGACGCTCAGCGGGGCCGGTCAGCGCAAGCGGGGCCGGTCAGCGCAAGCAAGGCCGGTCAGCGCAGCAGGGCCGGTCAGCGCAGCGCGGCCGGTCGCACGGCGCCGATGATGCGGCCGTAGCCCACCGGGCCGATCTTGACGACGCTGCCGGTCTGCGGCGCGTACAGCGAGAGCCCGGCGCCGACGTAGATGCCGACGTGGTGGATCGTCGCCGGGTTGCCGAGGTCGGTGGCGTAGAAGACCAGGTCGCCGGGGGCCAGCTGGTCCAGCGGCACGTGCGGCAGCGCGGCGTACTGCTGGCGCGAGGTGCGCGGCAGCCGGACGCCCGCCTGGCGGTAGGCCCAGCCGGTCAGTCCCGAGCAGTCGAAGGAGTCCGGGCCGGTGGCCCCCCAGACGTAGGGCAGGCCCAGCCGGGTGCGGGCGGCGGCGATGGCGGCGCCCGCGGCGGCGCTCGGCGCGGGGACGTCGGGCAGCTCGGCGCCCGCGTCGCGGGAGCCGGCGCTGCGGCTGGTGCTCCCGGTGGTGTTCCCGGCAGTGTTCCCGGCGGTGCTCCCGGCGGTGCTCCCGGCGGTGCTCCCCGGGGTGTCGCCGGTGGGGATGCCGAACCGGTCGGCGCTGGCCACGGCCTGGGCGAGGGCGGCGGCCTCCTCGTCGCGGCGCTGCTGCTCGGCGGCGGCGACGACGTCGGCGTCTGCGGCAGCCAGCAGGCTCGCCTGCTCGGCCAGCGAGGCCTGCACGGTGGCGACCGCGCGGTCGGCGGCGACCCGGCGCGCGACGGTCGTGGCCCGCGACCGCGCGACCTGCTGGGCCAGGGCGTCGGCGGCGCCGACGTCCGCGCCGACGGCCGCCTCGTCGGCGGCGTCACCGCGGACGATCGACGTGACCGCCTGCCAGCGCGAGAGGGCGTCGGTGAGGCTGGTGCTGTCCAGGACGGTGGCGGTCAGCCCCAGCGGGCCGCCGCTCATGTACAGCGCCCGCACCCGGCGGGTGCCCACCTGGCCCTGGCTGCGGGCGAGGCGGCGCGCGTCGGTCAGGGCGGCCGTGGCGAGCACCTCGGCGGTGGTGGCCTGGGCGAGGGCGTCGTCGGCGGCGTCGTACTGCTCGACGGCCAGGCCCTGCTCGATGGCCAGCGCGTCCAGGCGGTGGCGCAGCGCGGTGGCGCGCGCCTGCACCTGGGCCAGCGAGGGGTCGGCCTGGGCGGGAGCCATCGGGCTCGCCACCAGCGCCACCGTGGTCGCGGCGAGCAGCAGGGCCCGGGTGCGACGCCGGGCGCTCACGTGGTCGAGGGGTGGCTGTCGCCGACGGCGCGGACGACGGCGAAGTGGCGCAGCGGCCGGATCAGGCGCATGACGAAGGTCGGTGCCTCGCGGCTCAGCGTCACGTGGGCGACGCCGGTGGCGTCGACCGAGAAGCTCTTGACCTCGACGTCGTTGGTGGCGTCGGCCTCGGTGGCGCTGCGCCAGGCGGTGTCGAACGCGCCCTGCATGTCGTGGCTGGCGGCCCAGCTGTCGGCGGCCGCCCGTGCTGCGGTGGTCGCCTGGTCGTCGATCGACAGGCGGCTCGAGCCCACCGAGAGCGCGTCGAAAGCCATCACCCCGACCACGGCGAGCAGGGCGATGACCCGCACGAGCCAGCCCAGGACGATGTCACCGCGGTCGTTCGCGTGCTCGAGGCGCGCGTGCCTGCTGCTGGCCATGGATGCCCTATCGGCCCGGGCCACCCCCACCTTGAGGGCGCAGCCGGGCGGGAAGCCGGCGCAGCAGCGGCCCGGCCACCTCGTCCATCTCGCGCACGTGCAGCCGCCGGCACAGCCCCGCGAACACGATCGTCGCGGCGGCGCCCCCGACCACCAGGGCCAGCACGGACGCCGGCCGGCCGGCGAGCAGCGTGTGCGACCCCAGCGAGACGCCCCAGCCGACCAGCCCGGCGCCGGTCCCCGCCAGCAGCAGCCGCACGTACGTGCGCAGGACGTGCGCGCCGTCCAGCCCCCCGAGCCGGCGGCGCAGCAGCACTGCGGACAGCACGGCGCCGACGGTGTAGGCGGTGGCCATGCCCAGGCCGATGCCGACCACGATGTGCTGGGGTGACAGGGCGCGGGCGCTCAGCCAGCTGCCCGCGGCGATGACCGCGGCCACCGGCAGCTGCACGAGGAACGGGGTGCGTGCGTCGGAGTAGGCGTAGAAGGCACGCTGGAACAGGTACTGCGCGCTGAACGCGACCAGCCCGAGCGACATCGCCATCGCGGCGTAGC
Organism: Actinomycetota bacterium; assembly: GCA_046590855.1. GTDB lineage: Bacteria > Actinomycetota > Actinomycetes > Actinomycetales > Angustibacteraceae > JACMOY01. The sequence goes on from JBKJTJ010000295.1 coordinate 9,483, forward strand.
CGATGGCGCGCGACTCGGCCAGCGAGTTCGCGGCGAACAGGGTGCTGGTCAGGTCGGGGCCGAGGGCGAGCAGGCCAGCGGTGGCGAGCACGGTCGCGACCCCGGTCAGTCGCAGCCCGAGCGAGAGGTCGCGTCGCACCGCCGGCGCGTCGCCGTCGGCCGCCGAGCGGCTCATCCGGGTGAACAGCGCGGTGACCAGCGACACCGTCACCAGCGAGTGCGGCAGCACGAACAGCAGGTAGGCGTTGCCGTACGCGCCCTGCCCGGGGCCACCGTCGGTGCTCGCGCCGGTGACCGAGCGGGTGGTGACGACGAACGCCAGCTGGCCCACGAGCGCGGCGGCGAAGGTCCAGCCGGCCACCCGCCCGGCGCTGCCCAGGCCCACGCCGCGCCAGCCGAACCGGGGCCGGTAGCGGAACCCGATCGAGCGCAGCGGCGCCAGGAGCACCAGCGCCTGCAGCACCACGCCCAGGGTCGCCGTCCCGCCGAGCAGGGCGATCTGACCGGTGGTCCAGGTCGAGGGCGGGTGCGGGTTCGACACCCGGTCGTAGCCGCCGATCCAGACGTACATCGCGATGACGCCGCCGATGGCCACGACGTTGTTGAGCACCGGCGCCCACATGTACGCGCCGAACCGCCCGCGGGCGTTGAGCACCTGCCCGAGGACGGTGTACAGCCCGTAGAAGAAGACCTGCGGAAGGCACCAGAAGGCGAACGCGACGGCCAACGCCCGGGTCGAGGCGTCCCACGACCCGTCGTTGAGCACGACCGGCACCAGCGGCGCGAGGGCCACGACGAGCACCGTCACGGCCGCGAGCGCCACCAGGGCCACGGTGAGCAGCCGGTCGAGGAACGCCTGCCCGCCGTCCTCGTGCCGCGACGCGCGGGTGATCTGGGGCACGAGCACGGCGTTGAGCAGGCCACCGGCGATCAGGTTGTAGACCTGGTTGGGCACCGTGTTAGCGGTCGCGAAGGTGTCGTTGGCCAAGGCCGCGGTGACGCCGAGCAGGCCCGTCAGGGCGATCGCCCGGACGAAGCCCAGCAGCCGCGAGACGAAGGTGCCCGCGGCCATGACCGCGCTCGAGCGCATCAGGGTCTGGTCGCTCATGCGCCGGCCCCATTCGCGATCCGGCGGCGGGGACGGCGCAGCGCCCGCACCAGGCCCACCACCAGCACCAGACCCACCACCGCGCCGACGACGCCGAGCGCCCAGGTGCCGGTGGGCTGGGCGCGCACGCTGACCTGCTCGCGCTGGCCGAGTGGGCGCCCGGACGGCGAGACCAGCTGGGCGTCCAGTCGCACCTTGCCGCTGCCCAGCGCGCGCACCGGCACCTGCACCTGGGCCCGGGTGCCGGGTGCGAGCTCGGGGGTCGTGACGTCGCCGCCGGTGACCCGCAGCCGCGGATTGGTCGAGGTCAGCCGCAGCCGCAGCCCGGCCACCGTCTCGGGCAGCTCGTTCACGACGGTGATCTGCAACCGGCCCGAGCTGGTGAGGAAGTTGACGCTGCTCGGCAGCACCCGCAGCTGGTCGCCCAGCGCGCGCACCCGCCCGGCGACGGCGCCGCGTGCCAGCGTCAGGTCCTGCGGCCGACCGCGCCAGGAGCACGACAGCAGCGCCAGCGTCGAGCGCTGCAGCGTCGACGTGACGGCCGCCGGGTCGGCGACGACCTCGCCGAGCGCCGACAGCACGCTGCGGGTGCGGCGGACGGCGGCGACGTGCGCGGGCGACAGCTGGGCCCGGCTGACGGCGGCCGGCGTCGGCGCGGCCAGTCGCGGCAGGTCGGCCGACCCGTCGCTGCCGCTGCCCGGCGGGGCGCGCCGCAGGTCGGTGGCCGGCACGACGCTGACCCACGGCGCGGTCGCGACCGCCTGCACCAGGTCGCGGAAGGCCGCGGGGTCGGGGTCCAGGCCGCGCGGCAGGGCCACGAGGGTGCGCCGGGTCAGCCCGGGGCGCTCGCTCCTGGCCGCGGCGGTCTCGGCGAGCACCCGCTGCACCGGCAGCACCCCGCGGGCCCGGCTCGCGGCGAGCGACCCGAGCACCGGGTCGGCCAGCCAGCCGGTGAGCCCCGGTGCGAGGTCGGTGCGCGCGTCGGGCGTGTATGGCAGGACGTCGACCAGCCGGCGCGAGCGGGCGTCCAGCACCGCGTCGCTGACGCCGATGCCCGCCAGCTCGGTGAGCGTGGCGTCGCTGGCCCACCCGTCCGCGGGCCAGGCCACGCCGGTCACCGGGGTGACCCCCAGCACCTGCTCGACGATGCCGGCGCCCTGTCCCTGGGCGGCCCGCACGAGGTCGGCGCGCCCACCGGCGGTGACGGCGGCCAGGTCGGGGTCGCCGTACGGCAGCTCGATGACGATCCGACCGGCCGCGGCCGAACGCAGGTCGGCCACGAAGGCGGCGACCGCGGCGGTGCTGGCGGCGTCCGGGGCGTCTGCGGGTGGGCTCGCCGTTGGGGTCGGGGTCGGGGTCGTGGCGGCGGCTGGTGGGGTCGTCGCGCTGAGGGCCTGCAGGAGCGCGGGGTCGACCGCCCAGCCGACGCCGGGGGCCGAGGCCGCGTCGAGCAGCCGGCGCAGGCGGGACCCCGGGGCGACCGCTGCGGCCAGCTGGGACGGTGTCGGGTCCGCGCCGTTCGCGCCCGTCGGCACCCCCGTGAGCGGCACCAGCCACGCCAGCTGCTGCGCGTCGTACCGCTCGGTCCCGGGTTGCCACTGCACGGTCGTGCGCAGCAGACCGACCTGGGTGCGGCCCAGCTCGCCCTGGGCCCGCACCTCGACGGCCAGGCCGTAGGCGCCGAACCGCTGGCCGGCGAGGCCCAGGGCGTCAGCCGGCACGGTCAGGGTGAAGGGGGCGCTCGCACCGACGGCGATGCTGCGCGGCTGGACGTCGAGGGGGGAACCGACGACGGTGCCGGTCCGCTGGTCGCTGCCGTCGTCCCAAGCGGCCACCTCGGCCCGGGTGCCCAGCTGGTCGCGCACCAGGCTCAGCCGAGCCGTGGCGATCTCGAGCGGTACGGCACCGGTGTTGGTGATCGTCCCGGTCGCGGTCAGGGTGGCCTTGGGGTCGACGAGGGCCGGGCCCAGCGCGGTCAGCGTGATCTCGGCGGTGGGCCCGTCAGCGACCACCTCGGCGGCCGCCGGGGGCGCGGAGCCCACCAGCGCCGACAGCAGCAGCAGCCCGGCGGCCAGCAGGCGGCCGGCACGGGTCACGCGAGGTCCGCGGGCCGGCCCAGCAGGTGCGCGACGGCCGCGTCGGCGATCCGGCGCTCGTTGGGGAAGGTCAGGCGCTCGTCCAGCTCGGCGAACGGCACCCAGGCGACGTCGATCGCCTCGGCGTCCGGGTCGTCCTCGACGGTCAGCCGACCACCGACGGCCTCCAGCAGGTAGTGGTGGACGACCTTGTGGATCCGCTTGTCGGGCACCGAGAACCAGTAGTCGATCGTGCCGAGCGACGCGAGCACGCGGCCGCGGATGCCGGTCTCCTCGGCGACCTCGCGCACCGCGGTCTGCTCCAGCGTCTCGGCGCCCTCGACGTGCCCCTTGGGCAGGCACCACTCGACCCGCCCGGCCCGGTTGCGGCGGGCGATCACCGCGACGGCCTCGGGTTGCTGGTCGCGGTCGACGACCACGCCGCCGGCGGACGTCTCCTCGACCGACGGCAGCCGCCGGCGGGGACGATCGCTCGGATGGTGCACGCCGTCACTGTAACCAGCGCGTCGGTGACCCCCTGTCCTCTCACCTAGGCTGGTCCCTCGTGTCCGAGGTCCCGCCGTCC
>JBKJTJ010000016.1:0-9225 GCA_046590855.1 Actinomycetota bacterium
GGTCTCGAGCAGGTCGGCCAGCACGGCGGGGTCGCCCAGGTGCCCGGCCAGGGCGGCGACGGCGTCCGCCGGGTCGACGACCAGCGCGAGGTCGCGAGCGAGGGTGTCCACCCGCCCGAGCTCGCGCCGCTCGAGCAGGTCGGTCAGGGGTGGTCCGAGCCCGGCCGGGTGGGGGCCGAGGCTGTCGCGGACCGTGCGCACCAGCAGCAGACCCGAGTCCGGACCCCAGGTCAGGGCCAGCTCGCGCAGCCGCGCCAGCAGCGGGGTGACCGTCGTCGCCTTGGCCCCGAGCAGCCGCGCGACGTCCGCCCGCGAGCTCGGCTCGGGCAGCACCGCCAGGGCGTCGACGGCGCGCAGCGTGGCCGTGTCGAGCCCGTCCAGCGCCCGCTGCACGCTGGCCCGGGTGGTCGAGCGGGCGGCCAGCGAGGTGAGGTCGGCCGGCACCGGCGTCGCGAGGTCCGGGCGCGCGCGCAGCAGCGCGACCAGCTGCGCGTCGTCGCGCGCGCGCAGGTCGTCAGCGAGGCTGCGCGCGGCAGCCGGGGTTCGCGAGGGCATCCGCACCACGATAGGCGAGCGGCCGACTGCGGCATCAACGGACGGTCGGGCGCCGACCTCGGCGGCACCGACGACGGGTCAGGTGTCGACCACGGCGCCCAGGGCCTGGGTCACCGTGACGGCCTGCGCGAGGTCAAGGTGCACTCCCTTCCAGCGTGGACCGAACGGGTCGACCCCGTGCAGTGCCGACCCGCGCAGGTCGGCGCCGTCGAGGCGGGCGGACGCGAGCTCGGCTCGCGACAGGTCGCAGCCGGTGAACCGCGCGTCACCGAGGTCGGCGTGCGAGAGGTCGGCCTCGACCAGCGACACGTCGCGGACGTCGACCCCGCGCAGGTCGGCGCCGCGCAGCGAGACGAACGACCAGTTGCCGCCCTGCACCAGCAGCGGGCGCAGGGTGCAGCCGGTGAAGTGGCTGCCGACGAGCTTGCAGCCGCGCAGCTCGGCGTCGAACAGCGAGCAGCCCTGCAGCCGGCAGCCGACGAAGGCCGTGCCCTCGTGCCGCGAGGCGTTCAGCCGGACGTCGACGAACCGGCACCCCTCGAAGGTGGCGCCCGCCGTGGTGATCTCGCTGAGGTCGCAGCCGGTGAACGTGCAGTCGACGAAGCGCCCGCCGGCGACCTCGCGACCACCCCAGTCCTGGCCGGAGAACGTCAAACCCACCTGGTCGATCACCGGACGCGCCGCAGGGCCGTCGCCACGCACCACGCCAGCAGCACGGTGGTGAACGCCTTCTCGGCGTAGCCGAACCACGGCCCACCGGCCCCCAGGTCGGCGAGGAACCACCCGAGGTGGGGGAGCGCCACGGCCAGGGCCAGCACCGCCGCGGCGCGCAGCCGCCGCGGCAGGGCAGCGCTGAGCGCACCCGCGAGCACGGCCAGGTGCAGCCCGCCGAACGCCGCCGTGGCGGCCAGGGCGTGGCCGGTCGAGAGCCAGGCCGGCCCACCGCCGTCCGGCAGCCGGATCACCCCGGCCAGCAGCGTGCCGACCCCGGCCACGACCAGCCACCGGCTGACCCACCGCGCCGCCGGATCGCGCACCGCCAGCGCGGCGCCGGCGAGCTGGCCGAGGCCCTGCACCAGGAAGGCCGCGACCATGAGCGCGGCGTGCGGGGCGCCGACGCCGGCGAGCGCGCTGATCGTGTCGGCCCGCTGGGAGTAGCCGGGCGTGGCGGCCCCGAGCAGCAGCCAGGCAGCGGTGAACAGCGCCGGGGCTCCCACCGCCACGGCGAGGACCGGGGTGGGCCAGGATCGCTGCATGGCCCTCACCCTGCACCACCCCACCGACACCCGGGGTCGGCGATGAGGGTCGGCGTCGTCGTCCTGCCCCAGCAGCGGTGGGCGCAGGCAGCGCCGATCTGGGCGGCGGTCGAGCAGATGGGCTTCGACCACGCCCTCACCTACGACCACCTGGCCTGGCGCGACCTGGCCGACGAGCCGTGGTTCGCCACCGTCCCCACGCTCACCGCGGCGGCCACGGTCACCTCGCGGGTGCGCCTCGGCACCTGGGTGGCCTCACCGAACTTCCGCCACCCGGTGCCGTTCGCGAAGGAGCTGATGAGCCTGGACGACGTCAGCGGCGGTCGATTCACCCTCGGCGTCGGCGCGGGCGGCGAGGGCTGGGACGCCGACGTCCTCGGTGCCGCCCGGCCCACGCCCGGGCAGCGGGTGGCCCGGCTCGAGGAGTTCGTGACCCTGCTCGACCTGCTGCTGACCCAGGACTCCACCACCTGGTCGGGCGAGTGGTTCAGCGCCGTCGCGGCCCGCAACCTGCCCGGCGGCGTTCAGCGTCCCCGGCTGCCGTTCGTCATCGCCGCCAACGGCCCCCGCGCGCTGGCGGTGGCCGCGCGTCGCGGTGACGCCTGGGCCACGACCGGCATCACCAGCCCGGACGACGGTCAGCCGGCCTGGTGGCGCGGCATCGCCGAGGTGTCGGCCCGCTTCGACGAGGCGCTCGCGGACGCCGGCCGCCCGGCGTCCGGTGTCGACCGGTACCTCAACCTGGACTCCGCGGCGGTGTTCTCGCTCAGCTCGGTCGGGGCGTTCCAGGACGCCGTGGGCCGCGCCGGCGAGCTCGGCTTCACCGACGTCGTCACGCACTGGCCGCGCGAGAGCGGTCCGTACGCGGGCCACGTCCGGGTGCTCGAGCAGGTGGCCCCGGCGTAGCGCGGTGCTGGACCTTCCCGCGGGGCAGGTGGTCCCCCCAGAATGAGCCGCATGAGTGCGCCACTGCCGTCGTACACGTCCGCCGTCTCCGACGTCCCCCTGCTGGGCGACACCATCGGGGCGAACCTGGTGCGCACCGTCGCGCTGCACGGCGACCGCGAGGCGCTCGTCGACCTGCCGACGCACCGGCGCTGGACCTACAGCGAGCTGGACGTCGAGGTCGACGAGGTGGCGCTTGGCCTGCTCGACGTCGGCGTCGAGAAGGGCGACCGGGTCGGCATCTGGTCGCCGAGCTGCGCGGAGTGGGTGCTGCTGCAGTACGCGACCGCCAAGATCGGCGCGGTGCTGGTGAACGTCAACCCGGCGTACCGAGCGCACGAGCTGACCTACGTGATGAAGCAGTCGGGGATGCGACTGCTGGTGTCTGCGTTGCAGCACAAGGGTTCTGACTACCGGGCGATGGTCGAGCAGGTGCGCGGCGACTGTCCGGGGCTGCTGGAGGTCGTCTACATCGGCGAGCCGTCATGGCAGGCGCTGGTCGAGCGCGGTGGGCGCATCGACCACCAGCGGCTGCGCGAGCGGATGGCCCTGCTGTCGGCGGACGACGCCATCAACATCCAGTACACGTCCGGCACGACGGGGTTCCCCAAGGGCGCGACCCTGAGCCACCACAACATCCTCAACAACGGGTACTTCGTCGGCGAGCTGGTGCACTACGGGCCGACCGACCGGATCTGCATCCCCGTCCCCTTCTACCACTGCTTCGGGATGGTGATGGGCAACCTGGCGGCCACCAGCCACGGGGCCTGCATGGTGATCCCGGCGCCGTCGTTCGACCCGGCTGCGACGCTGCGCGCGGTGCAGGAGGAGCGCTGCACCTCGCTGTACGGCGTCCCGACGATGTTCATCGCCGAGCTGGGGCTCGCCGACTTCGCCGACTACGACCTGTCGACGCTGCGCACCGGGATCATGGCCGGCTCGCCGTGCCCGGTCGAGGTGATGAAGCGCGTCGTCAGCGAGATGCACATGCCCGAGGTGGCCATCAGCTACGGCATGACCGAGACGTCGCCCGTCTCGACGATGACCCGCAGCGACGACGACCTGGCCCGGCGCACCGAGACGGTGGGTCGCACGATGCCGCACCTGGAGTCCAAGATCGTCGACCCCGCAACGGGTCTGACCGTCCCGCGCGGCGAGACGGGTGAGCTGTGCACCCGCGGGCACACCGTGATGCTGGGCTACTGGGACGAGCCGCAGAAGTCGGCGCAGGCGATCGACCAGGCCCGGTGGATGCACACCGGCGACCTGGCCACGATGGACGCCGACGGCTACGTCAACATCGTCGGCCGGATCAAGGACCTCGTCATCCGCGGCGGGGAGAACGTGTACCCCCGCGAGGTCGAGGAGTTCCTCTACTCCCACCCCGACATCGCCGACGTCCAGGTCGTCGGGGTGCCCGACGAGAAGTACGGCGAGGAGCTGATGGCCTGGGTGGTGATGCGCCCCGGGACGTCGGCGCTGACCATCGAGGCGCTGCGCGAGTTCTGCGCCGGTCAGCTCGCCCATTACAAGGTGCCGCGCTACGTGCACGTCGTCGAGGGATTCCCGATGACGGTCACCGGCAAGATCCGCAAGGTCGAGATGCGCGAGGCCGCCGTCGAGATCCTCGGCCTGCAGGACGCCGCCGCGATCCGCAACGCCTGAGTCGCGCGGATTCCCAGGCTGGTCACAGGCTGCTGCAGAGGCGCGCACAGGCGGGACGGCGAGGGTGAGGTTCCCCAGCGAGAGGATCCCGTCATGAGCACCCCCGACCGACCCGAGGACCACTGGACCCCGACCCCACCGGCGGCACCTGCCGGTGAGACGCCCGACTTCAGCGCGGCCACCGCCCCCGGCACGGCTGCCCCCGACGTCGTGCAGGACGCCGCTCGCCCGCCCGGGCAGCGTGGCCGTCGGGTGCTCTCCGCCGCCGCGCTCGCGACCGGCCTGGCGGTCGGCGGGGCCGCCGTCGCCGCGGCCGTCAGCACCGACGGCGGCAGCCGCGCGGTGGCCGCCGTCGCCCCCGCCGCTGGGCTCAGCGCCGCCGGGGGCCTGGCCGACGACGGCGGGCACGGCCCCGGCGGCCTCGGGGGACCGGGGATGCGCAGCGCGCTGCACGGCGAGCTGACGGTGCCGCAGACCGACGGCACCGGCACCCAGGTCGTGCTGGTGCAGAGCGGCACGGTCACGGCGGTGAGCAAGACCTCGCTCTCGGTCAGGAGCACCGACGGCTTCACGGCGACCTACACGATCACCTCCGCCACCCGGGTGCGCGCCAAGGGCGACACGGGGATCACGGGCGTCAAGTCCGGCGCGACGGTCTGGGTCGTCTCGTCCAGCTCGCACTCGGCGCTGATGGTCGCCGACCGCGCCGGTGGCCCGAAGGGCATGCGGGGCATGCCGGGTAGGCACGACCGACCGGGCGACGGCGACGGTGACGACGCGCCCTCCAGCACGCCGTCCGGCAGCGCGACCTCCGGCAGCACGTCCGGCACCGCTCTGGATGCCCCCGGGGTGGCCGCCGACCTGTGACCGGCCGGTGCGCCAGGATGGGCGGATGAGCCTTCGGCGCACCGCCCCGACCGGCCGATCGGTGCGACTGGTGCACGGCGACCAGGAGCTCTGGTCGGTGTCGGTCGGGGCGGGACTGCGCCGGTACGACGTCGCCGGCCGGGCGCTGCTGGACGGCTTCGAGGCCGACGAGCGGCCCGGCGGCGGTCGGGGCCAGACCTTGGTGCCGTGGCCGAACCGGGTGGCTGGCGCGACGTACCGCTTCGACGGGGTCGAGCACCAGCTGCCGGTCACCGAGCCGGCCACCGGCAACGCGATCCACGGGCTGGCCCGCTGGGTGCCCTGGCAGCTGCTCGACCGGACGCTGGCCAGCGTCACCTGGGGTCACGTGATCCCGCCGCAGCCGGGCTGGCCGACGTCCCTGGACTGCCGCGTCACCTACGCCCTGGACGACGGCGGGCTGACGGTCACCACGACGGCGACCAACCTCGGCGACGCGCCGTGCCCGTACGGCACGGGCTCGCATCCCTACCTGCGCGTCGGCGCCGGACCGGTCGACGCGATGACGCTGCAGGTGTCGGCGGGCACCTGGTACGACGTCGACGCGGCCGGCATCCCGACGACGACCCACCTCGTGGCCGGCACCGAGCACGACCTCAGCCGCCCGCGGCCGATCGGCGACCGGGTGCTCGACACCTGCTTTGGCGACCTGCGGCGCGACGACGACGGCCGGTGGCGGGTGCACCTGACCGCAGCCGGTGGCGAGGCTCTGACCCTGTGGGCCGACCAGGCGTACGGGTGGGTGCAGCTGTTCAGCGGCGACACGCTGCCCGAGCCGGCGCGGCGACGTGGCCTCGCGGTCGAGCCGATGACCTGCCCGCCCGACGCGTTCAGCTCCGGCGAGGGACTGGTGCGGCTCGAGCCCGGCCGGACCCACACCGCCACGTGGGGCCTCACATCTGGCTGAAGCGGGCCTCCTGACCCGCGGGGTGGTTCTCCCGGCCGCGCAGACCGTTGGCGGCGGCCGGGATCACCCGCTCGACCCGCCGCAGCAGCACCACCATCGACAGGCACCCTGCGAGCAGCACCCCGACGAACACCGCGGGCAGCCGGCGTCCGAGCAGCACGCCGGCCACGACCGGGCCGGCGACCGCCGCGAGCTGGAAGACCCCCGCGCTGACGGCGTTGTAGCGCCCGCGCAGGTGGTCGGGCGCCAGGTCGTTGACGACGGCCGGGGCCACCGGCGACAGCAGCGTCTCGCCGAGCGCGAACACGCCCATGCTCGACAGCAGCAGCACCGACCCGGCGACCGACCCCGGCACCAGCCCGGACAGGCCCATCAGCACCCACGAGCCGGCCCAGACGCCGCTCATCAGCATCAGCACCCGGGTGCGGCGGTGGCCCTCGAGCCGCTGGATCACCACCAGCTGCAGCAGCACGATGGTGCCGGTGTTGACCGCGAACGCGAACCCGATCAGCCGGGTCGAGGCGTCGGCGACGGTGCGCGCGTACGCCGTCCACCCGGCCTCGAACTGCGCGTAGCCGACGAACGCGGAGAAGAACGTGACGAGCAGGACGCTGCGGAACACCGGGTCGCGCAGCACCGACCCGTAGGACGTCGGGTGCGCGTCCAGGGGCGGCTCGTGGTGCGTCGCGTTGCCGACGTGCCGCAGCGGGCCCGCGAGGACGGCGATCGGCGCGAGGAACGTGGCGGCGTCCAGGAGGTAGATGGCCGTGAACGTCCAGGGCTCGGACACCGACACCAGCAGTCCCGAGGTCAGGCCGCCCACGCCGATGCCGAGGTTGAGCAGTGTGAAGCTGACGCCGTAGTAGCGCTGCCGGATCGCCGACGGGACGACGACCGCCACCAGCGACTGCGACGCGGGCCAGAACGCCGCGTGCCCCACGCCGATCAGGCCCATCGCCACGGCCGCCTGCGCGGGCGTGTGCACGAAGCCGAGCAGTGCGCTGCCCACGATCTGGACGACGAGGGCCACCAGCTGCACGCGGCGCGGCCCGAGCCGGTCGATCAGGCTGCCCACCGGGCCGAGCAGCAGGAGCGCCACCAGGGCCGGCACGGCCAGCACGACCCCGACCGTCTCGAGGGCGAAGTCGCGCACCTCGTGCAGGTAGACGACGCCGAAGGGCACCACCAGCCCGCTGCCGAGCGCGTCGACGGCGACGGTCGACAGCAGCAACCTGCCCTCGCGCGGCAGGTCGTGCCAGAAGTCGCGGATCGCCGGGCGGCTGTTGGTGGGTGCGGGCACGCGCCCCACTGTGCCGACCGGCACCGACAGAACCAACTCGCAGTTGCCGCATACCCTTGGCGTCGTGGACCTCGCCGTCGGCTTCGACCTCGACATGACCCTCGTCGACTCCAGCGAGGGCATCGTCGCGACGGCGCGCGCGGCCCTGGCCGAGCAGGGGGTCACCGTCGAGCGTGCCGACGTCTGGCCGCTGCTGGGCCTGCCCCTCGAGCTGATCCTCGGCCCGCACCTGCCGGCCGACCACGTGGTTGCGGCGGTCGCGCGCTACCGCGAGCTCTACCCCGTGATCGGCGTGCCTGGGTCGGTGGCGCTGCCCGGTGCGGCGCAGGCCCTGGACGCGGTGCGCGCCCTGCACGGTCGGGTCGTCGTGGTCAGCGCCAAGGTCGAGCGCTCGGTGCACCTGGTGCTCGAGCACGTCGGGCTGAGCGCGGACGTCGTGGTCGGTGACCTGTTCGGCGCCGCGAAGGCCGTGGCGCTGCGCGAGCACGGCGTCGGCGTCTACGTCGGCGACCACAGCGCGGACGTCGAGGGTGCGCTCGCGGCGGGGGCGACGTCCGTCGGCGTGACGACCGGTCCGGCGAGCGCCGACGACCTGCGCGCCGCGGGGGCCGACGTCGTGATGGCGTCCCTGATTGAGCTGCCCGCGTGGCTGGACGCGCACGTGCTCGACGCGCGCCTCGCCCTGCTTGACGCGGGGCTGCGCGACCTGGACTCGGTGCTCGTCGCGTTCAGCGGCGGGGCGGACTCGGCGCTGCTGCTGGCCGCCGCCGTCCGGGCCCTCGGCCCCGACAAGGTCGCCGCCGCGACCGCCGTCAGCGGGTCGCTGGCCGGTGGCGAGCTCGACGAGGCCGCCACGTTCGCGGCGTCGCTGGGCGTGCGGCACCTGCGTCCGCGCACCGACGAGATGGCCAGCGAGGGGTACCGCGCGAACGCGGGTGACCGGTGCTTCTTCTGCAAGGCCGAGCTGCTCGACGTCCTCGGCCCGCTCGCCGCCGAGCACGCCCTGGCCGCGGTGGCCACGGGCACCAACGCGGACGACGCGCTGGCCGGGTTCCGCCCCGGCATCGCGGCCGCCGCCCAGCGCGGTGCCCGCACCCCGCTGCGCGACGCGGGACTGACCAAGGCCCAGGTGCGGACGGCGTCGGCGCGCTGGGGGCTGCCGACCTGGGACAAGCCGGCCGCAGCGTGCCTGTCGAGCCGCATCGCCTACGGCGTGCAGATCACCGACGCGGGCCTGGCCCGGGTCGACCGCGCCGAGCGGGCCGCCCGGAGGGCGCTCGCAGCCGCGGGTGTCGCCGTCCGCGACCTGCGGGTGCGCGACCTCGGCGGCGAGCGCGCCCGGCTCGAGCTCGACCCGGCGGCGCTGGCGGCGGTGGGTCCGCACGCGGACGTCGTGGCAGCCGCCGTCGTGGGTGCGGGTTTCGCTGACGCCGAGATCGACCCTCGGGGATTCCGGTCGGGGTCGATGAACGAGCTGCTGGCGGCGCCCGAGCGCTACCGCTGAGCGGTCGCCCGGCTGGACACCGCCGCTAGGCTGGAGCCCGCGTCCCGGTCGACGGGGCGCTTCGTGGACGCAAGGGGTGCGCGGTGCCGACAGGCAAGGTCAAGTGGTTCGACGCCGACAAGGGCTTCGGCTTCATCAGCTCGGACGAGGGCGGCGACGTCTTCCTGCCCAGCTCGGCGCTGCCCGC
>JBKJTJ010000067.1:0-6418 GCA_046590855.1 Actinomycetota bacterium
CGCGCGCCGAGGCCTCCGACTGCGCGAACGCGGTGCTCGACGGGGCCGACGCGCTGATGCTGTCGGGGGAGACCAGCGTCGGCAAGCACCCGGTCACGGCCGTGCGCACGATGGCCCGCATCATCGAGAACACCGAGGACCACGGGCTCGAGCGGATCGCCCCGCTCGGCACCCAGCCGCGCACCCGCGGCGGTGCGATCACCCTGGCAGGGGCGCAGATCGGGGCCCAGCTCGACGTCAAGATGCTCGTGACGTTCACCCAGGGCGGCGACTCGGCCCGGCGGATGTCGCGCCTGCGCTCGAAGATCCCCCTCATCGCGTTCACCCCGGAGCCCGTCGTCCGATCGCAGCTGGCCCTGAGCTGGGGCGTCGAGACCTTCCGGACGCCGGTCGTCAAGCACACCGACGAGATGGCCCGCCAGGTCGACCAGCTGCTGCTGGCCGACGGGCGCCTCGAGCGTGGCGACCTGGTCATCATCGTGGCCGGCTCACCCCCCGGCATCCCCGGCTCGACCAACGCCCTGCGGGTGCACCGGATGGGCGACGCGGCGGACGGCGTGGCGCCGGCGTACCGAGGCGAGATGGACACCAGCTGGGTGCCCGACGCCGCCCGCTGACTCAGCTCTTCGGCCCGACGACCTGGTCCATCACCGCGACACTGGCCCGCCGCGCGACCGAAACGAGATCTCGACGTGGGCGTCGATGGCTGACTTCGAGCAGATCCAGTGCCCGCTCGCAAAGGGCGATGATGTCGAGCGACTTGTTGCTGAACAGGTACCTCGGGTACTCGTAGCGCTTGGCAGACCCCGCCACCTCGCGAACCGTCCAGTTGGTCACCCGGCATCCGTCGGAGTCGAAGAGTCCGCGGACGAAGCTGCCCGGCTGCGCCTGGACGAGCGCGTCCTGCCAGTCCTCCAAGACGATGTGGCGCTCGTGCTTGCGGCCCGGGCCGTGCTGGGGGAACAGGCAGGGCCAGTGTCGCGACGTGCTGCCGACGACGACGCACCCCGGTGCGCGAATGAAGCCGACGACGTTGGGCACCACCACCTGCATCGACCGAGCGCAGTCGCCGATCAGCCGCGGGTCCGTCGCGTCGCACGAGATGCGCAGCTGGTACACCCCCCGGGGGCCGCAGCTGAGGCAACCATCACCCAGGTAGAGCCCGAGCAGGTGCGCGTACTCAGCCGGACGCTCGAGGACGACCTCACGAGGACAGACAGCCTTGGCGCGCACTCGGTCGGAGTACGCACCGCCCGAGGACAGCCACTCCCGCAGCGTCGACCTGGTGACGCCCGTGTCGGCACTGACACGACTCAGGGACTGGCCCCGGGCCAGGAGGCCAAGGGCGTTCCTACGCACCTGAGGTTCGTACACGGCTCGACCTTGCCACCGACCACCGACAGCGCTGCCTGGTGCCCCGAGTGGGATTTGAACCCACACTGTCGGTGGTTTGAGCACCGTTTCTCTGCCGTTGGAATATCGGGGCGAGACCGCCAGGATATCGGGTGTCAGTAGACTCCGGCGCATGGCCGAGACCTCGCAGACCACCGCCCCTGCCCGCCGCGTGGTCGTGGCCGAGGACGAGGCGCTGATCCGCCTCGACCTGGTCGAGATGCTCCGCGAGGAGGGCTACGACGTCGTCGGCGAGGCCGGGGACGGCGAGGAAGCGGTGCGGCTGACCCGCGAGCTGACCCCCGACCTGGTGGTGCTGGACGTGAAGATGCCGGTGCTGGACGGGTTGTCGGCAGCCGAGCAGATCGGCAAGGCCGGGTTGGCCCCCTGCGTCATGCTGACCGCCTTCTCGCAGGCCGAGCTCGTCGAGCGGGCCCGGGACGCCGGCGCGATGGCGTACGTCGTCAAGCCGTTCACCAAGGCCGATCTGGTGCCGGCCATCGAGATCGCGGTCTCGCGGTACGCCGAGATCAAGGCGCTCGAGGCCGAGGTGGCCGACCTGGGTGAGCGCTTCGAGACGCGCAAGCACGTCGACCGGGCCAAGGGCGTCCTGATGAAGAAGCTGGGCCTGTCCGAGCCGGAGGCGTTCCGCTGGATCCAGAAGACGTCGATGGACCGTCGGCTGTCGATGCGCGAGGTGGCGGACGCCGTGGTGTCGGGAATGAGCGGTCCGGCCTGACCAGATCGGCCCGTTAGGTCACGACACGGTCACCGTCTGGGCGGGGACGGCCGCGGTGCCACCCGTACGGTCTAGGGTCGGGCCAGCCCTGCGGGGATCACACTCGGGCGCGACCGCGGTCTCGCCCCCGGCACGGGAGGACCACGTGCGTCCCATCATCAAGCTCGGCGTCCCGCTGGTGGCAGCGGCGCTCGCGCTGACCGCCTGCGGCGGAACCTCCGGCGGCAGCACTTCCGCCGGCTCGACCACCGGTGGCAGCTCGAAGACCTGCGACCTGAAGATCGGCTTCTTCGGCGCCCTCACCGGCGACGCGGCGAACCTGGGCCAGAACATCCAGAACGGCGTGAAGCTGGCCGTCGACCAGTACAACGCCAAGAACGCCGACTGCAAGGTCTCGGTGCAGCCGTACGACTCCCAGGGTGACCCGGCCGTCGCGCCGGGCCTCGCCAAGTCGGCCATCGACAACAAGGCGGTCGTGGGCATCGTCGGCCCGGCGTTCTCGGGTGAGTCCAAGGCCGCCGACCCGCTGTTCAACGAGGCGGGTCTGGTCACCATCTCGCCGTCCGCCACCAACCCGGCGCTGTCGACCAACGGCTGGAAGACCTTCTTCCGGGTGCTGGGCAACGACGCCTCGCAGGGCCCGGCGGCCGCGAAGTACATCTCCGACACCGTGAAGGCGACCAAGGTCGCAGTCGTCGACGACGCGTCCGAGTACGGCAAGGGCCTGGCGGACATCGTCAAGTCCTCGCTCGGTGCCGCGGTCACGACCACCGACACGGTGCAGACCGGCCAGACCGACTTCTCGCCGACGGTGACCAAGATCAAGAGCTCGGGCGTCACCGCCGTGTTCTACGGCGGCTACTACGCCGAGGCGGGTCTGCTCAAGAAGCAGATGACCGACGCGGGCGTCACGGCCACGCTGGTGGTTGGTGACGGCGTCAAGGACGACGGCTTCATCAAGGCGGCGGGCGACAAGGCCGCCGAGGGCACGATCATGACCTGCCCGTGCCTTCCGGCGGACAAGGCGGGCGGCACGTTCTTCGCCGACTACAAGGCGGCCTACAACGCCGAGCCCGCGACCTACAGCGCCGAGGGTTTCGACGCGGCCAAGATCATGCTCGACGGCATCAGCGAGGGCAAGACCAGCCGCGCCGACCTGCTCTCGTACGTCGCGTCGTACGACAAGCCGGGCGTCACCAAGACGCTCAAGTTCGACGACAAGGGCGAGCCGTCCGAGATCACGGTGTGGGCGTACAAGGTCACGGGAGCCAAGATCGTCCCCGACCAGGAGATCAAGTAGCACCAGCAGCACCACCTGATCTCTGACGTGACGGGTGCGCGACCGAGGGCGACTTGCTCTCGGTCGCGCACCCCGTCCAGGCCGGCAGGAGTCCCGTGAGCTTCCTGATCAACAACTTCTTCGCACTGACCGCCAGCGGTCTGGTGCTCGGGGCGGTCTACGGCCTCATCGCCCTCGGCTACACCCTCGTCTACGGGGTGCTGCGGCTGATCAACTTCGCCCACTCCGAGGTCTGGATGTGGGGCAGCTTCGCGGCCGTGTGGTCGATGACGGCAGTCGGAGCCACCAGCGGCCGCGGCATCGGCGCGACTGCCGCGTTCCTGCTGCTCGCACTGGTGGCGGCGATGCTGGTCAGCGGTGGGATCGCGCTCACCGTCGAGCGGGTCGCCTACCGCAGGCTGCGCCGGCTCAACGCTCCGCCGCTGATCGCGCTGATCAGCGCCATCGGCGCCAGCTTCGTGCTCTCCGAGATCATCGGACTGCGTGACCGGATCGCCGGCTGGTTCGGCCTCGACGACCTGCTGGCCAGGTACGTCGGGGGAGCGCGCGACAACACTCGCTTCCCGAACCCGGTCGAGACCTCCACGGCCTTCTCGGTCGGTGACTACAACGTCACCAACATCGACCTGCTCGTGCTGGTCTCCGCCATCGCGATGATGGTGGCGCTCGACCAGTTCATCCGCCGCTCGCGGCTTGGCCGCGGCATCCGGGCCGTCGCGCAGGACTCCGAGTCCGCGGCGCTGATGGGCGTGAACAAGGACCGCGTCGTCCAGATCACGTTCTTCCTCGGCGGGATCATGGCCGGCGCTGCGTCGCTGCTGTATCTGATGCGCATCGGCGTGACGAAGTACAACGCCGGGTTCCTCCTCGGCGTCAAGGCGTTCACCGCGGCGGTGCTGGGTGGTATCGGCAACGTCCGCGGTGCCCTGCTCGGCGGTTTCGTCCTCGGCCTGGCCGAGAACTACGGTTCAGCGCTCATCGGCACGCAGTGGAAGGACGTGGTCGCGTTCCTGCTGCTCGTCGTCATCCTGCTGTTCCGGCCCACCGGCCTGCTCGGTGAGTCCCTCGGAAGGTCACGCGCATGAGCACTCCAGCTGAGACCCCCAGTCCCGCCGCGCCGGTGGGTGGCCGTACCCAGCCGACTCGCGCCTCGCGGTTCGGTGGGATCGGGGCACGGACGGCGGCGCTGCCGAAGCCGGTCAAGATCCTCCTGATGCTGCTGTTCGGTCTGTTCCTGTACCTGCTGCCGCTGTTGAACCCGCCGTACATCACGCCGTCCGGCAGCGACTTCGGTGCCGTGCTGTTCACCGTCGCGACCTACGTGCTGGTGGCGCTCGGCCTCAACGTCGTGCTCGGGTACGCAGGCCTGCTCGACCTCGGCTACGTCGGCTTCTACGCGGTGGGCGCCTACACCGTCGCGGTGGGCGGGTCGCTGCACGGCAAGCTGCCGTTCCTGCTGCTGCTGCCCCTCGCCGCGCTGATCGCGATGTTCTCGGGCCTGCTCCTGGGCGCGCCCACCCTTCGGGTGCGCGGCGACTACCTGGCCATCGTGACGCTCGGGTTCGGCGAGATCATCCGGCTGACCGCCATCAACCTCAAGTGGCTCGGCGCCAACGCGGGCATCAGCAGCGTGCCGCGTCCGCCCAGCGTCGAGCTGTTCAAGCTGCCGCACCTGACCTGGAACGGCGCGATCGCCACGGTCGACCTGGGTAACACCACGACGTTCCTGAAGTTCGGGGTCCTCGACCAGATCCCGTACTACTGGCTGGCTCTCACGCTGGTCTTCCTCATCATCGCCGCCGACAAGGCGTTGCAGAACAGCCGCGTCGGACGCGCGTGGGAGGCGACCCGCGAGGACGAGGACGCGGCCGAGCTGATGGGTGTGCCGACCTTCAAGTTCAAGCTGCTCGCGTTCATGATCGGCGCGTTCGTCGGGGGCCTCTCGGGCGCCCTGTTCGCGACCAAGCAGGCCTTCATCAACCCGCAGTCGTTCCTGCTGCTGCTGTCGATCCTGTTCCTGTCCGCCGTCGTCGTCGGCGGCGCGGGCAACCGCAAGGGGGTCATCGTCGGCGCCATCGTGGTCTCGTTCCTGCCCGAGCTGTTCCGCCCGTTCGCCGACTTCCGGGTGCTGGTGTTCGGGATCCTGCTGGTGCTGCTGGCGAACTTCCGCCCGCAGGGCCTGTGGCCGGCGAGCCGCAGCGTGCGGGCCAAGCAGGTCGACGAGACGCTCGGCGAGCTGGAAGGCGGTGCCGCGCGTGCCTGACCTCGACGCGACGTCCGGACCCCTGCTCGAGATGCGCGACGTCACCCTGCGGTTCGGTGGTGTCGTCGCCCTCGACGGGGTGTCGTTCGACATCAAGCCCGGCGAGATCCTCGGGCTGATCGGGCCCAACGGCGCCGGCAAGACCACCTGCTTCAACGCGATGACCGGCGTCTACCAGCCGACGTCCGGCGAGGTGATGTTCAAGGGCGAGGCGCTGGGGGCGCGCAAGAAGCACGCCATCACCAAGCTCGGCATCGCCCGCACGTTCCAGAACATCCGGCTGTTCGGCAACATGACCGCCCTGGAGAACATCCTGGTCGGGGCGGACGCCCAGCACAGCACCGGCGTGGGCAGCGCGCTGTTCCGACTGCCCAAGCACCGGCGCGAGGAGGCGCAAGGGCGCGACCGCGCGCTCGAGCTGCTGGAGTTCATGGGTTTGACGCCGCGGGCCGACGAGCTGGCGCGCAACCTGCCGTACGGCGACCAGCGGCGCCTGGAGATCGCGCGGGCCCTGGCCACCGACCCCGCGCTGCTGTGCCTGGACGAGCCGGCGGCCGGGTTCAACCCGGCCGAGAAGCGCGAGCTGATGGACCTGATCCGGCGCGTCCGCGACCAGGGGTTCACGGTGCTGCTGATCGAGCACGACATGCGGCTGGTCATGGGAGTGACCGACCGCATCGTCGTCCTGGAGTTCGGTCGCAAGATCGCCGAGGGCCTGCCGGCC